>CANHVO010000109.1 GCA_947463915.1 Planctomycetaceae bacterium
AAGGAGCTCACTTCGAGCAATGCTCCGCTGCGTGGAGGCAAAGGTGAACTGTGGGAAGGCGGCATCCGCGTGCCGCTCATCATTTCTTGGAAAGGTGAGGTGCCGGCTGGACGAGTGATCAATGTACCTGTCACATCGGTCGATGTAACGGCGACAGCGATGGAGCTTGGTGGCACGACGCTAGACAAAACCAAGCTTGATGGAGTCAGCCTTCTCCCTTTGCTCTTCGGCAAGACTGTCAACTTCCCGCATCGAAACTTGTACTGGCGCGTGGGCAAGAAGAACGCCCTGCGAAGCGGCGACTGGAAGATCATCCGCGACGCTAAGGAATGGCAACTTTATGATCTCGCTCGCGACATCGGCGAGACCACCAATCTCGCAGCGAAAGAACCGGCTCGCGTAAAACAACTTGACTCGATGTGGAACCAATGGAACTTGGAACAAATTGAACCTCTCTGGAAGTAAGCTTATGAAAAATGCCATCCGAAAGGGGCAGCCGACAGCAAGGATGCGATATGATCGAGAAAAGATGGCGATCTGCTGAGCCTCCAAAGCGACACAGCTCCAACTTTTACAAATGCAAATCCAGTAGCAATACGGAATGTAAAATGAACTCTGCCTCGAACTTGTTCTTTCTTTTCTTTTTCTCGATGACCGTACTCGTCGTATCCGACGAACCCAAGCCTCCGAAAACGCAGATCAACGTTCCTGGCCAACTAGTTACGGCAGAAGCCTTCGATCGCGCCGAGTCACTTGCACCAAAGGGAACCGCTGGTTGGCGAGGCGGTATTGGCGAGTGGCGAGTCGAAGGAGGTGCAGTGCATGCCAAAGATGAAAAGCCTAGTGCCGCTCGACCGAATGGTCACGAAGCTGTTTGCGAGTACGTGACCGAGTTGAATGACATGGTCATGACCGCCGAATTCATGCTCGGCACCTCGCCACAGGTCGGCTTCGTCTGTCGAGACACGAATAATCCCAATCATCATCTTGGCCGCATTATGGTAACGCCGACTGCCGTTTGGCTACAAAAAATGAGCGGTATTGCAAGGCAGACAAGCAAAGAAATCCTCCAGAAAATCGATGCGCCGTTTGACCCTGAACAGTGGTGTCAAGTAACGATCGAGATTAGTGGCGATACTTGGCGAGCGACTGTTGGTGACCACGAATTGACCGCAAAACATGACCGTTTCAAAGACCCCAAAGGCCGAGTTGGGTTGGTCGCCAAAGGTGAAGGAGCACAGTTCCGAAACGTAGCCGTTTGGAAGGCTCAGCCGAAACAGTGAATTCGTTATGCTCCCTCCCCGCAGTCTGGAAGCCAAACAGGCATGGATGGATGTAGGTAAATCTTGGCATACGGCGAAGGCCTTCCAAGCCACGAAGCGAGGCAAAATAATGCTCGAGGGTCGCAACGTCACCAAAGGGGCACTCGAATGGTGCAGTTGGGGGGCCGCCGATGGCACCGATGACGATCAGCCGGATGGCCAAATCGCAGCCGCAACTGTGGCCAAGATAAACGAACTTGGAGACACACCCTGGTTCATCGGTTGTGGATTCATGAAACCGCATGATCCTTTCGTCGCGCCGAAGAAGTACTTCGATTTGTATCCGCTGGAGTCACTACAAATCTGGCGCGATCCAACTGACATGTCATCCGCTCGCAAGGAAGCAGTCGGATTTGGGGATTATGGGGCTGCGTTCGCCAAATTCCAAGACAAGGAATGGAGAGAACTCTTCCGGGCCTATTGTGCAGGAACAAGCTTTATGGATGTACAGCTCGGCCAAGTTCTCGATACACTCGACAAAACAATCTTTGGGAAAAGACACTGATCATCTTCGTTGGAGACCACGGTTACCACACAGGCGAACGGACTTGGTGGAACAAAAACACTCTTTTCGAGCGGTCCTGCCGTGCACCACTTGTTATTTCGGCACCGGATATACCAGGCGGCCGGACAAGTCGCTCGCTCGTCGAGTTCGTCGATCTCTATCCCACGGTCGCAGACATGTGCGGGCTCAAGGTTCCGCATCAAGTCGCGGGAGTTAGCTTACGTACGGTCTTACAGTCGTCCGACGCTAGCGTAAAAGACGCTGCTTTCACGCTCGTTACACGCGGCCCGAAGCTCTACGGCCAAAGTGTACGCACGTCCCGATGGCGACTTACACGATGGAGCGACGATCAAACCGAGCTCTACGATCACGACCAGGACCCCGAAGAGCTTCATGATGTCGATGCCGAGAATCCTGAAGTAGTCAAGGAACTTTCAATGCAACTTGAGGTAATTGGAAAGCCCCTGCCGTGAAGTAGATTTTCGATTTACCCCATGGTTCTTTCATAATCTCACGAGATACATGGTCATCGCGAGCCCAGACAATGCGAGAAGCAGAGCGACCCAAATTGCAAAAGTCGATCCAAACGCCGACCTAAACTCGTTGCGGTCGATGGCTGCGATGTATCGACGATGGCGAACTACGGAAACAACATTCACAACGATCCCGAAGCCAATGAGTCCGATCCCAATTGGCAGCGAAAAGCTAGGATTGGCAGATTGCTGGTGTGTGCCTGCGAGCGTGAGTTCTCGCATGAACAATCCAAATCTCGCTACGACGAAGCCGAAACCCATGAGTGCGATGCCCGTACGAATCCAGGCAAGAAAGGTGCGTTCTGCTGCCATGTAGATACGTGAATCGATCTCGGCTGGTGCTGGATTGCCAGTTCCGCTTTGTTTAGCCGTCACGCTCTTATTCTCAAATTGAAGTTCGTCGTTCATTTGTCTGATTTGCGATCGCTTTCAGAGACTTTCTCAAATTCGACTAAGTAGTTCTCCTTGAGCACATCTTTGAGTTCCCCGATTCTTTTGAATCCGGAAGAAGTAATCTCCTTTTCGACGACATCCAGGCCGGCGCGCACGTGTCCGATCACCCAGTCAGTGCTCTTCCCTTCGATCCGATGATAATCCACAACGATCAGTCTTCCGCCAGGTTTGAGCGCTCGATGAATCGAACTCAACGTCTTGAATGGGAACTCAAAATGGTGATAGGTGTCGCAAGTGAAAACAAGATCCACAGACGCATCCGGCAGTTCAACGGAATCTTGCTTGCAAAGCACTGTCTGAATGTTTGCTATGTTTTGCTCGCGCGACGTTTCCTGGATGTGCTTTAGGAAGTCCTCGGATATATCGACGGCAAGCACCGTTCCCTTGACGCCAACCTTTGGAGCAAACAGGCGGCTGAACAACCCAGTACCGGCGCCCACATCGGCGACTTGCATCCCTTCGCGAATTTGGCAAGCTTTTACAATTGCCTCGCGGTGTTCGAATGCTTCGCGACCTTCCTTTTCGAATTTGCCCTGGAAGTCAGCAATATCAGGTTTACGGAACGCCTTGTTGATTTCCGGTGCGACGCTCTTTTCTTGTGCTTGCAGAACTGTTCCCATGAACATTACGAATGTAGCTCCGACGAAAAATTGACGAATGAAAAGTTGGTTGAGCATCAATACCTCCGATTTGTTAACTTAGTAGTTTCAGCCGACTTTCCGACCTTAGCCGAGCCCACGCAGCATCCCGTTCCAATACAACCTGGGGAACGCGTATGCGTTGAGCAAATACATGGCGAGCCGTTCCTTCGATTGATCGAAAGGAAAGGTTTCTTGCGGTTTACCCTCGTAGTTGAACTCTGCGAGTACAAGTTTACCATAGTTGGACATGTTTTATTTGGGAACCGCCAATGCGGAAGGGCAACCCTATATTCAGTACCGAGGGGGATCGCCAGGCTTCCTCAAAGTTGTCGATGAACAAACGTTGGGGTTTGCAGACTTTGGAGGCAATCGTCACTACATCACTCTTGGAAACATCGCGGAGAATTCGAAAGCGTTTATCTTCTTGATGGACTACGCACGCAGTCGTCGCATCAAGCTTTGGGGCACGCTCCGCATTGTTGAAGATGACGCCGAACTTTTGGAAGAGCTTCGCGATCGATCCTACCCAGGCAAAGTCGAGAGAGCTATCCTCTTTCAAATCGATGCATGGGACGTGAACTGCCCGAAGCATATTCACAAGCGATTCACTCAAAAGCAAGTTGCCCCAGTGATCGAGCAACTGCAGGCTAGGATTGCAGAACTTGAGGCCAAGCTGCAAGAGCGGAGCTCAATGTAAGTTAGTCACAAGACCGTTGGTCAAGCAGTTACTTCTGAGTTTGCTTTTTCTTCTGCATTCCCAATCGAGCGTTGTTCTAGGTTGATGTCGCCGTTGGCAGTCACGAGTATTTCGTTCTCAAGAATTGTGACTTTAAGTCCACGCAGACAAGGGCGAATATCAGCGAGCCGCTCGCGGATTTGCTCTTGGATTTGTTCAACAGAGAGTTCAGGGAAAGAAATCATGGTGGCGACGAGAAGGGAATGGGAGGGAAGCTGGAGGCGCTGACCTCCAGCTTTAAGAATAGAAAGCTCTGGCGGATAGCTATTTTTTCTTGTCCATCATCATTGCATGTGGCTTAGCCATCTGTCGCGCCATTGCCTCTTTGGCAATCTCCATTTTCATGGCTGGCTCTTTCATCATTTTTTCTTTTGCCATCATCATGCTTTCGGACTTCATCATCTTGTCCATTGCTGGGTCCGCTGGCTTCATGGCGGCTTCTTTGACTGCCATGCCGATGTCCTTGTCCATCATCATCGCGTTCATCATCATCTCTTTTGCGACTTTCATCGTCGTGGCTTCGTCTCCCATCATTCCCATTTTTGCGGCCTTCATGTCGGCTTCGGGAATCATCATCATTCCTGCGGATGGCTTTTCAGCGCTCGCCATCATCATGTTGGTTGCCGTTTCTCGCATGATGAGCGTTTGAAGCATCGCTTGAAATTGTGCTGGATCGCTCAGTACTTTCCGGATGGCAGCCTTGATTTGTTCGTCACGGATCATGGGCTTACCTTCTGGCATCGGAGCCATGGCTTGCTCTTGCACCATCTTCATGGTCTTGTCGTCCTTCATTGCCATGGCCATGGTTGTCTCCATAGCCATCGAATTCGGCATCATTTCGCCAGCCATCATTTGCTCTTTGGCTTTCTGAATCATGGCAGGGGCTGCCATTTCCTTGGCTTTTTTCATGTCCATCGCGTCTTTGGCCATGGGATGAACATCAGTCATCATTTTGCCAGCTTTCGCTTTCGGTTCTTGAGCCGATGTTTGAACAGCAGGAATGGCCAGGCAAGCTGCCATGCATGCGGTCAGCAGGGTGAATCGCGTTGTTTTCATAGAATCCGTTTCCCTCGTGTTCGAGTTACTCAATTCGAATTGCAGCTGAAGTCTGCCTGAGCGGCCAACACGGCGAACTCTTTCTTCGGCCAAAGGGCCACAGACACCAACTATTCGGACTTGGTAATAACTTAGTCATGTTGCGAGGAGGTTCCATCTGCCGTTAGGTATAGAAGCTTCGCCTTTCTTCGCTAAGCACATCCGCATGTGTTTTTCAAATCAATTAGCCGTCGGGCAATAACCCAATGGCATTCACTTTGCAACTGGTGCAGGCAAATTACTGAGCCGCGGGCGCTAGCCGCGTTACGGTTTCCCTGGTAAACACGGTTATCGCGGTTAGCGCCTGCGGCTCAAGTAGGGACAAAGTGAGTGCCATTAGTGCCATTTGGCTTTTGCCGTTCCGCTAACAAACTTAAGGCCACTCGGCGATTGGCCTGCTTCACTCGAAGACTCATGGCGATGTGCTTAGCACGAGATTGCAAATGCTGTTCCTTCGGATTGAGTATTGCATGCATACGCAGATGATCGAATGGGGTTAATCAAAACACCATGGACACGACCTCATGAGTCGAAGTGTATTATCGCTACTGCAACAAGCTCGAGGAAACTTCGGTACGATTCGAAGCTAGTTTGAACTTCAAAAGAAATGTAGTCTAGTAGCCAGCTAATTTCCGAATGGTGCCTACTCGATATCCTGGATTGTATTGAACAGCTTGGTCACTTGCGGCTTGACTTGTACGTCCATAAGCCTTGACATAGAGGGAGTTTGAGCCACCACCGAAGTTGTAGTTTCCTCCAAAAGTGGATGTCAGGCCGCCGCCATTGGCAACGAACGCTACTCCGTGCGTCTGAGTTCCATATCCAAATCCACCAAGATACGATGAGCAGGTAGAGCATCCGCCAAAACTTCCGGCCGGGACCAATTCAACTTCCCAAAGCGACGTTGCACCGCTGATGACAGCAAGGGATTGGGCTGATTTTTCGGCTGCGGCTGCTTGAGCTTGTTTAGCCTTCGTTTGGAGCTCTTGCAGATGAGCCTGCTGCTGATATCGCTTTGACTCTTGTTCTTGAGCCAAACGTAGACGATTAGCTTGCTCAAGATCTGCCTGACGCATATCGAGCCAAACATGCCACTTTGAGTCCAACTCAGAACGCTGTTCCTTATCATAGAAGACTAGCGGTTGAGTACTCGTCGAACCATCTTCAGTGACACGAATTACTTCGTCGTAAGTATATGTTCTTGTTCCTTTGAGCTTACGGGCCCATTGAAGGAATTGCCTATCCGAAGGGAAATTCAATCCATCGAAGATTTCGATGAGCTTAACTTCTTTGCTTTTGGTTTCAAGGAAGTGTTTTGGGATCTCGGTTCCATCGAAGAGGATTTTTCCATTCTGTCGACTAACTGTGAATTGATGTCGAAGGAATGATACGCTCGATTCGTTGGTTTTCCTTCCGACGTTCAGCGACGATTCATCGGCAGTTAGTCGAGCGTCGAACCAAATAAGTGTTGCCAAAGAAAAGAAGACTATTGCGGAAATAGACCGAACCATTTTGAGACTCCCAATTAAAGCCATTTGCGTTTCAAGCGAGCGAGATACCCAGCACCGGGTTTGGATCTCATATGCTTTGAGACGAATCGGGATTAAAGTCTCTTACCGATTTTCCTGACAAAGGAGTGCGTAGACCAAACACTACGGTCGAACAAGTTAGAGTCTCGCACTACGATTATGGAACTAAGCATTTCGCCACAACTAAACCGTACTAGACTTCTGCGATTAAATCGCGAATGCGATGGAATTTTTCAGCCTGGGATGAAGTTTGCACCGCGAACGAAACAGCAAACAACCAATTGCCCCAAAAACTCCCGCGTATGTGCTTTTTGTCAGGTCACGCTTCGATTTGTCAATGCTTCTGTGGTCGGATGGGATTGGCATGCAAGGATGTATGCGTTGCATTCTTCGCCCTTGGAAAGCGCGTCGCGACTAGACGCATCGGTTAAAGGGCGCTTACCAGGCAAAAAGTTGACTTTGCAGAATCATGTCAGCCAATCTCACCAAATAAAATTAAAATCTGGGGTAAGCGCGGCTGGGGACTAAGCGTCTGAATTTTGTGCCAACCAATTTCCCGGCCGGTTGTTTACTGGAAACAGCTTTCATCTACGGCAAGCTTCGGCAGTGTTCAATAAAGAAAAGAAAACACGGAATAAATGTGGAATTACCAATGTTGGATGACGACGAGCTGTTACGGCTCCTCAAGGGAGACGGAGCTTCGAGGGATGATGCCATTGCTCAGCTTCGATCGGTTTTGCTGCGCGGCCTGAGCAAGTCGCTCAATAATCGCTACGGGAAACCTTTCAATGCCGAGGACATAGTCCAGGAAGCGTTGATGAAGGTGCTCAGCTCGATTGAAAAGTTCGAGGGGCGCAGCAAATTCACTACTTGGGCGATGACGATCGCAACGAGGATTGGAATTAGTGCCCTTCGGCGCAAATACCACCAAGACGTTTCGATGGAAGCGTTCAATACAGCCGAAGGTCATTCGATCGAGATCGCAATTACTGTCGATCCAAGTCTATCGAGCTCTGAATCCCGGACTGAAATCTTCAGCGTGTTGCAAACACTGATCGATACGGAGTTGACCGATAAGCAACGGCTAGCGACTCGAGCATTCCTGTCCGACTTTGCAACCGATGAAATCGCCGAGCAGCTAAATATGAACCGCAACGCCGTGTACAAATTGATCCATGACGCGAGACAGAAGTTGAAAGACGGATTCGCTCGCGCGGGGCTGACCAGCGAAGAGATTTTTGAGGCGTTGGCATAAGGAAGCAAATGATGAAACTAAGCTATCAACAAATAAACAATTTAATCGAACTAACTATCGCGACTGTGGACGATTCGCTCGGCTGCGACGGTTGCTTGGAGCTGATGGACCAATTCGCGCAAGCGGAGCTCGACGACACTGTCATGCCCGATGCGATGGAAGCGGTCCGTATCCATCTTGAGCAATGCAAGTGCTGCAAAGATGAGTACGAAGCTCTGATGATCGCACTACGGGAAGTTCGATAACTCGTTGCCTTATGTTGACTGGTAACGAGATAATGAACAGATTGAAGTTCGAGAGGGGTGGCGAATGAACACTAAGATAACGTCACCAGAGGCCGAATCGCAGCGAGGCCATGATTTGCAGTGTATGGAGATATGGAATGGCAATCGGTACGTAGAGCGAGATGTTGCTTCGGCTGGGCTTCAAGCCTGGGTTTTCAGCCAACCCTACCAAAGTAATCGCCAGGGCGGCGACATTCACTATTTGTCGCTTTGTGTTGGAGGCATCGTAACGCGAATTGTCTTGGCAGACGTTGCCGGGCATGGCGATCAAGTTGCACAAACATCGAAAGAGCTTTTGAATTTGCTGCGCAAATTCATGAACACCAAGAAGCAAGATCGACTGGTTGCCGAGTTGAACCGGCATTTCACCGAAATTGAAGCTAAAGAGGGCTTTGCGTCGGCAGTTGTAGCGACTTATCTAAGTCATAAGTCTACGCTGTTGTTAACCAACGCTGGACATCCACGTCCTCTATTTTATAGAGGGGCATACGGACGGTGGGAGTTTCTAGATTTGCCGACAACGGATAAGGGACTAGGTGATAATTTTCCATTTGGTCTGGACCAGTCGACACGCTACGAACACTTTGTCCTCAAGATCGAACCAGGAGATTGGCTCTTGCTCTATACCGATGCCTATACGGAATGCTGTGACAAGGAGGAACAATTGCTGGGAGAAAGCGGGCTTCTAACGCTCGTTCAGCAGATTCCTCGCTCTTTGTCTGTAACGGAGTTCGGTAGAGAATTGAATCGACTTATGAGTGAGAATTCTTGCCAATGGCTTAATGAAGACGATACGACGCTCATTGCGATCCAATTTACGAAAGAACGTCGAACTCCCGGGTTGTTTGAGAAACTGACGGGCTACTTAAAGGTAGTTGGAAGAGCAGTCATTTCACGATAGTTTTATACGTTTCACGCATGCAACTCTTCGAGCAGCATGCGTCTAGGCTGTGAGTTTATTATGGTCGCCTTTCGCTCCGCGAAAGCAGCGTCCTATAGCGCCCTTTTGCGGAGCAAAAGGCGACCATCAATCAAACTACCGACAATTTTCCGGTCATCTTTTCAAGCTTCTTGATGAACTCGTCTTTTGACATCCGATCACTGTTGCTTTTGCCGACATGGCGATAGTAGGCAAGATACCATAGCCAACGAAAAAACGTTCATCATTCGTTCCTAACAATTGAGGGACTGATCTAGAGCAGAGCATGGTGACTCTACCTATTTGACGGTTCACGAAGCACGCATGGAGAGATCGCCTCTCTCATAACTGGGCTGTAGCTATCGCTCAACAACAGACGAGGCCTTGAGAGATGCGCTTACTTGTTCATCGAAGATTTCCGAGAAATTTTCTCGTAATCGCCGTTGGTCAATATAGTAGGGCCTAATGATTCGCGTTGACGTAATGTTTAGTGATTTAAGAGCGTCACAGACGTGACTAGGCCAGATTCAAATTGGCCCATATTAACTTTCGACTTGCTGATTGCGCAGAAACAATTGTGAACGTCTCACGTATCTTTGTCGTTAGTGCTCAAGACATCTTTCGAATGGGTGTGATATCCGTTGTGCACAATGAGCGAGGGCTGACGGTTGTGGGCGATGAACCGAGACTTGCGGCTGCGGCAGATGCAATCGAATCCTCTTCGCCCGATCTAATTATTTTCGATCTGCAAAACGGTGATTTGATACGAGATTTGACAAGGCTAGTTCGTGGCGATCGAATTCCGGCGACTAAAGCAATTGTGGTCACTGCCGCTTCGACCGACTTTGAGATCGCGCAGTGTATCCATGCCGGGGTCAACGGAATCATTTGTCGAAATGCCAATCGAAGCGAAATGGTCATTGCCATTCGCGAAGTTCTCGATGGGCGAGCCTACTACTGCTCGCATACGGCCGGCAAACTTGCTAAGGATATCAAGAGCAGGTCACTTACAGGTCGAGAATTGGAGGTACTTCAGTTTTTGGCCCGCGGGCTATCCAACAAAGAGATAGCGAAAAGACTTGAGATTGGCGTGGGTACTGTCAAGACGCATCTGATCAATATCAACGCGAAGCTTGAGGTCACAACGCGGACTGAAGCCGTCATTCACGGTATCCGACAACGACTGATTACCATCTAGTTATAAGGCGATCTTGGTCCATAAATCCTTCGAAGAGCCTGGTAAGACTTCGCTTTCTTGCGACGTCCAAACTGACGGGCAACGGAAGAATGGAAATTCGTAGATCGCGAAGTGGACATTAGGCTCATCAGGGTGTAGTGGTTTCAGAGCACTCTCTATTCCCATATTTCATTACGGAATCCTACGATTAGCTTCTGGCATGAGGCTCCACCACAGGCCATACAAAGTAACCGTCATGCGTCCTCGTGTAAGCCGTTTACCATCGACATGATCGCGACGACACTCAATGTATGCTCCAAAGTCAGCTGGCGTTACTGAATCATGCTACAGAAAGTCGAGCTATTCAGAGCTGCTTGAGTTCTTTGCACACCGCGTCGTTTTGACCAATGGGAAGCTGACGACAAGACAAAATTACCGGTAAGCGCAAGGACCTTCGCGGCGTCCAAGGTATGTTCCCAGTTTTTCAACCACACTTTGGAGATAGTTCAATGTCCACAACAGTTACCGCTTTCACTGTTCCTACCCGTGAGTCAGTTTCCCCAACCAATCAAGGCATTTTTGACCAACTCAAGAAGGGGCTTGGGATGGTTCCCAACCTTTACGCCACACTTGCCCACAGCGAAACGGCACTTGGCGATTATTTGACGTTGCAGAATCGCAAGTCTTCGCTTTCGGCCAAACAGCGCGAAGTCATCAACTTGGTCGTCAGCCAAGTCAACGAGTGCCAATATTGCCTGGCGGCCCACACGGTCTTGGGCAAGATGAGAGGCTTTACCGATGACCAAGTGATCGAACTGCGTCGAGGTCATGCCAGTTTTAACATCAACCTAGATACTCTGGCTCGATTCGTCAAATCCGTGGCCGAAAACCGTGGAAAGGTGTCTGATGCCGAGAGAGCTGAGCTGCTCGATGCCGGGTTCACGCACGAGAACGTTGTCGACATTGTCATCGCCATCGGCGATAAGATCATCACCAACTACTTGCACAACATCACCGAAATACCGGTTGATTTCCCTTCCGCGCCAGCGATCTGAGCCGACGAAAGGCAAGTCGCCAATGTGGTACTTTTCATCGGTTCAGCCGCATCATAAAAAACGGAACGGCTTATGGTCGACTAGTATCTTGACTGGCTTGCGATGGTCTTGTCGCTGCTTGCCGTATGGCTTCTTGGCAATAAAACGCGCTGAGGTTTTGCGCCTTTCGTGTCGGCAAATCTAGCTTGGCTGGTTGTCGGCTCGATGGCTAGCAGTTTCGGAATGGCCGCGAAACTTCGCTTTTCTGATTATGATCACCCGTGGATTTTTTCGTTGGAAAGCTACCGCAAATTGCATAGAACAAGATCCAGGAGTCATTGTATGAACGATAATGAAGTACTATTCAATCCCTTGAAGCTAGGTGCCATTGAGACACCGCATCGCATTTTCATGGCGCCTTTGACTCGAGGTCGCTCAACCGAACGTGTCCCGAATGCCATGATGGCTGAATACTATACACAGCGTGCGTCGGCTGGGTTGATCATCTCGGAAGCGACTGCGATCAGTAAACAAGGTTACGGTTGGCATGGCGCACCCGGAATCTACGCGGACCAACACGTGGAAGGTTGGAAGCGAGTTACCGATGCGGTTCATGCGGCGGGTGGGCGGATGTTCTTGCAGCTCTGGCACATGGGCCGCGTTTCACATCCTGACTATCAGAATGGGGAGCAACCGGTTGGTCCAAGTCCAACCGCTGCGACAGGCGAAGCTCATACACCGACTGGCAAGAAGCCCTACGTCGTGCCACGCGAACTTTCTAAATCCGAAATCGCTTCCATTGTTGATGATTACGCGGTCGCAACCGTTCGCGCTCGTAACGCTGGGTTCGATGGGGTTGAGATTCATGGAGCGAACGGGTATTTGATCGATCAGTTCCTGCGAGACTCGTCGAACCTTCGAACAGACGAATATGGTGGCTCAGTTGCAAATCGAGTGCGATTTCTTGAGGAAGTGACGCGTGCTGTGGCTTCAGCCTGGGCGAGTAATCGAACGGGAGTTCGACTAAGCCCTACGATGAACGGCAACGGTATGAGCGATACCGACCCGATTGGGCTCTACAGCCACGTCGCCAAGATGCTGTCTGGCTTTCACTTGGCTTATGTGCATACCGCTGAATCGATTCGTCCAGGCCGTTTGTTCAATCCTGACGTACCGCGAGTCACTCCGCATATTCGTGCAAACTACGACGGGACGTTGATTACTAACGGGGGCTATGACAAAACGGCTGCGGCCAACGCGATTCGAACTAGTACTGCCGATGCAGTCGCTTTTGGTCAATTCTTCATCGCCAACCCTGACTTGCCTGAACGAATCCGAATTGACGCGCAGCTGAATCGCCCTGTGCAGGAGACTTTTTATGGACCGGCAGACAGTGGGTATGTTGACTACCCATTTCTCAGTTAGCCAAACCAAATCAGCTACTTCTTGCCTTCCTGTCGCTAATTTGCTGTCATCCTGCAATCAACTGTCAGGCCATTTACTGAGATTGCTCTTTCTTTGTAATCGGAACCGGTTTTGCAATGGCAAGTGAGGATGGGCTTGCCAACCGGTCTGCTCGAACTTCTTATCGTAAACAATGGTTAGCTTCGTTCCTTCGTTAGGCGAAGACATGATCATAACTAAGTCGCACTTCGCATGCGATCCTGTCTTTCTGACGAAACACTTGAGAGAATTTTCCAAATTCTCGTAAGGGAACGACGAGTCTTGGCGTCCTAATTGTGTTGCTCAGGTTGAGCAACTTGCGAACTTCTAAATGGCTCGCAAATATCAGTAAGAATTCAAATCGTAGAAATCGGAAGAATGAAAATGAAGACACAAAAGGTTTGGCTGGGCATTGCAAGTGTTTTGGTTCTAGGCGCCTCGGTTGCAGCGTTCGGGAAGCTCACTGGCAAACACGATTCCATGGCATCCGGAAGATCATTGCCGTCAATGACGTCGGATATGGTGATGGCATCGGATATGTCGATGACCGATGCAGCTATGCTGATGTCGGAAGGCAAAATGACAATGGCTTCAATGGCATGCAATCCGGAGACTTGTGGAAGTAGCGTTTGCGATGGCAACACTTGCGATAGCCCAACCTGTTCAGGTACGAGCTGCAAGTCCATGTCTAGCAAGTCGCATGAAATGGGCAGCGACAACGGTATGGCAAAGATGTCAGACAAAGATTCGATACTGCCACAAATGAACACGAACAAGTCCGTGTCACCATCGATGTCCGATAGCTCAATGGCACCTAAGATGAATTCAGAGAGCATGGTCGGCCAAAAGATGTAGGTCTATTCGGAATTTAAGATCGCTCGTAGATGAGACTCTCTTCATTCGATTTGCGAGGCCGAAAGAGGCCGCGTTTTTTGTTAATCGGAATGTTCCCGAAGTTTGTGCGATTCTTACCCAAGCCCGGCGCTTGGATGATTGTGTTCAAGCAGATGACCGGATTTGTCATGCTGTTGTCGGTAGTTTACTTGATCAGCACATCATAACATTAACTTCCGAACAATTGCCTCCAAGGAATTACGAACGGGTAACTCGCGATGATCACTAGGAACGTCAGCGAGATACCCCACGGAACGTCTCTGCTTTGCCTTCCGAGCAACTTTGGTATCACGAACACCGTTAGCCAAAGAGTTTTGTATATGACCTGGATCAGCAGTAGCGGAGACATCGTAATGGGATAGAACAAGCCCAGTACCGAACCGACTAGGATTGCCGTCCAAAGCGATCCGAGGATTGTGCGAAACCCTTCGCTCTCAGGGAACTTTCCTTGACTGGCTAGTCGACCGCCTCGCTCGCCACCAAGTAGCGTCAAGAGACCGACAGGAACGAGGACGATAATGTTGAAAATGTAGGGGATCAGCAGTTGGTTCAAGTGGGTCGCACCTTTTGGCGAATTGATGGGTTTGAGGAAACGTCAAAAAACAGATCAGTGCGATTTGTCGGCAGATCCGCAATCTCGGATGGACAAATCTCGGATGGACAATAGTAGGGCGTCTAGTCGAATTTTCAAGTACGATGCTCAAAGAGCGAGAGTTGTCACCAAAAGCGTTGCTTCCGGTGTACTCGTCTCACCCTGCGAACTTTAGGCTATCCCACCAGTCGCCCTCTCGCTTTTCCTCATTGGACTCGTTCGACTTCGAGTTGTCAGTCTGCAAGTCAATTTCGTGCTTTCGCCGGCGAGTTGCGCCGCATCATGATCCAAAAGAATGAGCAGGGACCGCGGTTATCGTCTATCCCCCAAAGCATTACATGACTCCTGAAGAATATTTGCGCCGGAAGAGAAAGGGCGAGTTTCGGTACGAGTATTTTCACGGCGAGATGCTTGCCACGGTGGGGGCGTTGCCCTACGAGCTTCGCTGCTTCACTCGCTGTGCCGTACCGGCCAAATGGATGACGACAGTGAGCGAGTCGAAGTAGATCGATTGACCACGTTGCTGGAGGAAAAGAGTTCAGCGAGGAATAGAACGGAGCTAGATTGAAGCCGCCGATCATTGACTCCACCAGCGATTGGGATCGTACCGCTAAAAAGGAGGTCCCTATGGAATTCCACGAACAATCATGGGACCAATCCAGCGTGTCAGCCAGACGGGGAGACACTTCCAAACTCTGATCAAGCGTTGATTGGTTGCAGAATCGAGACGCATGTCATCGGTCGAGCCGCGACGCTCATAGTACTGCCAAATCGATGGAAAAGGTTTAGCATTCCACTGAGCTTTAAACCGGTAGGTATTACTATCGATAGTACTACGGCCAAAGTCGAAAGTATGGCTACCCCTCTCGATCGCGCGAGAAAGCAACTGATGATACATCCACATGTTGCAACCGGTGGCATTATAGGCTCGCAGGCTACTAGCGCTGGGGACTTCGGTCACACCGTGTTGATGGACCAGCAGGGCAGAAGCCAATGGAGTTCCATCGATAGATACCACACAAAGTTCTGCATTGCCTGCGAACTCCTTCAAGATGCAGTCGAACAGCTTTTTTGGAAAAACTGGGGTCCCAAGATCTCGCATATTGCGAGCAAAAACTCGGTAAAAGTCTTCTAAAAGATTTTGATTTCCCCAGCTCAATTGGAAGGGCTGAGAAGCGACTTTCTTAAGCTGGCTTCGCAACTTCGATTTGAAGGATTGATTTAGTTCTTCCAGTGACTTGGGTAGCGGCAGCCTCATGTGTACTTTGTCGGTACGCTGCCTATTCAAACGCGGATGCACAACGGGCATCTCATGCCGTAGCTCGAGGTAGCGGACATCAAGTTGATCCGCTAGAACACACGCGGCGGAAATCAATTCCGATGCAGTTGAGCTATCTTCCGCCCAAACGCCGCCTGTGTTCACATAAGTTGTGCTCACTAAGAACCTTCCGAACAACTTGCTGTTCACATAATGAAGTGGCAAAATACCATTCGTTTCACCGTTTGCTCTGCGGTGTACCAAAAGATACGACTTGTGACACAAGCCTTGCGTGACCGCTTGATTCCATGCTGCACTATGTGCATTCAAACGAGGATACTGCCACGAAGGAGAAAGGTCAGGCCATGACATTTCAGTTTCGGCAAGCTCAATGGCCATGGATTCTACCTGACTAGTTTCCTTGCAAAAACTGCTGAAGCCCGAATGTAAAGAAGGAGAACATTCCAAATTTGGCAATCTCTTCTTTCGTCGAGTATCTCAGCAGGAGTTTATCACCTGCCTGAACGACCAAGCGTTCTCGTGGATCGCGCAGCGCCTTGTCTAAGTCAATCTTGATCGTGACTTGATTACCATCAGGACCTTTGCGAAAGATAAAAAGTTGAGTAGGAGCCACTCCCGAGATTCCACCCAGACTTCCCCCACCGGTAGAAGAACCGTAAGAATATCCAGCGATTGACATCGCGTCGAAAATGTCAACATCATAATCGCGAGGCAGCAAGTGTTGCCCCGGAGGCAGCACTCCAGCACTGTAAAAGACCTCTGTCTCACGATTTTCGATGTGAAGGATATCACCCTCATTCAAAATGGAACCCGCAATTGGAAAGCAGATATTCGTACCGCTGGGAACCGTCAATGGAATGACTTGCGGTATATCCCATGAGGTTGTTTTTAGGACGTCCGATGAAAATGGGGCTCCAGGCGGCGGGATCGGCGCTATCCGGTAATAACGTAGGATGGTAACGTGATCTTTAGCCTTCTCGCCGGGCAATCCACCCGTTTTGAGAAGCGCATGAAGAACGTCATTTTGATAGGCATCCAATTGGATGGACTGACTTCCCATCCCAAGGTCCTGGCGTATTACCGAAACGTTATAGGTTCTCGCCTTAATCAAACTGACAATCGGAAATATTTTCGCTTCCCGAATGACTCCGGATTTACGATAAGCGTCTGCAATCGCTCTACGGACTTCTTCAACGGTCATCTGGCGAACCGAAAATGGATCAATGCCTGGTAATTGGATCGTACCGTCTTGCTGAACGACGACCGGAAAACCTGTGGAGGGCGGCATCGAACTTCCCCCCTGGGGAAAGTTCACCGGCAGCGCAGAAGGTGGTGCTGTCGGTGGGGTAAACGGGAAGATGCCGTCGACGGCGATTCCCAAAACATCCCCGGAATCGATGCGAAAAACTTGAGGGGGATCCTGACTAAGGAAGCGATAATCAATGGGAGTCCGATGATTGCGAGTCATCGGTAGCAGTTCGTTGGGGAGCTCCCGAGCTGGCATGCCTTTGATTCTGAAAAGAATCGAGCTACAACCTGTTGAGAAAGCAATCTCGAATCCCAAAAGTAGCAACAGAAAAAAACGACACAATTGCCCCAACGCGACCGTCTTTTTCGTGCTCAAGATATCATCCCTTAAGTCCAAAAGTTGCATCCTGCAACCAGACATTCAATCATACCTCGTGTTCTTTCGACACCCTACAACCATTCTGTCAAGCCATTGTCGATCTTCCAGAAAACCGTGCACAACCCCTACAATGAGAAACGCGTATTGACGCTTCAGGGGAGAGAGACCGGTCGAGACACCCTCCCGCTGGGAGGGTCGAGCGTCGCGATGGGAGGGTGAAGTGCAAACAACTATTGCACAAGTCAGTTCACCCTTCCCGGGCCGAAGGCCGAACCTCCCCTAGTGGGCTGATGTACCTCCAAGGTTGCTTAGGACCTCAGTGATAGGACCTCAGTGACGAGCATCGCCCGATGCGACAGGCGAGCGAGTATGCACCGATTGATAACAAGCGATTGTGCCTAGGATCAACCCAGCCAATGGGGGTGTGTCGAGCAAGGAACCGATGGTCGCGATCAGGAAAACGCCCAATAAAGAGATCAGCAGCATTCTCACGTCCTGAATGGTTCTCGGGTTGACTTTTTGGATACGCCGAGGGAAGAGTAACGTCGCTAGGAAAAGCAGGCCTGCGATGCCTAATATCCCTTGCTCGAAATATGTATGCACCATCGCATTTTGCGCTCGCCATACGAGTAGGTCATCGCAGGTAAAGAACCAAGGCGAGCTGCCCTTGGTACGCGTGTCGGTGGGCAGATGATCGCTTCCTTCGATTCCGACGTGGGTGAGCGTTGCGATCCCCCGGCCATGCATGCTGATGCTTAACGTTTCCGGTCTCCAAATTCGCTGCGTTGGAGAGTTGCTGGAGATTTCTGGCGCAGGCAGTTCCAATTCAAAATGTTGGTCATCTGCATCGCGAGGGATGGCGAGCGCTACCTCCGTTGATTCGTAGGATTGAAGCAGAGCTTGATAGCATCTGCGTGCAAAAATCGATGTAGGGGTTCCATCGCTGTCGGAATGGGTGATACGCATTGCTATCGATTGTGAATCTTTTGATGCGGGCCGTTGAACACGTTCCAAGTAAAGTGGCCAGCCACCTCTTATTTCGATCTTGCCTCCATCATCACTCCTCCAACGCAATGGTGGGATCGGTAACTCCATCGATTGCGCCATGAACGTAGGAAATGTTCCTAGGCCATGCCCCAGAAATACTTGCTGTAGGGTGAAATGAGATGGATCAACAGCCTTTTTCCAATGCTCGAGCCGAGTATTCCAATCGTTTTCGCTCTGCGTAAACCTCTCTCGAATGGCTGTCGCCGGCAAGTCCAGCAAGGCAGCGATAGCAACGATTCCGAGGGGTGCCGATACCAGAAAAAAACCTCGCCAAGAGATCCTTGATAGTGAAGTCACTCTCGCTAGATGCCAAGCTTTCAAGATGACGATCGCCAGCATTTGAAGCATGATGGCAATGATCGTAGCTCGTGACATGGTTGCTATGGCTGCGTAAAGCATTAACACCGTCAAGGTGCAGGCCCAGAGACACGCGAGTGACCTTTCAAAACGATCGATCCCAGTCCACGCGATTGGAACGGCCAACACGATGAAAGCATCCAAATGATGGTCACCGATGTGCATCGAGAAAAAAGGACCGGTGGCTCGATATTCATGCGAAAAATCAAAAATAGATTCGAAGAGCCATCGTTCCAAGAGTACCCATATTCCAACAACCAGTGCCGCGCATTGAACACCCGTAACAAAGCTTTGTCGGTATTTGGTCAAACCCTCGGGCGTGGTTCTCTGAGTCAATAGAAATCCAGCAAACAGAATCCCCCATGCATGTCCCTTGGCAACCCGAAGAGAATTGGTGCTCGCGAAGTAGAGAGACAACTGATCTCCCCATTCGGTTACCGGAAGAGCCAGCCATCCAATCGCCACTCCAAGCCCAACGGAGATGGCCCATAGGATCCAAGGAAGCCACTCTCTGACCTGCGCTCGCTCGAGCGTCATGTATTGCTTTGGCCGAAGAAGTGCGCCCGAAATCGCTCCCAGAAGCAATGAGTCGTACTCTTGGATCAAGAGTTGACCTGTTGCGGGGTAGGCGTCACCGACAACCAGTAGAAAAGGGAACATACCGGCGAACCACGCAGGTCGTGCCGTAGTTACCGCGAAGCAGAGTACCGTTGCGGACAACTGAAGCCATGGCCAAAGCGGGTGCTGAGT
>CANHVO010000110.1 GCA_947463915.1 Planctomycetaceae bacterium
GCGGCAACTGGTTTTGCAGCGGCCGTTTTCTTTGCTGTTTTGGGAGCAACCGCTTTTGCCGTAGTCTTTTTGGCAGGGGCCGATTTCTTGGCGGCAGGTGCTACTGCTGCGGGAGCATTCTTCTTGACGGCTTTCTCGGCTGTAGCTGGACTCGCTTTGGTTGCCTTCTTCGTCGTTTTACCTCCGAAAATTCCGTTCCAGCCGTCTGCATACTTCTCGTTCGTTCCAACACGCGTAATTGTCACTGAATCACCTTTTAACCGAAACTGAAAACATCTAGAAAAACTGAGTCCATCCCAAGCGACAATAACAATAGCCACTTGTTCCAACTCTGGACTAACCAAGTTAGCGGAACCATGATTGTCTGGTCAATACGTTTTCAAGAATCAAGACATGTTCGAGATCGATTTGATACGAGTTTCTTCCATATCGATCTCGCGTTCCAGCTTTTGAACTAGCGACTCCTCGATGATGGCTTGGCGAACGAGTTCGTGCAATCGATGCCGCTGTGCCGTGAGTACTCCCGTGAATGCCTTGTGACAAACGGTCGATTGGTTTTCTAAAATGGACTCGTCATCCAAGTCTAGTCGCATAAGCCAGCTGTCCGCTTGAGCTCGGAAATGCGATCTCAAATACTCGATCTCGTCTGCAGAAACACCCTGTGACTGGCGCTGGTCGAGATACAAGTTGGCTGTCGCCAACAGCGCAAGTCGCGCATCGAGCTCTTGTTGCGAGGTCGATGGGCCTTGCCCGGACAGTTTGAGCTTTCGTACCAACCATGGCAAAGATAATCCTTGCAGAACTAGCGTCCCCAAGATCACGACGAAAACGACGAACAGGATCAAGTTTCGAAACGGAAAGTCGGACGGCAACGCCATTGCCGCAGCCAACGAAACCACACCTCGCATGCCGGTCCATCCAATCAAAAGCAAAGGCCCGACGGGCGGAATCGGATCGCGTTCTCGAAGCTTGGCCGACAGCAAACGCGGAATCCATGCCGCTGGAAACACCCAAACCAGACGGACCGTGATCGTTACTGCCAAAATCAATATGGCACCTAAACTGTTCCAAACCAACTGCTCCTCGGTCGCGATGATCGTGACCACATCGCGCATCTGCAGACCGATAAAGATGAACGTCAGTCCCGTCAAGACAAAGACCACGGATTCCCAGACTGAGTTGGCGTGGAGACGTGTGGCGGCGGAAAACAAAGTTGCAGCTCTTTGTCGGACCATTAGCCCTGCACAAACTACGGCCAAGACTCCTGACAAGTGCAACGCCTCGCAAGCCAAATAGGCAGCGAACGGGGTTAACAACGTGACGACGGTTTCAATAAGTGGCTCATCGAGTCTTTTGTGAATCGCAATCACTGCCATTCCAACCAAGCATCCGATAGCTACTCCGCCAGCCGCCGCAATCACAAACTGAGATACGGCTCCAGAGACGGAAAAGTGTTGCCCAGCCGCAACACCCAAAGCAACACGATAAGCCACCAATCCTGAAGCGTCGTTGAGCAAACTCTCCCCTTCCAAGATAACCACGATTCGGCGAGGGACTCTCAGCCTCTGAGTAACAGCGCTAGCCGCAATCGCGTCTGGCGGCGAAATGATCGCTCCCAAAGCAAAAGCAGCTGCCCAAGGCAAGCCAGGGAAAATCGAATGGGCCACCCAGCCAACGACCAGCGTTGTTACCAGTACTAAACCGATGGCCAGCAATGCGATCGGGCGAATGTTCTTCCGAAAGTCATGAAAGGGTGTCTGCCAAGCCGCTGCGTACAGCAAAGGGGGCAGGAAAATCAAGAACACAATATCCGGAGTCAATTGGACGTTGGGCAACCCCGGCACAAATGCGATGGCTACTCCCACCAAAACCATAAGCGTGGGATAGGGGATTGACCATGATCTGGTGCAAAAAGCCAGTAACGTTACCAGGCACAACAAAACCAGGACTGTGGATACTTCGAGCATTGCTTGCAAACAAGAAAATGGATTTTTGGGGAATTTTGCGGACTGTAACGAGAAAACGCATTCTTTCTGCGAACTTTTGGCACCAGTGGTGCCGATAAAGTCGGTGGTATCAGGTTTGCCGCTCGTTCTCGTTGTATCGAGCAAGCGTGTCAAGCCGATTATTCGACGGTTTCAAGGCATAACAGTGCCTACCAGCAGGTGTCCCAAGCATCTGTTCCAATGGGGGAATTGTAGTCTCTGAAGACAACCAGAGGCTATGATCGCAAATTTGCGTTGGAGAGATTTCAATGAAGTTGCTCAAAGGCTGGAAACTAAAACTATTCGCCGGACTGGCACTCGCTTCTATTGGCGGGGACATCCATGCCCAAAAGCCTGGGAGCTTAGACCCAAGCATGCTGGGCCGAGGACCACAGATTGGGCCTGCTTCATACCGAATTCCTGGCCCACCTCCGGGCATGGCTGAAAACGCTGGTATGTACGGCGACCCAAGTATGTCAGGTGCCCCAACTATGGGAATGGGGGTGGACCCCAACATGCCACAAGTTCCTTGCGGTCCGGACGGAATGCCGTACGGCCAAGAAGGATACGGCGAACAATGCGATGGACCATGCGATCGATTCGGACGCTCGCCTCTCGCTCTTGCAGGTGCCCTTCGAGGTCGGCTTGCAGGCTGGAGAGGTAAATTGCGGCCTTACGGCGAAGGTGGCATCGCGACTCAACGATGGTTCGACGTCTCTGCCGACGTGATCTATCTAGCACGCACCAATAGCTCCGAACTCAACTTCAATACGACTTCGCTAGGGGCTGGTAGCAACAACTTTGTTCTCGGAACCGGCAGCGTTCCGCTTGATACATTAAAAGCTGGACTAGCCGTGCAGGGTAACATCCAAGTCGGCCCTGGTTCCAACTTAGAAGTTGGATACTTTGGTCTCAATAAATGGAACAATGACACCTCAGCCAGTTCAACGACTCCGAGCTTGTTCTCCTTCCTGAGTGACTTCGGCACGTTACCCGCAAACGGTTTCGACGATTCAGACCGTTCGTTTGTGCACACGTTAGCGTACTCGTCTACCCTCAACAACGGCGAAATCAATTTTCGACGCCGATGGTCGGAACCGTCCGGCTTCTTTCAAGGAAGCGCGCTGATGGGGGTTCGTTATCTTGACATCGACGAACAAGCCAAGTTCACGGCTCGCGGTGCCTTTGACAACACCCAATTAAACAACAGTTTGCGATTCTTGGACTACACAACGAATACCCAAAACTCCCTCGTCGGCTTCCAGATCGGTGGAGACCTTTGGTACAACGTGATTCCTGGAGTGAAAGTTGGTATCGAAGCCAAGACCGGTATCTACAACAACCGTGCCCATCAAAACACGGCAATTTTCGCGAACTCACTGCCGAACACCGTGACTGAAGAAGTCCTTGCAAACCGTGCTGCATACATCACGCAATTTGCTCCACAGGCCTTCTATCGCCTAAACCACTCGTGGGCAGTTCGTGGGTCTTACCAGTTCATGTATATCGACAACCTGGCACTTGCGACAGGCAACTTCAATGCTCTGCCACCAAACGACCTGGGTATCAATCGGGGACGTGTACCCAAGATCAACACGGACTCGGATGTCATCTATCAAGGCTTCACCGCCGGTGCTGAGTACACTTGGTAAGACTGCGTAGTCGCCAAAGAAACAATCTTGCGAGACCCAGGGGACTTCCTCCTGGGTTTTTTCGTTACCTAGCACTCTGAAGCGAAAATTTTGTAGCGTAACTCGTCAAGAGTTTCGGTCGTTTAGGCGAAGCTGCCGAAAGTCTTGACGACTTTCGCTACATAAAAGCCTGATTTAAGCACCAGAAAAACATTCACGGCGTTGGGCAGAGCCTTGGAACGAGAGTGAAAGAAATTGAAATGGAACGTCGATTCACTAGCCTGCGCGTCGTGCTAAGATCGATTCACTAGCTTGCGCGTCGTGCTAAGTTAGTTCCCGCTTTAGATTCCAGCTTGCAATGCGGCAACTACTTCTTCGCCATGGATTAGCACGTCGACGTCGGTGAAGACTTTCTTGATCAAACCATCTTGACCGATGATAAAGGTCGTGCGTTTGGCGATCGGAGTGTTGTTAATTTCGGTCAGTGCACCATAGGCCGTCGTGACCTCTTTGCTCGTGTCCGCAAGGATATCAAACGTTAACTTGTGCTGATCGGCAAAGTCGGCGTGAGACTGAACATTATCGACGCTGACGCCAAACAGTTCAGCGCCCAAGGCATTGATTTGTGCTTTGCGAACGCTGAAGTCGTTGGCTTCGACGGTACAGCCAGGCGTGTTATCTCTCGGATAGAAATAGAGGACCACGTTCTTCTTACCTATAAACGAGGTCAAATCGACCATCTCGCCGTCCTGGTTCGGCAGGCGGACGACAGGTGCTGCGGAGCCCACGCCAACTTGATTCAATGAGTTAATGATCATCAATGCATCAAGCGGCCCCAACGCCCCGTCGCCATTCACGTCAAGAAGTGGACCGGAATAGTTGGTGGGCTTGGCTTCTAATGTGCGAACTCCACGAGCATTGATATCGTTGATTACGACCAACGCGTCCAATGGCTCGACGAACCCTGAAGAGTTGACATCCAATCGATTGACCGCGTTTTGCCAATCGGCAGCGCATAATTCGCGTCGTTCGAGTCGTTCAATCCATCGCGGATTTCGCTTGGCCATTTCGCGTGCTCTATCTGGAAACGGGGCTGTCGAGGGGTTTAGAAATGAAATTATAGGTTGAGCCTGCCCAGGCGTCAAACTTGGTCTTGGATTTGATGTCAGATGCGGGGGTTACGTTCCATTCCAAGGCCCTACAACCGGAACTTACTCCTGCTGAGCCCCGCCAACTCGCTCTGCAAGAAACAGGAGTTTATGTAGCGAAAGTCGTCAAGACTTTCGGCTGTATCGCTTGAGCGACCGAAACTCTTGACGAGTTTCGGTACGAGTTGCTGACTCTATTGCTTGGGAATTGGATGGACCGTCACATGGATATCAGGAGACACAATAGAAAACCTGCATAGTTCTGTTCTGGTTAGTATGGGTCTCGTGTCCCAAATTGCAAGAAGTTTGATCTCGGCGTCTTCCCACTCTGCAAACGCCTTGGACGACACGGAAAAGCCCTGCAAAAGGACCGTGTCGAGGCGCCCAAGTTCAGTGATCACTTTTCCTAAACGCGTTGGCAGTGGCGGGCTGTTCGGAGAGCCAGAATACAGATCAATTCGACGAAGACCACGAAAATTTCGTAGGGCTTCACTTTGGAAATCGCTAGAACAATGGACTCGAATGCTTTCGAACCTGGGGAAAAGCGATGTGGCGTCGGCAAATTGCGATAGACCATTACCTGTGACCCCAAACTGAAAGTGGATCTCACGAAGATTGGGAAGTCTCTCTGCTTGCGATACAAGCACGTTGAGTTGTTGATCTGACTGTACATGCACTTCGCAAACGTCAAGATCCAGCGGACATTTGCCAATCGAGGGAAGCAACCATTTGACCGTTTTTTCAGAAAGAACTGCAAAAGCACCCAAATGAGATTTGGATTTCGGCTCTTCAAGCCCGATTCGCGAATAAGGAAGTTTCGATTGCTGGGACCTATCGTAGGTTTGCAAAAAAGCGCCCGCTGACATCAATGCAAGACTTGCATGCCGGTCGACAGAAAAACGTTGATAGGGAATTGCAACGGCAGCAAGAAAAAATGCAATCAGCGAAATTGCCAACAGCATTCGCCGAAGAGACAATCGCCAACTCCAAAGTAGCAAGCCCGCTGCGACAAACAGCGGTAATCCTGCAATGAGCATAAAGGCGCTTACGCCTCCAAGTCGAAGACTCGCGTTCCATCCAAAATACTTGAAGCTTGCCCAAACGACGATTTCGAAAACCATCAAAGACACCAAGCAAGTTATTCTGCCAAACTTGCCGAACAGACTGAATGCAGACGGGCGGTTCTGCGTTTCTTGCATGGTTTGCCTTCAAGCGATGTCTTTTTGACACCCAACGCGTAAGGGGCTTCAAAATGGTCGCATTAGTTTACCAGTTTCTAAGACCTGTCCAACCTTTCCGCCTCATCTTTACCCACATCTTTTTGACTTCCGTCGTGCTCGTGCTCAATAAAGTGGTGCTCGTGCTTGTAATCGATTCGTTAGGTGCAATCGAGCACGAGCAAAAGCCGCGAATAGCGGCGAAGCAGGCCTTTTCAAGCCTGGCTCGGCAGGAGCCTCGCCCTCCCTAAGGTTTTCAATGGAATTGACTTTGCAAAGATGTTTACAGCGGTGGCCTCGCCCTCCCGAAAGGACTTTTCTTCTGTGTCCGGCCACCGTTGTTTTGTTTGGTGCTGAATCCTTCCGAATCCAGCTACGATTGTTTTGACTTAGGACTTTGCGAGCTGCTCGTTGATTTGGTCTAAAACGGGAAGCAAATCGGTTGCTGCGCGGAGGACGAAATGGGCGCCTGCTGCTCGAAATTGCTCTTCGATGGCACTCAACCGTTGGATTAGCTCCGGTTCTGGAAGCGATTCTGCGTCAGCTTGACTGAGCCCAAGGCCGTTGCCGGTCATGGTTACGCCTGCGACCCACATGCCTGCATTGCGAGCCGCTTGAATGCCGATTGGCGTATCATCAACAACCAAGACTGCAGAAGGCGGATACACGCCGAGTGCTTCGCAGGCGCGGAAGTTCGACCAAGGCATCGGACGGCCCGCGGGCACTTCGTCGGAGCAAACGACAACATCCGGCGAATAGCCTTGCTCGCGCGCCGGTGGAATCACCGCTTCCATCAATGCTCGCGTGTAACCAGTTGATGAACCGATCTTTAGCCCGCGACGTCGAAGCTCGCTGATGAGCTCCGGGATACCAGGAATCACATCTGACCCTTGTGACAGAACCGAAAGTTGCAAAGGCAAAAAATCAGCGTACAACCGATCTACATCCGCGGTACAAGGTTCTGAGCCAAATTTGTTGTTCCAAAGAGCGGTGACTCGAGGAACAGCCAAGACACTTGCAATGTGCTCTCGCTTTGCTTGCCCCATCGGGCCGCGAGCTTCTGCTTCGGTAATCTCGATGCCGATGCGATGGAAAATCTCGACAAACACTTTTACTGGAGCTCGACTACCGTAATCTACAGTGGTTCCAGCCCAATCGAATAGTACCGCTTGGATTTGCATAGGTTGCTTAGTTTGATAGTTGAGTGGATTGCCAAAGGTCTTGTGCGACGCCAAAAGACATTGTCATGCCAGCGCCGCCGAGTCCATTTACGATGCGAACGCCTGGCACTGGCTCAAGTACCCAATGGGAGTCATTAGGGTTCTTGGCGTAGATGCCGTGCCATCTTTCCGCAATGGTCCAGGTGGGCAGATTCAGTATCTTGCGCAATTCACGTAAGATCATTTCGTCGATATCTTGTCGGTCGAATGGAGTAATCTCACTACCGTATTCGTGTGAATCGCCAAGAACAACTTGTCCATATTCGTTTTGGGATGCCATCACATGCACCCCGAAGCGATCAAGCTCGGGCGACTCGGCGGCAATTCTCGCTTTCAGTTTTGGCAAGCTTGGGCATTCCGAAAAGTTGCCATAATGCCGCAAAGTTAGTCCACTGGCAATGTGAGGACCAATGCGCCAATTGTCTGGCTGGCTTTCTGTTCGCAGCATTTGCAGCTTGCACTTCTTAAGCCCAGAGCTCGCGAACGCCTCCGGAAAGAGTGTTTCGAAATCAGAGCCACTGCAGACGACCACTTGATCGCATCGGTGTTCTTGCCCCGATCCTGTGCAAACCAGCCCGGTCTCCACACGTGTGATGACCGTGTTCCAATAGAACTGAACTCCATGCTTTTCGGTGAGCCATCGAGCCAGTGCATCGCTTGCCTTGCGCGGGTTCACACAGACTTCGGTTGGGCTATACAGTCCGCCAATGAGATTTACCGGGTTGGCAGCTGGGGTCTTTGCAAGTGCCTGTTCTTTAGTCAGTAATTCGCATTGCACTCCATACTCAGCTGCCTTCGAATGGAACTCATTCAAGATCGACCATTCGTCGTCGTGATGTGCTAAGTGAATCGACCCGCACGCGTTGATCCAGAGTCCAGAGTCTTCGGCGAATCGTAGCCACCGATTGCGGCTTTTGATGGCGGTTTCATAGGACTTGCCCGAAGGTTGGCCGATGGGCCATACCATTCCGAAATTACGTACAGACGCGCCACAGGCTGGCTTGTTGCGTTCGAAGACAGTGACGCGATGACCCTGCTCGGACGCCAACCAAGCTTGCGCTAGGCCAACGATTCCTCCGCCGATTATGATTGTGGAGGATGGCATTACTTCGCTGGCCCAACGATCAAGGATTGAGTTAAGTGATCCCGATAGTGACTCAACGGTGGCGTCTCCAAATTCGGTATTTTCGCTTGGTCGTCTAGACGTCGAAGTTCAATTGCCGATTTGAAGTGGGGATGCGATTCGAAATGGGCTGCTTGGGCGGGAGTCATTGGCCCACCCTGCAGTTCCAAACTTTGCACAGAAGGGGGACTGAGCTTGGAAAAGTACTCGCTATCGACCGCACAAAGGTAACGCTTGGCCGCTACGTGCAAACGAATCGGTTCAACCACTTCCGGAAGGAAGTGTTCGTAAAGCCATGCCGCGCCAAGTTGTTCGTGCTCGTCATCGATGTTTTTATCGGGAGCATCTTCAGGGAGATCATGCAGAAGGTGCCCAACATCATGCAGCAAACAAGCAGCGACGAACTGAGGTGTACCGCCCATCTGTTCCGCGGCGAATGCGGTTTGCAACGCATGCTCGATTTGCGAGACCGCCTCCTTGCCGTACTCGGAGTCGCCTCGCAGTCGGAAGCACTCCATCACATGGGAAACAGGATCGACAATTTGGGCACTTTCATTCATGGTTTCCAACTCTTTATACACTCGTCTGCGAGCAACGAATCTAAACGGAATCTTAATGTCTTCAGGCGACGCCGATAGCATATACTACCCACCTCATAACGCAATTCCATTCACCAAATCCTCATAACTCACCTACATCTTGAGTTCTGCATCAACCTCCTCCCAATCAAATTCACCATCGTTGGTCACTAGGAATTTACCACCATGGGCTCTGACAATTTGGTCAATCGTGGCTGCCTTCGGGACCTACTTTTGTATGTATGGTTTTCGTGTGCCATTCAAGGCGGGGGCATACGACTATCAATACCATCTTGCGGAGACTTGGTTGCTCGATGAGAAGAGCGTGTTCGTCATTGCGCAAGTGCTTGGTTACACTATCAGCAAGTTCATCGGTATCAAGGTCGTGTCAGAATTGCCAGCCGATCGACGGGCCGTTGCTATCTTGGCGTTAATCGGTTTTTCGCAACTGGCACTCATCGGTTTTGGAGCCACGAGCCGACCATGGAATATCTTCTTCATTTTTCTCAATGGCCTGCCGTTGGGAATGGTCTTTGGTTTGGTCCTCGGTTTTCTTGAGGGGAGGCAGACCACCGAATTGTTGGCGGCTGGACTGTGTGCTAGTTTCATCCTTGCAGATGGGATTATGAAGTCGGTAGGGCAGAGTTTCATTTCGATTGCCGGCGAAGCTTGGATGCCCGCCCTTGCAGGAACTGTGTTTGTGATTCCGCTTTTGTTTTTCGTATGGATGCTGACACAAATTCCTCGCCCCTCGCACGCTGATGAGTCACAGCGACAGACTCGAACCGTTATGAATCGAAGTGACCGCTGGCACTATCTGCGAAAGTATGCGTGGGGCCTCACGCCTATCATCACTGTCTACTTGCTCGCGAATATCTTGCGGAGCATAAGGGGGGATTTTGCGAGGGAGCTTTGGACAGATTTGGGAGCGGAGCCGTCAAGTCTCGCTCAGCGATTTACTCAGTCCGAGATTTGGGTTGGGCTGTTGGTTTTAGCAATCAATGGGAGTTGCGTCTTGTTCCGACAAAATGGAGCCGCTTACCTGAGTTCGCTTTCGATTTGTGCGGCAGGCATTCTTTTGCTTTTGGCTGCTTGCTTTTTGCAGACACAAAAGGTTCTTGATCCTTTAACGTTCATGGTCCTGGTCGGCTTGGGGTTGTATATGCCGTACGTAGCTATTCATACGACAGTCCTCGAGAGGTTCATTGCACTGACTCGCGAGCGCGGCAATTTGGGATACCTTATGGCGTTGGTGGATTCGACTGGGTATTTTGGATATGTCGTCGTCTTGCTCGTTCGCAAATTGGTTCGATTCGAAGGTAATATCTTGCAGTTTTTTATCGTGGCGTGTATTACGGCGGGGATCATCTCGCTCATATCGATCGGTTGGTCTGCATTGCATTATAAAACCAACTTCCACTCGAAGCAGAATTCTGGCATCTCGGTATGACTCGTCCGACTCATTCCAAGGCGCTTGTCTACGCGGGCAATCACGGAAAGCTTGAGCTCAAAGAGATCCAAATCCCGAGGTTGACGGCGGACCAATTGCTCGTTCGGGTTACAGGTTGTACTCTCTGCGGAAGCGATCTGCATTCGCTGCACGGTCGACGACAAGTCCCCATGCCAACGATATTAGGGCATGAAATCGTGGGCGAAATTGTAGAAATGGGTGAGCGATTTCCGCCTGTCGATATGCAGAACAAAGTGTTGCGCCAGGGCGACACCATAACTTGGGCAATCGTCGCGAATTGCGGTAACTGCTTTTATTGCCGCCGCGGACTCGAACAAAAGTGCGAGCGAGCTTGCAAGTACGGCCATATGGGCTTTGACAGCGGACATGAACTCAGTGGCGGTTTAGCTGAGTATTGCGTGTTGGCTGCTGGAACTCATGCGATCAAGCTGCCGGATGCAGCTCGGCTTGAGGTTTTTACGCCCGCCAGTTGCGCAACCGCAACCGTGATGGCGGCGCTCGAAGCATTACGGACACCGCCAACGGACGACAGTCACATCGCATTCATCGGTGCTGGAATGCTCGGATTGACTGCGTGCGCGGTTGCAAAAGCAAGCGGTTGGAAACGCATCGTTGCAATTGACCCAGTTCAAACGAAACGGGAAATGGCCTTGCGATTTGGCGCTACGCATGCCTATTCACTTGAGGAATGGCAGGCGGAAGTTTCGCAAAACCGGGATTATGGCTGCGACGCATTAGTCGAATTGTCTGGAGCACAATCCATGATCGTGCCCGGGTTGGAGTCGCTGCGCATCGGAGGGCAGTTGGTTCTCGTCGGAGCCGTCTTTCCGGTCCCTCCCATTTCGCTTCTGCCAGAACAGTTGATTCGGCGACTATGGACGTTGCGTGGAATTCACAATTACCGTCCAGAACATTTACGATCCGCTGTTCAATTCTTAGCCGAGTGCGGTAACGATTTCCCATTCGCAGAGCTAGTTACCTCGTGGCACTCTCTTTCAGAGGTACAGGCGATCGTGCAGGATGGCTTATCGGCAAATGTAGTCCGAATTGGGGTGAGGCCGTAAGAGTTCCAGAAGTGCTTCGAACTCCAGGAAGTTTTACAACTTCCTCTACGGGCACAGGCTTAATTCAACGCCATTCGGGCTTGTCCCGACCGGACACCGCTTTGGTGTTCTAATGGGCGGTGCGACGAATCCGGAGGCACGCGGTCGGGCGGCGTGAATCTAGAACGCCAAAGCTGCGGACGGAGGGGCAAGCCCCGGCCGTCCTGAAGTGCTTCACTGTAAGATAATTCCAGTGTACCGGGGGAAGTACATCACCCGTCCTCCCCTATGAGTGCTTACGGTGTCAACGCATTTTGTTTTCCAAGGTTCGATGAACGAAATGCAATCGCCCGTCGGACTGCTGGCGGCAATGGCGCGTCCTCTCCCATAATGGCATGCCACAAGATTTCATTGAGCTCAAAATCATCAATGCGATCGTACTCCGTAAAATCCATCCGCATCGATCGATCTGCTCCGTATGCCAAAGCGTCGTTCTTTGCCTCAAGATTGATTTGTGCTTTTTCCATGGTGTAGGGAGTCAAATCGGCCACGTTCGTAAAGCTGTTGAACATGGGCCGAGCGGCTGCATCGTATTGGGACAGAGGCTCTAGTCCAAGGATGAGTTCCATCGTTCGAATCATGCTGACCGTGCTGTATTGGGTGCTGTCAACGTGCGCCCGTTTGGTATACGGACTGATGACCAAGCTGACCGTGCGGTGGGCATCGATGTGATCTGGACCGTTTTGCGCATCATCCTCAATCATGAAAATTGCTGTCTCGGCCCACAAAGGGCCGTGACTAACTGCGTCGACTAACTTTCCTATCGCAATGTCATTGCTTCCCACGCAAGCCTGAGGAGTAAATGAGCCGGGCCGTGTTCCGTCGGTGTGGTCCTCACCAAGACTCATCATGATAAACTGGGGCATGTTCTTGTTTTCAACAAACTGCTTGTATTCGTCGAGCATGACATCGATAAGATCCATGTCCCGTTCACGACCCTTGCCGATACCAAAGTTAGGGCACATGTGACCGACGAGACCAGGTACCCGTCCCTCCATTTTTGTGTTGCCGTTGTCGTCCGAAACGCGACTTCCATACTCCTTGTAGTTGCGATAGCTAACGCCTGCTCGCATGCAAGCGTCCCACAGATAACCCGAAGGTCCGTTCGACAAGTCCCCTTCATCGTCGTCATCAACCCCCAATCGCTGAGAATAGGTCAAGTGCCAGTCCCGCGAGATGTAGTCTGTGTTGTACGCCATCGTGCTCCAGGGGTGGCCGTCTCGACTGACTTGGCCGTTGCAATACAAGTTATCCAGCAGCACAAATTGCTCAGCAAGCTTGTGGTGATTGGGAGTTACATTTCGTGGGAACATACAAAGACTCGGGTCTCCCTTGCCTTTCGGCGTATCTCCCGCTGCTAAGTCGCCGAAGACTTGATCGTAGGTTCGGTTTTCTTTGATAACGTAGATGACGTATTTGATTGGACTCGGATCGCCAACTTTGGTTGGGATTGCGGTGGGTACCTTGTTCGGCACGGCTGTTAGCAAGTCATCGGAATACGGGCAGTTTTGGTAAACTTGTTGCGTGTACACTTTCAATGCGGCTTCATCTGGAATTGGCACGATGGATAGGGCACCGCTCATATTCGTCCCAATGTACGGGAATGGCTGGATTTTCTTGACCACCTTTTCGGTCTCGGTCAGTTTCGAATCCGGAACCTCCACCTTTGGGATCGGATTGGCTTTGGATTGGTTTCCTTTGCCAACACCAACCAATAAGTTCTTGCCGTCTGGAGTCACTGCAACAGCGGTGGGATACCAACCTGTTGGGATGAAGCCTTTGACGGTGCTCTTGTTCTGGTGTTCTACTTCGATGACCGCGATGCAGTTGTTGTCTGCATTTGCGACATACAGAGTCTCGCCATCGGGAGAGACTGCCAAAGCATCTGGAGTGCTTCCTTCAGGAGCCCGCGGAAAGAGTGCCGTGTAGATGGTTTCGGTGACGATTCCTCTTTTGGTATCGATTACCCAAACACCATTGGCAGATGCGCAAGCCACAAAGAGCCGGTCGTCGGTCGGATGAAATGCGATTTGGTTAGGGTGTTCCCCAACAGGAATTCTCGCAACAACTCGGAACAAAACAGGATCGACAACGACGATGCGACGCTCGCTCCAGTCGGAAATGTAGAGCAACCCGTTTCGTGGGCTCACTTGAACATCGTATGGCCGTCCGCCAATATCTAGCTCCTTAGCTTCGTCCCCGCTAAATGGGATGACCGCTAGTTTGCCTGCGTTGATCTTGAGCGAGTAAACACACTGGCGTTGCTCGTCTAAGCAAAGTCCGCCCCGAAACGATTTTTCCTTTACAAGTTGGGCTTTCAGTGCAGCGGCTTCTTCTCGTTTCATCGAACGAACGTCAGGTTCCTTTTCGCTAGTGCGTGTCAGTTTGCCGTCGGCGATTTCAAACGTGTGCAACTGTCCGGCGCCACCACCGGACCAAAGCAGTTTTTGTTCGTCTGCAGACACAGCCAGACCGAACCAGCTTTGGCGGGCGGACTCTTTCGCGAGAAACGAGCCTGTTTCGAGATTGACTAGAGCAACGTTGTGTTCGTTGAAGCCGCTGGTTGCAATGATCGCGTGTTTGGAATCTTTGAGCGGCTTGATATTGAGAAGCAAGTCGGTTGTTTCAATCTGCCGACCTGCAGGTGTGATATGCCAACCATTTGGAAGCAGGTAGCCGTTTTCGGTTGGGCCGGGGAAACGAAATTCCGAGTTCTTGCCAAGCTCGTTAGCGGTTTTTTCTTGAGCATGAATAGAACCGTTATCTGTAGCGGACGCGAACAACAGTGAGCAACAAACGAGAGCTCTCCTTGTCCATTTTTTCTTCTTCAACGCAGTCGTCATGAAACATCCCTTTCGAACACTTGAGCTGGAACTTACTCTTGATGCTTCCGGAAAAAATGGGCCGGAGATCGGTCACGATTCTATGCCCAATTTGTTGAGATTGGGGTGTAGTCGTGTTCAATTTCGATGAAGATTCCGTTAGCTGCAAAGACCAAACGATGTCACTATCAACCTCAGGTGCCATTTCCTCCTTGCGTGGTTAACACATTGAGTCCTCGTTCGATTACGATTTCCAAAAGAGATTTGCCAGGTACCACAACAGCTCTTCCTTCACAGTCGGAAACTAAATCAATTGCCACCAGAAAATCCAAAGCTTTTCGTCGTCGATACCAACGTAATTTTGCATGATGCCCAATGTATTCGTCGATTCAAAGAAAACGATATCGCAATTCCGATCGCAGTTCTTGAGGAGCTTGATCAGTTCAAAAAAGGAAACGAAGACATCAACTTTCAGGCAAGGGCTTTTCTTCGGATCCTCGACGATCTGACAGGCGACGTTCTTTCGCCCGATGGTGCTAGTCTTGGCCCAAGTCTCGGTTCAATACGAATTGTACTGGGTGAAGGGCCCGATGCAAAATTGGGAACCGCATTTCTTGAAGACAATCAAGACCATCGAATATTGGGAGTTGCATTGCTACTCCAACGTCGGGAGCAAACACGACCGGTCGTTTTGGTTTCAAAAGATACGAATCTCAGGCTCAAGGCGAAATCGCTCGGTCTCACTGCACAGGACTACAACAATGATAAAGTAGAAAGCTTTGACAAACTCTACACCGGCAAACGACTCATCGACAATTTGCCGGAAGAGCTTTTTTCCCATTTCTCAGTGAATGGTGGGCATGTACCCGAAAGCCTTCTCCAGGTCATCCCTGGCCCCATTGCCAATGAAAATTTCATTTTGCGCAACAACAGTCGCTCTGTGCTGGCGATGTACAGCAGCAAAGAAAAAATGTTCAAACGAATTGATCGAATTTCTGCTGCCGGCATTTCTCCTCGCAATGCGGAGCAGTCCTTTGCGTTGCGAGCCCTATTGGATGACCAATTGAGACTAGTGACGCTAACGGGGAAGGCTGGTTCCGGAAAAACGCTGCTCGCATTAGCGGCTGCTATCGAAAGTCGTTCGAGATACAGCCAAACGTTGCTGGCGAGACCGGCGGTTCCGTTGAGCAATCGCGATCTTGGATTTCTTCCCGGCGATATCGATGCGAAATTGGATCCCTTTATGCAGCCGTTGTATGACAACCTCGCAGTCATGAATCCTGGAAATGCAAATGGGAGCGGGAACGCAAGCGTCAGGAACAAAGAATTTTTGCAATCAAGTCAAGTTGAGGTCACTCCTTTGGCTTACATCCGAGGTCGCAGCTTGCATCGTGTATTCTTCATCGTGGACGAAGCGCAAAACCTAACACCGCATGAAATAAAGACGATTATTACCCGTGCTGGCGAAGGGACCAAGATTGTCTTCACGGGGGATATCCATCAGATCGATCATCCCTATCTCGATTCGCTGTCCAATGGACTAAGCTACCTGATTCACCGTATGGTGGGCCAATCCATTTATGGACACGTGTCATTAGAAAAAGGGGAAAGGTCCGAACTCGCGGAACTGGCGAGCAATTTGTTGTAAGGCGATCGGCGGAATGAAAAATACTGTAGCTGGATTCGCCAGAATTCAGAACAGACTGAATTCTGGCGAATCCAGCTACGATTCGTGGCGTTTGCTAATTGACCAGCAAAATGCTTTGCGACATGCTTATCGCGGGCGAAAAATCGATTCATCGATTTCAATGTTCATCTCGATTTTGGCTATCTCGCGGGTCCAAGTAATGTTGGGGACAGCAAATCGAATCTTGGTCGGTTGTAATACTCCTCCGAACTCTTGGTAATCCTCGTAGTCTACCTGATATTCAAAATCACCCAACAACGTTGCCACGGACGAGATGCGTCTACGGAGCAATCCGGTTTGAGAGTCAAAGGATAGGCGTTCCTGCATTTTCAATGGGCTCAAGCCTGAGATCACGATAACGTCATGCTCTTCGATTCGATCGGCTGATAGAAAAGCGAGTTCGGAATAGCTAGAGGGTATGTTGCCACCGAACGCGATGACGGCTTCGAGCTTTATTTGTTCTGCTTCGTCGGGTTTCAATTCGATGCCGTTCTCATTGGCTCGCTTCCACGCTTGAGAACCGTCGAATCCCTCCACGACTGAGACCGAGCCGTATTGCGTTACCATGCGCGTCAATCCGTTTGCGGTTTGCCAAAGTTCCTCAGGTTCACTGCCTCCGTGAGGCTCGCGTCTCTTGGCGATGACGTGTCGGCTTTTGATTGACTCCAGTTTTTGTTTACCGCCAATGGCTTGAATGTGCTTTGCCAAGATGTCGTCCACTGATGGTTTGATCTGGGGCTGATGGACGTGAAAGATTGGCTTTGCTTGAGTGAGTTCGATGTTTGAGGCCGGTTTGGTTTTCCCCTGATGGCAAGTATTGCATGTGACTTCCGTTTTACCGCCGAAAAACTCTTTGTTGAGCCCGAGTGTCATCGAGATCATTTTGCGGCCGGCATCTTTGTGACCGACTCCTTCCTTGGCGAAGTTGGTCCCTTCGTGGCAGAAACTGCAGTTCACTCCAAGGGAAGCCGACATCATATTCATCACTTTGCCGATCTGATCGGCGGGCATGTCGGAAAGGACCGAAACATTTTTGAACTTTTCTGCTGCTGTTTTTGGAGCACGGTTCGACTGAGCGTCAACCATTGGAGTATCCATAAACACCAGGGAAATCACGCTGGCAATGCGGAAAAGGCTCGTCAACAAGTCGGCTGTGGAGCGTGAAAGTGCGGGTAACATGTCCATGGTCAATCTTCGTGGATAGTTAGTGGGAAAAGGAAGGACAATGGAAGTAGGGCTGATTCGAGGCGTCGTTTGACAAACGAATTCGGCGATGCCAAACTGGGCCGAACTGTTCTCTATCATTTATGCTTCCCATTTCAGGATTTGTCGATCATGAATTCAGTTGAAACACCGGCGAAAGTTGCGAAACGATCGTCACTGCCTGTTCTTGTTGGCGTTATTGTTGTCGCGGTTGGACTCTACTTCGGTATTCCTTATGTCATAACGAATATGATGGTTCTAGACGAGCAAGCCAAAGCGAAGGCGAAACTGGCTGAGTCCTTGATTCCTAACACTTCGACAGAAGTTGAACCTACGAGCGGAGTCAAGAAGATGCCTTTGGGGGCATCCGCCGGTGGAGGCGGAGGTGCTGGTGGACCAACAGGTGAGAGACCTGATCCAGAGGAAGCTTTCAAGAGCCGCGACAAAGATGGAAACGGCAAATTGGAAGGAGCTGAAATCAGCGAACGCATGCAAGGGAGAATGGAGCAAATCGACAAGGATTCTGATGGGGCCGTTTCCAAAGAAGAGTTCTTGGCTGCGATTCAAGCAAGACAGGCTCCGGCAACTCCTCCTGCTAGCGAGTAGTGTTGAATGTCATCATTGGCCTATACGGCGCTGCACGAGTCTTTGAGCGAAATGATCAAGTTAACGGCTTAGCGTTAGCTGAAAGCGACTTGGCAAAAAAATGAAGGGCAGAAATTATCCCATCACTGCGTTTTATCTTTTTGCCACCCAATTTTTTTGCTAAAAAGCGAGTCTGCTGTACGCCTTCGGTTGACTGTTAAACACTGAAATCCTCAAGCCGATCCCCCTCATCGGACGCACATCTACGACTGATGACTAAGCAGGGGGGCAAGATAGCGGCGAGTTCTAAATTGCCGTAGCACGACGCGCAAACTAGTGAAATTTTCGGTCGAATCACTAGCCTGCGCGTCGTGCTAAAGTAGTTTTCATGCTACCGTTCGTCGAAGAGCGGTTTGGGCGGAAATGCACAACTTTTGAACCAGCGATGTAGTCATGCAAACATCGGCGTTCATGACCGAAAATCGTCATCACTTCCATTAGCCCTAGGAAACCAACCAGCAGATCGTCCAGCTCGCCAGGGATGAATATGTTCGCCAACTCAAGGGGTAGTATCCAAAGATATCGGTATACATAGACGCGTAGAAAAGGTAGTAATTGGCCGCTTCTGGCGTCGACAATTTGGATTTTCGTAATCAGCTTTCCAATCGTCTGCCCACGTGCAGCGAGCAAGTATCCGTTCAGTACTAGAGTGAGCCCCGTTGCAAGCCAAACCATAAGGAATTCGTCAAGTAGGCTTGCTTCTCCTGACAATTCAAGGTCCAGAAATCCAGTCAGATATTGAGTCGGTAGCAGGATTCCCAAGTAAAGAAATCCATCTAGGAGTGACGCTACAAAACGAGCGGATCTCGATGCCAATTCATCGCTACCAATATCGAAGCTGTAATCCATTCTGTCTGTGAGCGTTGGAGGAGCATAGGGATTTTCAGTCAATGGAAGCACCTTGCTTTCTAGAAAACAACAATGTTTATTCGCCAAAAAGAGTTGTGACAACGTGCTCAGCGATGTGCTTTGGGAGTCGGGCACCCTAGAAGCGGTTCATCCATGGCACGGAGGTCGGTTGTTGGTAAACCTTCTGGATAGGCAGCCCGTGTTAGATGGATGGCTTCTTCGGCGATTTGAAGATGTTGACTTTTGGTCGACTGATAAAAGGTGTTAGCCGATTTGGGTAACTTCGGGCTGCCGTGAAGTGGTTTGTCCGAGATGCAAAGTAGGGACGCAGAAGGGATGCGATATCGAAATCCATTGGCCGCTACAGTCGCGGATTCCATATCGACGCCGATGCTTCGGCTGGCTTTGAGATCGCTCATCTTTCTGCTGATAATGAGTTCCCAGTTTCGATCCGCAGTGGTGTAAACAACGCCCATCCGATAGGGAAGGCATCGCTCTTCGAGTACTCTCGCTAAATTTCTGTTGAGTAGGAAACTTGGCGTGACGGGTACGGAGCGAGGCAATGCATCGTCCAAAACGAGGTCGTCTCGCATGTAGCTTGTCGCTAGTACGAAGTCGCCGATCTCTTGGTGATTCCGAATGCCTGCGCAGTGACCGACCATGAGCATTGCGTCTGGTCGTAAGACGGCCA
>CANHVO010000111.1 GCA_947463915.1 Planctomycetaceae bacterium
ATTCAAAGTGGATTGTGAAATAGCGGCTCCGCCCAACCGCGAAGAGATCGCAGTGTACCGAACCGGCAATGATTTTGCCATGAAGGTTGTTTTGCTAACTACCGAAAAACCCGTCTTTGCATCTCTCGCCAGTCCAATGGTAGCGAAAGTCGTCAAGACTTTCGGTTACTACGCCTGAAGGCCCGAAACTCTTGACGAGTTTCGCTACAAAAGTTCGTCGCGATCCGACCGTGGGTCACTCTTGCCGAGAGTGGCTTTGAGCACCGCCAAACATCAGAAGACACGATCGTTCTATCGTCGCTTCCAAATAGCCCAAGCATTTCGATCTAGCCCCAGACCGCACTGCATTCAAAACAGCAACCAGCGATCTCTCTAGACTTTCAGGTGCAGGCGTTGGACAAGTGATGCGAACTCGCTGTGGGCAATCGATCTCTATCAACCAACGATTTCCCAACCAGTGACAGCCGACAATTACGCCATTGAGAAGCACTTTGCCGGCCTCGAATGATGTCCCTATTTTTCTGGTCTCAACCTGATCGAAAGATGCAACGTGAATGCGTTCGATCCTCCAGTCGTGCGACCGAACACCGCATTCGCAGACCTCCGATTCCGAGCCCAGCGTCCCATCGAACCACTTTGTAGGCAGATCGATCACATCCAAGGTCGGTTGTCCGAGCAGTTTGGCAACTTCTTTGGAGCTTGGTTTGCAAAAAGCGGATTGAGGGTCGCTAACCTGCTGGATTTGCCCTGCGTATAGCACGGCCACACGTGTCGCTAGGTAAAAAGCCTCATCCGAATCGTGCGTCACATAGACGATCGTCCGCTTGGTCTCTCTTTGCACGCTCGAGATCAACTCCCGAATCTCCTCTCGCAACGATTGATTCAAATGAGCAAGAGGTTCGTCCATGAGAACGATCGACTTGCCTGAAAGCATGGCTCGAGCGATCGCAACTCGCTGAGCCTGTCCACCTGACAATTGAGAGAGCTTTTGACCGAGCGTCGGTCCAATCTTTAGCCATTCGACCCAGCGATCCAGTTGATCGGATTGCGACGAATGCTTAGCGGCCAAGTCCAGATTTTGCCGAACGGTCAGATGGCCGTACCCGTTTCCATCTTGAAACACGATGGCTATGTCGCGTTTGTGCGGTGGGAGGCGAGACGGATCGACGCCATTGATTCGCATTTTGCCCGATTGCGGTTTTTCAAGACCAGCGATCAGCCTCAGCAACGTGGACTTGCCGCTGCCACTGTCGCCGAGAATGACCAGTAGTTCCGATTGTTGAACCTGTAGATTCAAACGATTTAGGACAAAGGTCTTGCCATAGGTCTTTTCGAAATCACAAATTTCGATGGCCAGTGCTTTCTGATTAGAGACGGAGCTCATTTCCCACGCTCAAACGATGCGGATTCACTTAATGGGAGGGTGAGGCTCCTGCCGAACCGTGGCGGTGAAAGCTCGGCAGGAGCCTCGCTCTCCCATAGGTGGTAAAGGGGCTCGGCATTGCAATGATGTTTGGAGCTTCGCTCGCCCTTAGTCTCAGTCTGCATGAAAAACAACTCACTTCTGCCGTTTGATCCACTCGATGAGGACGCTTCCAACTTTGATCATGGAAGTTCCCGAACATTGCTCTGGAGTATCCCCTGTCGTATGCCAGAAGCTCTTTCCTTTTGCCCCGCGAGTGTAATCGAAATCGATCAAATCGATTACGGGAATTTTGGCGATGGAGTTGAGAGGAAGGTGGTCATCGGTGATTTCGTATCCGACACTCGGTTTAAAGGCGCTGATCTTCAGTTCCTTTGCGATCCCCCAGACTTCCTCTACCAGGGGTTTCGCATACTTGAGCGAGTTCTGTTCATAAAACAATTGCAGGTCTGAGTCGGCAATCATGTCGATCAGTATTCCGCTCCGATAACGCGGAGTCGTCGGATCGTCGACATAGGTTTGTGCAAAGTGGGTCGAGCCGATAAACAGCGGATCGCGTTGTGCATCAAACACAATCTCTTCCGCATCAAAAAACACCAAGTCGACGCCGACTTTCAGCGGCAGTTTCTGCAAGACGTGTCCCATCTCCATGAATAACGCTGTACCGCTGGCACCGTCGTTGGCCCCGATGAAGATCCCTTTCGGATTTCTCAAGTCCTTGTCCGGGTAAGGCCGCGTGTCGTAATGCGTCGACAAAAGGACTCGTTCTGTTTCGTCGGGGTTCCAAGTGACGATCAGGTTCTTGACGACGACGTTTCGCCCGTTTTCAGGATGGCGAATGTTGAATTCCTGCCAAGTTATCTTCGCACCAAGCTTTTTGAAGTGCTGTTCGAGCAAGTCTTGTTGCTCTTCCATTCCTTCGGTGCCGGTAACGCGTGGACCAATGTCGCATATCTTCTTTAGGTAAGAAAACGCACGTTTCGGATCGAGCGCGACCTTGGTGTTGGATTGCGATAACGCAACTTGAGGCAGTCCACAGAATGCGATAACGCCAAGAACTAGAGCAGTCTGAAGAGAGTTCATGCGCAACGGACGTCTCGCTTACTGAGAGGATCAACTTTGGCAGGACTAACTACTCTGACAAGAAAAAAACGCGGCGTCCTGCCGCTTCAACTTGATCCTTCAATGTCGGCATTGTTTGCGTGTTTCGTCTTCGTGTCAATCATCCATCAAAATTTTGTTGGAACACGGTGAATGCTTACTATAGTTGCAGGCCAACATCCCAACTAGAAAACTCGGGCAAGTTTGGTAAAACATAGCTTTGAAGATTCACCCTCAAATTCTTTTCCACCATTCCACCCCATTTTGGAGAATCAGCATGACTAACGGACCAATGAATCGCAAACTCAAGATGGGGATTGTTGGTGGAGGGCAGGGCTCGTTCATTGGCCGCGTGCATTCGATCGCTGCCTGTTTGGACAACCGAGCCACGTTGGTCGCGGGAGCCTTCAGCAGCAACGCAGAACGCTCGAAAGCCTCGGCTCCTGACTACGATGTCTCGCAAGATCGAGCTTACCCATCGTATCAAGCGATGTTTGAGGCAGAAGCCAAGAAGCCTGTCGGCGAACGCATTGATTTCGTCTCGGTGACCACTCCGAACCATACTCACTTCGAAGTCGCCAAGGCCGCCCTAGAAGCCGGCTTTCACGTTGTCTGCGATAAGCCGATGACGTTTGATTTGGCTCAAGCCGAAGAGCTCGCAAAGTTAGTCGACAAATCGAAGACGGTCTTTGCCTTGACGCACAACTACACAGGGTATCCCTTAGTTCGCCAAGCCCGCGAAATGATCCAAAGCGGCGAACTCGGTGAAATTCAAGCGGTCCGTTCGAGCTACATTCAAGGCTGGTTGCGAACACGACTCGAAGATCAAGATCAAAAGCAAGCCGCTTGGCGAACTGACCCAAAGCAGAGCGGCGTGGCTGGCTGCTTCGGCGACATCGCCACTCACGCTTACAATCTCGGCCGATTCATGACCGGCTTATTGCCGGCTGAGATCAGCTGCCATCTCAAGATCTTCGAACCCGGCCGAAAACTCGATGACTACGGCACCGCAATCGTGCGTTTTCAAAACGGTGGTCTCGGAACCGTTACCGCCAGCCAAATCAGCCACGGACGCGAAAACGACCTGTCCATCGAAATCGATGGTACCAAGGGGGCTTTGTCCTGGCGACAAGAAGAGCCAAACGTCATGATCGTTCGCCAGAACGGCCAGCCACACAAACTCTACACACGCGATCCCAACGCTGGCTTTATGAACGCGAGTGGCAAAGCTGCATGCCGTCTGCCTAGCGGCCACCCAGAAGCGTTCTTCGAAGCGTTTGCCAATATCTACGTTGCCGCGTTCGACGCGATGGTCGAAGTCTCCGAAGGAAAGACCATCGAACGAGTCGATACGGTGTACCCAAACGTTCACGATGGCGTCGAAGGAATGCATTTCATCGAGCAGTGCGTGGCCAGTAGCTCGCAGAATGGCGCGTGGGTCTCGATGAAGCACCCGCGAGCACGCAAGTAAAGCATATTTGTTAGTCGAGCCGCAGGAAGAAAACTACCATAGCTGGATTCGCCAGAATTCAGAGCGTACTGAATTCTGGCGAATCCAGCTACGAATAGTGATTTGTTCTCTCCCGCAGCTCGCCTGAGCGCTCAAGTAGAATTTGTCGATACCGGTTTTGTCACCCTCCCGCTGGGTGGGCGAGCGTAGCGAGGGGAGGGTGAAGTGCAAGATACAATTGTAAAAGTCAGTTCACTCTCCCCGGCCTCTGGCCGACCCTCCCGCTGGGAGGGAAGTTTTATTGAATCTCTTTTGAAATCAAATCCATGACCCAACTCAATAAGTACTCCTCCCGTATTACCCAACCCAAAAGCCAAGGGGCGTCGCAAGCCATGCTCTACGGCACGGGCATGACTCCGGAGGACATGAACAAAGGGCAAGTCGGCATCGGCAGTGTTTGGTACGAAGGCAATACCTGCAACATGCACCTGCTCGATCTGGCACTCGAGGTCAAAAAAGCGGTTGTTGCTGAGAACCTGGTCGGCATGCGATTCAATACCATTGGAGTCAGCGACGGAATCAGTATGGGGACAGATGGCATGTCCTTTTCGCTGCAATCGAGAGACCTTATTGCCGACTCGATGGAAACCATTATGGGAGCTCAGTGGTACGATGCTTTGATTGCGCTTCCTGGTTGCGACAAAAATATGCCAGGGTGCTTGATGGCGATGGGGCGTTTGAATCGCCCGTCGCTCATGGTCTACGGCGGTACGATTCGGGCTGGCAAGTGGAACGGGCACTCCCTGGACATTGTTTCGGCATTTCAATGTTACGGCCAATACATCTCGGGCCAAATCGATGAAGAGACGCGGGCCAACATCGTTCGCAAATCCTGCCCTGGTGCTGGCGCTTGCGGTGGCATGTACACCGCCAACACCATGGCCTCAGCGATCGAAGCGCTAGGTATGTCGCTGCCTTACTCAGCATCCATCCCCGCCGAAGATCCAGCCAAGATCGACGAGTGCAAGCGGGCTGCGAAAGCCATTCGACACTTGATGGAAATCGATCTGAAGCCTCGGGATATCATGACCCGAGCCGCCTTCGAAAATGCGATGGTCATTGTGGTCGCCCTAGGAGGCAGTACCAATGCCGTCTTGCATTTGATTGCTATGGCTCGTAGTGTCGGAATCGATTTGCGATTGGACGACTTCCAAAAAGTTAGCGATCGAGTTCCGTTCCTTGCCGATCTAAAGCCTTCCGGCAAATTCGTTCAAGAAGACTTGCATTCGGTCGGCGGAACACCCGCGGTCATGAAGTATCTGCTCGAAGAAGGTTTTATGACAGGTGAATGCATGACCGTGACTGGCAAGACGCTTGCAGAAAACGTCGCCAACCTCCCGGGCTTGAAGCAGGGACAAACCGTCGTCCAGCCATTGAGCAATCCGATCAAAGCCACCGGTCACATTCAGATTTTGTTCGGCAATTTGGCACCTGAAGGATCCGTTGCCAAGATCACGGGCAAAGAGGGAATGCGATTCTCCGGTCCTGCTCGTTGCTTTGATAGCGAAGAACTGATGCTCGCCGCTTTGGAAAAAGGACAAATCAAAAAAGGGGACGTCATCATCATCCGATACGAAGGCCCTAAAGGTGGGCCAGGCATGCCGGAAATGCTGACACCGACCTCTGCAATCATGGGAGCAGGACTCGGTTCCGATGTAGCTCTGTTGACGGACGGGCGATTCTCGGGAGGCTCACACGGTTTCATCGTTGGGCACGTGACCCCCGAAGCTCAAGAAGGCGGCCCGCTGGCTCTTGTGATGGACAACGATATCGTCACCTTGGACGCGGATACCAATCGATTGGACGTTGCAGTGTCGGATGCGGATATGGCCGCCCGCCGAGCAAAATGGCAAGCGCCACCGCTCAAAGCAACCCGTGGAACACTCTTCAAGTACATCAAGAATGTAAAGAGCGCCAGTGAAGGCTGCGTGACGGACGAGTAGGTCAATTGGCCAACCGGGCATTTTGCTCCGGCCCGTTCGAAGGTCTTCGCATTTTACTTTAGATTTTTTCTCCCCTTCTCCTCCTCAGGAGGAGAAGGGGCCGGGGGATGAGGAGGCTGGCGGATACTATGTATTGGAATTCCCTGGTTGTCTTTCTGGGCGACGACGAATCCCTGTCGCGATGCACGCCAGTACTTGTTGATGCGAATTGTTGGGAATCGAGACTGCATCGGAAGTCTCGGTGGTAGAAGCGAAACATACCACTGAGGTTTCAAAACGGCCGCACCTCCTCATCCCCCAACCCCTTCTCCTCCCGAGGAGGAGAAGGGGAGTTAGAATATTAGGCGCTCACGGCTTCCTGCGTTGGGAGCAAAAGTTTCGCACGCTCCAAACGCCAAGTAAAAACAGCTTATGCTCATGCCAATCCAAATAGCACGTATCGCTTTCCTAACATGGATCCTGCAAACTCATTGCTTCGCAATCCTGCAAAGCGATTCCATGGAGTTGTCCGATCGTCAGTCGCTATTTGTATCAGGCAAGGATGGCGTTCATACGTATCGCATCCCTGCCATCATCACGGCAAAGAACGGCGATCTCATTGCGGCATGTGATGCCCGTCGAAAGTCTGCTGCCGACCTAAAGCTCCAACGGACCATCGATATCGTATTTCGTCGAAGCATCGATAACGGCAAGACTTGGTCGCCGATAGAGGTTCTCGATCCCATCGAGGATGGCGGCTGCAGCGATCCCTCGTTTTTGTTGGACAAAACGTCGGGGGACATTTTCTGCTTCTACAACTACATGGTAAGCGACTTGTCGAACAACGAGTTTCGCTTTGTAGTGCAAAAGAGCTCCGACCACGGCAAGACATGGGGCAAGCCCGTCGACTTTACCGAACAAGTTGCTGGACCGGAGTTGAAAAACAGTTTCAAATTCATAACGTCCGGTCGTGGAATTCAGACGCGAGACGGCATGTTGGTTCACAACTTCGTTCGAGTCGGAAAAGGGGTTACGCTTTTTGGCAGCTCGGATCATGGTGAATCCTGGAAGCCATTGTGTGAGGTGAGTCCAGGTGATGAGTCCAAAGTGGTGCAGTTGCCAGATGATTCATGGATGGTTAATTCGCGACTTAACCCAGGTAACCGATTTGTGCACCGATCGCATGATGGCGGCCAGAACTGGACGAGCGGCCTTGATCCAGCGTTACCGGATCCCCAGTGTAACGCATGTATCCTGCAGTATACTGCCAAGCGAGATGGCTATTCCAAAGACCGACTCCTCTTTTGCAACGCTGCCTCCGCTTCTGGACGCAAAAATCTGTCCGCTCGCATCAGTTATGACAGTGGGAATAGCTGGAGCTCCGGCAAAGTGATCGACAAGGGCCCGTCATCGTATTCTGAAATAACTGTTCTTTCGGACGGAAGTTTCGGCGTGTTATACGAACCTGGACACGGGGAAGTTCGGTATGTTCGGTTTACGCTGGAGGCGTTGACAAGCGGCGCAGACAAGCTGGAAAAAGGCGAAGAGATTCCCTCGATTAAGTGAGCCTGAGGCGCTAGCCGAACTCTTTCGACTTGCAAAAAATCGGCTAGCGTCTCAGGCTCACTTGGCGATTATCTCAGGTCCCACAACCTTCTCGATTGCGATTGCGACTTGACGTGCCATGGCTCGGCCTCCAATCGCATTGCTATGGATTCCGTCATCGCTGAGCCTGGATTGGGGCATCCACATTCCTGGCGGGCAGAAGGGGCTCCAGATGATAAGCTGACGGATCATCCCATCGGGAATGAGTTGAACATCTTGCTCGTAGGCGATCTCTCGTTCGAGAGCACGAAATGGATCGACCATAAATCCTCGAGGTATCTCTGCAAGCACAACCTCGCATTGAGCTGTTCTACACAATTGGATCATCATCAAAAGGTTTTTCTTTGTTTCGGTTCTGCTTAAGCCTTGTAGGAAATCGTGTCCACCGATTTCGATGACAACGATCTGAGGTCTCTTTTCCAAAACCGCTGGCATGCGATCGAGTCCTAGATCCGATGCCATGCCAGACTGTCCGAGATTGAATACAGGAACCGTCAACATGTTTTTCAAATAGCCGGGATAGCCAGGGTCGGGGATTATCCCCGATGTAAGGCTGTCGCCAAGGCAAACAACGGGTCGTTCCGAATCGAATAGAATCTTGCGGTTGCATTGTCCTATCCAATGCCACTCGCAACAGAAATACAGCCAGGTCAGCCAAACAGCTGCGAAAATCGGCCAATTAATCCGATGGCTGGGCGTTGCTCCGGGCTTTAACATCCAACGAAACCCGGTTGCGATCACTAGACAGAAAACGAACAAAACGAGCGAAGGGACCATCGGAATCCCTTTGGCCAACAAGATCAAAGCGCAACTGAGAAGCGTTAGCCACGCTTTATGACCGTGTGCTGCCTGCCAAGTAAACGCAATCAACCAACCCGCGGCCATCCATGGAATATGAACTGGAAACGTTAGCAGTGATAGCACAACAAGAAAGACGATCGCAATCGTTTGGGAGACGCGGAAAAATTGTTTCACTGAATTTTGAAGTCCTCATCTTTGTTCAACTTAACCTGCGAAGCTTGCGGCACGCATCACAATAAAAATGGAAGTACCGCGTTACCTTAGACTACCATGTTTCACTCGGCGCACTTGCTTAATTTGAAAATCGCTTGCAACTGGTTGTTGCTTCTCGCGTTTGGCTACAATGTTAACGCTCGCCCAAGACAAGAACGACTCACGAAACTCCTCGATGTCTATGGGAGTTCGGCCATACATGTCCATGCCCTCGAAGAATCCAACAGGATTAACCTATGGAAGTTTAGGTTTTCTGCTACTAAAGGGTCTCTTCGCGACTGTCGCTGTGCAGCCCGATTTTCCTCAGGCAAAGCAGGCGGCACAGCGAACAGGAGAGGCGTTCAGGGGTAGCGAAAAGCCTAACTATCCGCAGGGCAAGCCTGCGGGATTTGCTGCATCGAAATAGACAAAATGTGGGCGATTGCCGAGATGTTTTGAAAAACACAAAGAGCCAAAGATAGAAACAGCTGTTCTATTCTTTTTTCGACTTCTTTCGTTTTTTTCGGCCAATGAAAACAACCACTAGGCTCAGGCATCTGACCCGATGGCAGAGTTGGGGGCAAGCGCGGGTCGAAGACCGAACATTAATACCAAAGCGGAACAGCCGCACGCAGCAGCAATGAGGCCTGCGATAGGAAATCCGGTTAGCGGTCCTCCGGTGAACTCCTCGCCAACAATCGCTCCGGTAATCAATGGACCGACTGCGACAGCAAAGTGCGAGACGGATGTATTCAGATTCATAAACGCTCCACGAAGCGCAGGTTCCGCAGCACGCAACATCATGGCTTGCGCTGGAATCATCCTGCCACTTGCTAAAACCATGAATACGCTCGTTGAAACGACTGCGACCATCAGAGACACCTGAGGTAAATTGGTGATCACCAGGGTCATTAGGACCGCGCCGCCTGCACAGGTTAGAAAAACCGGCTTGGCACCAACTCGATCAGTCGCCCAGCCGACCAGATTGAGAGATATCAACGTGCAGAAACCCGCGACAGCATAGACGATCGGCAGATCGCTGGCGGACCGCCCGCAATTGGCTTGCATGTAGGGAGCGATGTAAGGGACAATGAGAAACGTCCCAAAAACAGTCGCGAGCATGAAGGCAAATGCCCAGAGATGATTGGACTTCTGAACGACCGTCATAAACTGGCGAAGCGGATTGACTCGAACACCAGTCCGATGCCCAGTCAACGACGGCATGAACAGTACAACGAGCCCCCACACGCCGACCGCCAGAAATCCGATTGCGATGAACGGTGCATTCCAATTCCCAAAATAAAGTGCCAGCCACAATCCGATCGGCAACCCAATCGTTGACGCAACGGCAAAGGACGAAGTGACCACTCCGATCGCTCGACCTCGCTGCCCATCAGGAAAGACATCGCCGATAACGGCCATGACACACGACGAGGCCATTCCGCCAAAGAGACCTGTCAAACACCGTGCAATCAACAAGTGAAGAAAGCTTGGTGCGACACCGCAGTAGAAAGTGGCCAATGCAAAGCCGCCAAAGGCTCCCACCAAAATCGTTTTTCGATCGTAGAGATCAACGAGAGACGAACTCAATACACCTGTGATCATGGCGGCGATTCCATACGCAGACACAACCATTCCAAACTGCTGCGGATTGATCTTGAGCTGCTGTCGCAGTGGATCGCCCAAAGGCATCACGATGACGAAATCAAGAATGTGTGTGAAATTGATTGCTGCGAGCAACAGTAGTAATCCCCACTGCTGCCTATCAAAAGTGCTCGCCCGGTGTTTGACGTTTGGTCTTGGGGGATCCGGCTCCGCAGGCATTCGTATTCTTTCAATTTGGGAAATCGCTCAATGGGAGACAGAGCGTAACCGCAATCGAAAAGTTCACCAATCGCACTTCGGCGAGTATCTGGGGATCAAGCAGCTTGCCGTGCACACACGACTCGGTCTTGCCACACACTACCTTCGCTGAGCGAAGGACGACATTGTCGCTCGTCGCTCCGCGACGAATGCGTACATGCGACCGGAATCGTCTTGGAACTTCATCAATCCTTCACGAATCTAGGGTCGCGGGTTGGTCTTCCGTGGTTCTCATGCTTTTGCGAGCTCGCCATTCTTTCAAGACTCGCCACCATCGAAGCATCTTTTCATGGGCACGATCGACGGAATCCACAACTTCATCTAAACTCTCGATCGGTTTGAAGAAGCAATCTTCGGCTCCCAGTCGCGTCGCTCGAATGATGGTACCCATCGAAACGAGCCCTGTTAACATGATGACTTGAATGCCGCCATCGAATTTCTTGATCTCGCGTAGAAGTGCCAGTCCGTCAATTCCGGGCATCTCGATATCGAGCAAAACAATGCGAGTCGTACTTTTGGCAAGCCAAGGAATGACGAGTGATGGATCGGAAATAGAATGGGGTGTGTAACCCCTTCTAGAAAGCGTTTTCTTCATTAGAGCCAGAATATCTGGATCATCGTCGACATGAAGAACTTTGCGATCGAGTTCAGCTTCTGAATTCAGATTCATTTTAGAGCTTTCGTAAAGGAGGACGTGAAGTTCGGTCCTCAAAGTTTGCCCAACGTAGAATGTGCTGTCGTCAAATTCTCGTTTTTTGCACTTTATTGCTCGAAATTGTCTTTTTAAACTCCGGAATGCGTAGTCAGAAATGCAGGATTTTTACCAAGAGCCGCTAGCACGACGCGCAAACTAGTGATTTGTAAAGTAAGTTCACTAGCTTGCGCGTCGTATTAACTTCGCAAAAGCTTCTCGATCACTTTGCCGTGTACGTCGGTTAACCTAAAGTCGCGACCTTGATAGCGAAACGTCAGTCGCTCGTGATCGAAGCCTAGGCATTGTAGCAACGTTGCGTGCAAGTCATGGACATGCACTGGATCCGAAACGATGTTGTATCCATAGTCGTCCGTTTCTCCCACGACGGTCCCTGGTCTGGTTCCTCCGCCTGCCATCCACATCGTAAAGCAACGACCATGATGATCGCGACCGTAATCGTCTTGTAACGAACCTTGGCTATAGACCGTTCGTCCGAATTCGCCGCCCCAGATCACTAACGTGTCATCCAGCAAGCCCCGCTGCTTGAGGTCCGACACCAAAGCTGCTTGGGGCTGATCGATATCGCTGCATTGCTTTGGAATGTTTGATGGCAAGTTGCCATGGTTGTCCCATCCGCGATGGTACAACTGGATAAAGCGAACGCCTCGTTCCACCATGCGCCTTGCCATCAGACAATTGGCAGCAAAGGTTCCAGGCGTTTTGGCTTGCGGACCATACATGTCAAATGTCGACTCGGGCTCGTCACTCAAGTTGGTTAAGTTCGGCACGGATGCTTGCATGCGAAAGGCCATTTCATACTGTTCCATGCGTGTGGCAATCTCCGGATCACCATCTTGTTTTTGTTGCAATTCGTTTAGCTTCGCAAGTCCGTCAAGCATAGTTCTTCGCAAATTGCGATCGATACCGCTAGGGTCGTTCAGGTAAAGAACGGGATCGGAGCCGCTTCGAAACTTAACTCCCTGGTGGCTACTGGGTAAAAAACCGCTACCCCAAAGTCGATCGAGTAGGCCTTGATTGGCATCTTTGCCTGTTCCGTGCGAGATCATCACAACGAACGCTGGCAAGTCCTCGGCTTCACTTCCGAGACCATAGCTCAGCCAAGAGCCCATGGACGGTCGGCCAGGTTGCTGCGAACCGGTTTGCATGAACGTGATCGCTGGGTCATGATTGATTGCTTCGGTGTGCATCGATCGAACGATGCAAATGTCGTCAACGATCTTACTGGTGTGCGGCAGAAGCTCGCTCAGCCAAACGCCATTTGCACCATGTTGCTTGAACTCAAATTTGGGCGCCACCACCGGGAAATTTTTTTGTCCTGACGTCATTCCAGTCAGCCGTTGCCCCTGTCGAATACTGTCCGGTAGCTCGGAGCCATGCAGCTCCTTGAGTTTGGGTTTGTAATCCATCATTTCCAGCTGGGACGGTCCACCCGATTGGAAAAGATAGATTACCCGCTTTGCCTTGGCAGCGAAGTGCGGCAATGGTTGCTTATCAGGTGTGCCTGCTGAAAACGCTTTGCCGCGAAAATCTGAGCCAAGGAGCGTCGCAAGAGCCGCCGACCCGGTAATCGAGTTGCGAAGAAATTGGCGACGAAACGAACTTGAGGCTGGATGAAGATTGTTTTGCATGATGGATTTAGCGTTTCGAAATGGTCTCGTCGAGATTCAGCAAGGTGCTTGCTAGGATTGTCCAGCTTGCAAGTTCGATAGCGTCGATTGTTGGATTAGGCGCGGCTGTACCTGTCGAGTTGAGTGATTGCGCACTCACGGGATTGGCTACGAACCGTTGCTTGGCGGTCTCAAGTACCTGACTAAGAATGGCTTGTTCCTGCGAGGTCGCTTTCCGTGAAACACTGCGAAGGAACCCCGCATCAATCCGATCGTTGACGGTCACTCCTTCGTGAATCATGTGCTCTGCCAAGCTTCGGGCGCATTCGACGTACGTTGGGTCGTTGAGCAAAACCAGCGACTGGAGCGGAGTATTCGTGCGGGCACGTCGGGCAGTGCACACTTCGCGCATCGGCGCGTCAAAACTCATCATCGACGGCGGAGGGCAAGTGCGTTTCCAGAATGTGTACAAGCTGCGGCGATAGAGGCCTTCGCCCACGTCAGCCACGTATTTGCCTTGACGGTTGACGGTAACATCTTCCCAAAGGCCCGCGGGTTGGTAGGGCTTTACGCTGGGGCCGCCAAGTCGGTTTTTTAGCAGTCCACTTATCGCAAGTGCATTGTCACGGATGGTCTCAGCGGGCAGTCGAATGCGAGGGCCTCGGGCCAGGAGTCTGTTTTCCGGATCGCGATCCAACATGGAGGGCTGGATGCGAGACTCCTGCTGATACGTGGACGACATGACTATCATTTTGAGAGTTGCTTTGACATTCCAACCGCTTTCGATCAACGTACGGGATAGGAAGTCAAGCAGTTCAGGGTGCGAGGGGGCATCGCCAGTCAGGCCGAAGTCCTCAGCCGTTTTCACAATGCCGGTTCCGAAGAAATTCTGCCACCAGCGATTCACCGTCACGCGAGCTGTGAGCGGATTCGTATCGCTCACAAGCCATTTCGCCAAGTCCATACGGTCCTTAGGTGCTTGCGAACCAGCTTGCTGTAGTGAAGCAGGTACCGTTGAATGAACACGCTCGGTCGGTTGGTCATACTGCCCTCGCTTTAGCACAAACGTTTCTCGCGGCGGACTCATTTCTCGCATCACCATTACAGATGCCGAACTCTCCTCGATAGCAAGCTTGTCCTTCTTGGTGTTTGTTAACTTGATCTGCAATGCTGAATACTCAGGATCGATTCGGTCCAAATAGAACTTGCGAATTTGCTTGCGTTGCTCTTCGGTACGCTGTTCGTAAGGCAGCCTGACCCAGTCTGCGAAACCGCTTACCGTTTCGAAGGTAGCAAGTTGCTTAACACTATTCTCGTCCAACACATTCCCAAAAAGCTGGATTTCATCAATTGTTCCCTTGTAAGGCAGCGACTTCTCACGCAGCCCGATTCGGAACGGTTGTTGTGTTTCGATCGAATCACGAAGCGAGTCTTGCGAGATAGAATAGGGGGCGGGTTTTGAATCGACATAGAGCTTGACGCCGGCCGCAGTCTTGGTCCCATCGTAGGTCGCGACGATATGATGCCACTCGTTGGGGGATAGGGCTGCGTTGGAGGAAATTTTGATCGCATTTTCGGGCCACTTGTGGACCAAATGCATTTCTACTTTCCCACCTGACAGGAGAAGGTCGTAGCCTCGGTAGCTCTGTGCTTCATCCATTTTTGAGAGAATAGCCATTCCGTCTGCCGATGCTGGCTTGACCCACGCGCTGATCGAAAACGGTTTGTCAGCAGCAAAGTTCGCAATGTTTCCAAGCTCGATTCGCGATGTTCCATCGAGTTCGATAGCATCTAGCTTTTTGCCACTTGGCCAAAGGATTGTCCCGGTTACCGTCCCGAGTTTTGAGTTGGAGATCGCGTCGAACAAGGAACTGCCGTCTGACTTGTCAAGCGGGAAATGGAACAACGCGCTCTGGTCGAAGCGCGACTTGAGGTCGTTCTGGCTGGTTTCAGCGACCAGTTTCTCGACGTTCTTGTCGGCTGTTGCTTCGAGTTGCTTCATCTTCGATTCGGCGGACTCGATTTCAGTCGCCAATGCAGCCATTTTCGACGATTGTTCTTCGGTCGGCACGCGAATGTAGGGTTCGACACCTATGACTTTGCCATGCGGTGCTTGCTTTTCGTCGAGTGAATTGAAGAAGGAATAAAACTGGTAGTATTCGGCCTGAGAGATTGGATCGAACTTGTGGTCGTGGCACCGTGCGCACTGCATCGAAAGCCCGAGGAAAACCGTTGAGACCGTGTGGACACGATCCGCTACGTATTCGACTCGATACTCTTCTTGGATGATGCCCCCTTCGGTGTTGTGCCCTTGGTTGCGAAGGAAACCCGTTGCGATCAACTGATCTTGTTTGTGGTCTGGGATCAAATCGCCTGCAAGCTGTTCGATGACAAACTGATCAAACGGCATATTGCGATCGAACGCATGGATGACCCAGTCTCGCCATGGCCACATGGTGCGGTCCTCGTCGTTGTTGTAGCCGTTAGTGTCCGCGTATCTAGCTAGGTCAAGCCATTCCATAGTCATTTTTTCTGCATATGCTTTCGAAGCAAGTAGTCGATCTACAGCGAGCTCATAGGCATCGCTTGCCGGATCGTTGATGAATTGGCTTAGCTCATCTAGGGTTGGGGGAAGACCAGTCAAATCGAGCGAAACGCGTCGCAGCAGAGTGGACCGCTCGGCTTTGGCTGACGGCTTTAAGTGTTCCTGCTCCAGCCGTTTTGCGACAAACGGATCGATGGCATTGTTACCCAATGCGGCTGCCTGCAGTTTCGGAACCGAAGCCTTCGCTGGAGGAGTAAATGCCCAATGTTTTGAGTACACTGCCCCTTGGCGGATCCACGCCTGCAAAAGATTCTTTTGTTTGTCCGAAAGTGGTTTTTTCGTGGATGGCGGAGGCATTTCCGATTCGGGATCACTCGACAGAATTCGCTCGACGAGCTTGCTGGTGCTGGGATCATTTGGGACAATCGCCGAGGATGCGACGGCATTCTCTCGGATATCGAGTCGCAGATCGGCAGCGCGGCTCTTTTCATCCGGGCCGTGACATGTCCAACAATGGTTCGCGAGAATAGGGCGAATTTGGCTGGCGAAATCAACAGCCACGTCGGCATCCTGCGCCCGCGACGTCGAAACGCACTGAGCGAAAAATGCTAGGGCGATCAGTAAATGCAAAAAGCGGTCTATGTTTCGTAGAATGAGCCGCAGTTTTCGATTCAACATTGGATGGAAGTCTGTAGGTGGGAGAGCAACGAGACGACTTTTGGCAAGGTCTGCTATTCTAGACGAAAACGGGCGAAGATTCTTCAAAACATTTCGCTTGCTTTGAGAACGCACTCCTGGACGGTTAAATCATGTTGCAAAGAGTACGGATACTCGTTCTCGCCGCGAATGGCGGATACCAAGCTCAATAAATCTCCGTCGTATCGGCCCGTCATCTTGGGTAATTCGACGTTTTGAGTTCCCTTTCGGAAGCCGCCGATGGCTTGTTCGAGCGTCAGCGTCAATTGCGGCGGTTCAAGCGGCAGAATCTCAATGGTACCTTTCGTGCCGCAAACCACCAACTGTCGTCGACGACCGCCATCGATTTCGACCATGCTGCTACGAATCGAAGCAGTTGCTTTTGGGTATCGAAAAACGGACAAGCAATTGTCATTGAGCTGGTCGACCTCCGGCGTCGTCTTGGTGTTGAACGGAGTGATGGACTGGGGCTTGCCAAGAATCGTAACCACCGCATCAATCAAATGGCATCCAAGCTCGAACATGGAACCGCCCCGATACCGCGTTGGATCAGCTCGATCGCTACTTGCGAGCTTCTTGCTAATCACGCCATGAATCTCAAAAACTTCACCGAGCCAACCTTGTTTCACTGCTTTGAACAGAAACTGGAAGGCTGGGTTACTGCGAAACATGTATCCCAATTGAATGATCCGTTTTGTTTCGGTGGCAACTTTCGCGACCCTTTGAAATTGCTCCATTGAGGCTCCTGCGGGCTTGTCCAAGTGAACGTGCAAGCTCGCACGCAAGCACTTTTCTGCCATGTTGAGCAGCTGATCGATTTCTGTTTCGATCAGAACCAGTTGAAGGCCGGGTTGGCTAAGCAATTGATCAACGGTCAGCCAAGTACAAGATTGGAATGGAGCTGTCTTCTGTACTCTATCACGTTGTGCAGCGTCTTCTTCGACAACCCCGACCACTTCAAAGTGCTCGCTCAGTTTGGTCAAGGTTTCAAACTTGCCGCTGGCATGACCATGTTTCGTGCCTATCTGTCCAACACGGATTCGGCGATGTGTATTGCCCAATGATGGAGATGACAAGAGTGATGGGAGGAGTGTGCTTGCGACAATGGGACTCAAGCTTGATAGCGATTGCGAACCGAATTCGCGGCGGGAGAGGGATGACATGGGCTAGCTAATTGGTTGAAGACTGATAGTGGCCAGAGCTGCTCATTGTAACTGGTTTTGACAAGTGATTCGTTCCATTTCGATTTTAGGGAAGTGGACGAGGTTAACAGTCCCATGGCCTAGAATTGAATCCAAAACAAGGAGCCGCGTACCCTTATTCCCGTCTCAAGATATCGATTGCAAATTAAGGCGGTTGCTCAAGTGCGATTCCCCTCCTCAACCCCCAGCCCCCTCTCCTCCCGAGTAGGAGAAGGGGAGTTAGGACAAATCACACACATCTTCCCCTTGCGCCGTTCCGGTACATCGACGCGAATCTCCTATTTTCCCTAAATTCTGCAAATGCCAGCTAAAAATGTGCTCTATTTCACGACGGAAACGTGCCGATCTTGCCTAAATTGCTTTTGACCAAGACATTGCTCTGGGATCGGTATAGTGAATCATGAGACTGCGAAAACTGCTTTTTGCCTCGCTCGTTGCGATAGGAATCAATCAAGAGGTCTGTGCACAAGAACCTTACTTCGCTGCCCCATTTGGTTCTGGGGTCGCCGATGTGCCCCTGGAAGAGCAACCGCAATTCGTTTTCGCTGCCTCCCCGTCGGACAACCCGCCTGCCACGATCGAAGAGCTCACCTCGCGTCTGAAAGCTCTCGAGGCAAAAGAGGCAACGAACGAGTCGGAACTAAAAAAACTCAAGGAAGCCAAGAAGCCTGCGGCGGAAAAGCCCAAGTATCCTAACGTTGCTATCAGCGGCTTCTTTCAAGCGGACGCGGTCAGTTTTAATCAGCTCCAATCCAGTCGCGATACGTATGGCCGTATCGAAAGTGGGGCCGACTTCCGCCGAGCAAGACTCGGAGCGAAGGGTTCTGTCTCGGACCGCATGGACTACTTCATGCAAATGGACTTTGGATTTTTTGGGCGCCCAACTTTTACTGACCTTTGGGCTGACTTCAAGGACGTCGGTCCTTTAGGAACAGTACGCGTTGGTCAATGGAAACAACCTTTCAGCTTGGAAGTCGTGAGCAGTATTCGCTACACGACTTTTATGGAGCGTTCGTCTTTGTTTCAAGCGTTCACTCCCTTCCGGCACATGGGCGTCGGGTTCTACAACAACTCGGAAGACTTGAATTGGACGTGGGCGGCGTCCTACTTTCGCACCGGACAAGATCAGTTTGGTGGCTCGCTTAGCACCGACGGTGGAAATGGCGGCGCCGGTCGCTTGACGCACTTGTTGTGGCATGAGGGCCCCAAAGGGGAAGACTACTTGCACCTCGGTACAGGATATTTCTTGAATGCTCCGCCCAACGAACGGGTGCGATTCCGAAGCGTCCCAGAGATTTTCGTAGGTGAGTTTGTGGTGCCAGCGGGGACGCCTAATGGTACCAGCGGACAACCAGTTCCCTCGGTTGCCAATGGAACCCCTTTCTTTGTCGATACTGGAACCATTGGTTCTAGTTTGACTCAGACTTTTGGTTTGGAATCCATGTGGGTTCGTGGACCACTTTCATGGCAAACCGAAGCGATGGGTTGCTTTGTGGACTCAAAGGGCAGCGGAAATGCGTTTCTCAATGGAGCGTATTCGCAGGTAGGCTTTTTCCTGACCGGCGAACATCGACCTTACGATCGCAAAGCCGGAGCGATCGATCGTGTGATTCCATTTCATAGCGTATCGAAAAGCTGTGGCGGATGGGGGGCTTGGGAAGTCGCTGGTCGTTGGTCCTATTTGGATCTAACCGACCAACAGATTCAGGGGGGGATGTTGCAGAATATGACGACTGGTCTGAATTGGTATGTTAATCCAAACTGCAAATGCGTGTTCAACTACATCCACTCCTGGGCCGATGCTAGACCGACCAGCAATGGCATTATTCAGTCGAACAACATGATCAGCTCTCAAACTGATGCCTATGGCATGAGATGCCAGCTAGATTTCTAAGCTTGGTTTGAAATTTCGTTTAACAGTCAGCCGTAGGCGTACTATTCGTTCTTCACAACAGTACGCCTACGGCTGACTGTTAAACCCGGATTATTCATACGGTGACTGGAAATGTATTTCCGATAGCCGTTTTTGTTGACGCGGGCCATTTTACACAGATTTAGCTTTTTGCGCGCACACCGCCCCC
>CANHVO010000112.1 GCA_947463915.1 Planctomycetaceae bacterium
AGCCGAAAGTCTTGACGACTTTCGCTACAGAAAAGCCCAATTTACATTGAGCAGAATGCGAAACAGCGTTGCGTGTAACGGCGATAGTTCGTAACTGCGGTGCTTGGGGTTTCGCCACCGCGACGGGCGGGCTTGTCCCGCCTCGTCGCAAATTCTTGGTGTGCTACCTGCTGCCGAAAAGGCGTCTTTCGTTGTAGCACACCAAGCATGTTGCGAACACAGGGCACAAGGCCCGGTTCGTTTTTAGGGATGTAGGGCGGTACTGTTGGCAAGAGAACCGGTGGTAGCACGCCAAGCATGTTGCGAACGTTGGGCACAAGGCCCAAGTTCGCGAGCCACAAGGTCCCGCTACCGCGACGGGCGGGCATGCCCCGCTTTCGTCGCAAATGCTTGGTGTGCTAACCAGGTATACCAACAATTAGCCCCCTTAGTGACTCGAGTGGTTTGAATCGCATGGCTGTCAGCGGTAGTGCGCAAGCACTCCGGTTAGTGTCACATGCCTTCGAACTCTCAATGGATCATTTCCGGACGGCTTGCGCCGTTTCGCTAACTCAACGCCATTCGGGGCGAGCCCCACTGCTACAAGTGTCGCCGGTATCGCGGCTATCACATGGACTGCAGATGCGGTTCAAATCGTCGCACACCTAAAAAGTTCGCGGATGTCCGTTTCTTTCCAGGAATGATCCATTATCATTTTGGTTGGTTCTAAATTGCCTTTACAGGAAACACACCTTGCTCAATTTTAGTCTAAACCGCAAATTCGTTTCGTTGTTTTCATTTTGCATCTTCTCTTTGGGATGCACCATCCTAGCCTTCGGTCAGTCTGCGGATTGGGAGCACATGAAAACCATCGTGCCTCGCAACTACGTTTGCGGGCTTTGTGATACGCCGATTCAAATCGATGGCAAGCTCGATGAACCGGCTTGGAAAGATGCACGATGGACCGAGGATTTTGTGGATATCGAGGGCTCAAAGAAGCCTCTCCCGAAACTGCGAACGCGAGCCAAGATGCTGTGGGATAAAGAATACTTCTACATCGCGGCGGAACTGATGGAGCCACACCTGCAAGGCACGCTCACTCAGCACGATGCTGTTATCTTCCAAGACAACGACTTCGAAGTGTTCATTGATCCCAACAGCGACAACCATCAATACTTCGAACTCGAACTCAATACATTAAATACCACTTGGGATCTTTTCTTGCCTCGTCCTTACAAAGACGGCGGTTCCGCTGAAGATAACTGGGAGTTCACTGGCCTCAAAACGGGTGTGCATCTTGACGGCACAGTCAACGATCCCACCGATCAAGACAAATCTTGGTCTGTCGAAATCGCCATTCCTTGGAGCTCTTTCTCTAAGGTTACCGGTAAATCCGGGGCACCGTCCAACGGCGACCAATGGCGAATCGATTTCTCGCGTGTGGAGTGGCAGTTCGAAGTTGTTGATGGCAAGTACCAGAAAGTCCCCAAGACCAAGGAAGATAACTGGGTTTGGTCACCTCAAGGGATCATCGACATGCATCGTCCCGAACGTTGGGGCTTTGTCCAGTTCTCATCGGATGCGCCAGACAAAACGGAATTCAAACTCGATGACAGTATAGCAAGTCGCGAAGTGCTCATGGAACTCTACCATCGGCAACGGACTTTTCATGCAAAAAACAATCGATGGGCAACTCAATTGTCTGAGCTTGAATGGTCACCCGAAGCGAAGCTCGCGCTCTGTTCGACTCTGGATGGATTTGAGGCGTCAATGGTCGTTACCAATTCTGACAAGTCGCAAGAACTATGGAGCGTGCGCCAGGACTCAAAAATCGCAAAGCATACTGAAAGCGAACTTGTTTCAGCTGCGTTGTCTCGGGCTGGGGAGAACAAGGCTCAGTTGCGTTTGGCCCTGGATTCCACTCCCATGGAACATCGCCAGGGGATGGAGTTTCTCATCTCGAACATGCCTGATCGGGATTTGAAATCTTTGACTTCCGAGTTCTTGGTTGAAGAAGTCCGCTTGGCTTACCTGGCCTGGCAAAAATCTCCATGGAAGAACGGAGTACCGAAAGAGATTTTCTTCAACAACATTCTTCCTTACGCGAATATCAACGAACGACGAGATACTTGGCGCAAGGATTTCAACGAAAAGTATTCGCCGCTGATTGAAGGCGTGACGTCGCCTTCCATCGCAGCCGCTCGACTCAATCAAAAGCTCTTTCCACTGATCAATGTCCGTTACTCGACTCAACGTCCAAAAGCAGACCAGAGTCCCTACGAATCGATCAAGTCCGGAACCGCTTCGTGCACGGGCCTCTCTGTTCTGCTCATCGACGCTTGCCGAGCCGTCGGCATTCCGGCTCGTTTTGTAGGAACCCCGCTCTGGTCTGACAAAAGCGGAAATCATTCCTGGGTGGAAGTCTGGGATAACGGCTGGCACTTCACCGGTGCCGCAGAACCAAATGGCGATGCACTCGACGCAGCATGGTTCCTCGATCGAGCCTCCAAGGCTAAACGCGATGATGCCATGAACGCAATCTATGCGGTGAGCTTCGAACGAACACCGGTCCATTTTCCACTAGTTTGGGATCGTTCTATCGATTACATCAGCGCCGTTAACGTCACCGATCGATACCTCGATCGTGGTGTCAAACCACCTCAAGGATCGGCTCAAACGATGTTTCGAGTCCTGGATCGTTCGACGGGCAAACGCATTGCTGAAAACGTCAAGGTCTTTGATGCAGATGGGAAGTTGGTTTTTGAGGGGATGACTAAAGACGAACGCTTCGATGCCAACGATCACCTCGGCACCTATCTCCCTGAGGGGGCGAAGTTCTATTTTGAGGTTCCCGATGGAAAGTCGATACGAAAGGTCCAGTTTGTTTCTGAGCCTCGCAATGGACCTATTACCGAAACCATCAATTTGGTTGCACCCTCAACGCCGACTACCAGTTCGGTCGAGCCGAAAGCAGCGGCTCAAGCAATCGAAGCATTGGCAAAATACTTGCAGCAACCACGGGAGCAGCGTTCGCTTCTCTCTGAGCAACCCTTCGTAAATACTGCGATCTCAAAACAGGAGGCTGAGGAAGCAAAGAAACTTCTCTGGAACGACCATGCCGGCTGGATTCGCGAGACTCGGGCTGAGGAAATGAAATCGAAAGTCTTGACGCTCGACAACCTTAAGATGCCCTTTTCGTACGAACTATTCGGTGAAAAGCCTGCGAGCGGGAGGCGTATGGTCATTTCGATGCATGGTGGCGGCGGCGCTCCCGCTGCGGTGAATGACCAGCAATGGGCCAACCAAAAGAGACTTTATAAACTTGAAGAGGGTGTCTACGTCGCGCCGCGTGCACCGACAGACACCTGGGATCTGTGGCATCAAGGACACATCGATCGATTCTTCGATCGCTTGATCGAAAACTTGATCGTGCTGGAGGATGTCGATCCAAACCGCATTTACATCATGGGCTATTCGGCCGGTGGCGACGGTGTTTATCAGTTAGCACCGCGGATGGCCGACCGTTTTGCAGCTGCTGCCATGATGGCCGGGCACCCGAATGAAACGTCTCCTTTGGGACTGCGGAACCTCCCCTTTACGCTTCACATGGGTGAGAAAGACTCTGCGTACAACCGCAACAAGATTGCGGCGGAATGGGAAACGAAGTTAGCTGATCTCAAGCAGTCAGATTCCGAAGGCTACACTCATCTTGTGAAAATCCACCCAGGCAAAGGGCACTGGATGGACCGCGAAGATGCCGTTGCGATCCCTTGGATGACCGAGTTCGAGCGAAATACCATGCCGACGAAAATCGTTTGGAAGCAGGACGATGTCATTGAATCTCGATTTTATTGGCTTGCTGTTGACAAGCAAGATATTCGTGATCGAGCGGAAATCGTGGCGATTCGAAACAAGAATGCGATCGGAATCGAGACCAAGGATGCAGATCAAGTGACCGTTCGGCTCAACGACGAGATGCTCGATCTCGATTCGCCCATTTCGATCACATCTGGGAATTCAACGGTTTATCAAGCGAAGCTGCTCCGCACGATTGGCACGATTGCGAAAACAATGTCGGAACGAGGCGACCCCAAAGCGGTCTACAGCGCTGAGGTGAAAGTTGCGATTCCAAAATCAACGGAAGTGAAGCCCTAGCTGGAATACCGCCCCTAGTTGGTGTACCGGCCCTAGTTGGTGCACCGGCTTCAGCCGGCAAAAAAGCTGGTGTACCGGCTTCAGCCGGCTAGAGTCAGAAGGAGTTTCGTTAGCGGAACGGCGCAAGCAGTCCGGTGATGATCCATTGGAAGATCGCAGACATTTGAGGAACTACCGGAGTGCTTGCGCACTTCTGCTAACACTAAATCAATGCCATTCCGGCTAAAGCCGGTACACCAACAGGCCCGGTACACCAACAGGCCCGGTACACCAACAGGCCCGGTACACCAGCGAGCGATTGAGGACAATCGCTATACACTGCGGCTAAAGCGTTTTTGCATCGTTTTGGCAGAGACGGGCGGCCGTTGAGACTCGAACCAACAGGACCCCACATCGCATGACACCTAATCCGGCAAGCATCACGATACCGGATTCGACCAGTGCTGGACGCTCTAAGTCGTTTAGATACACAAGCCCGATTCGCAGCATGTAAAGCGAAACCAGAATGAGTAACCAACCTGCGATCTCACGCAACCAGAAGAAAATCATTTCAAACCTTTCTTAATCGTATCGTCATTCCGCCCACTTCTTCGTAGCTTTGGTCGCTTCACCGGCGGAGGCGTTTTGGCGACTCCCTGTAAGTGGGCTTGTCTAAGCCGCCTCAAACGGTGCCTTTCGAAACCAAACAAATCGCGATAATTTGCGATAAGTTGGACCGAACGCAAATAGAGACTCGCTTGCGAAGGAAGTATTTGTCGCCAAGCATTCTCACGAACCAATACCAAGATTGCGATCATCAAAACAATCAAAAGCGCTCCCGGCCAGACCGCTTGCCCATTCTGACGAGACCACTCAAGCCAACTCTCCGCTTGCAAGCCAATCGGCAATCGATTCAACAAGAAGCCCGCAACAACAACCGTCAGCATCAGTTGAATCGCATAGATCGAGAGTCTCACATACGTAAATCGGAATTGCCGGTTCGAGTCTAGCTCCTTGGCTTCTGCAGCGAATAAACTCACGACGTAATCTGTCACGAACCGATGCGTTTCCGGAGCTTTCATTGCCGCCACGATCACCGCAGAAGCTACGAGCACATAGAAAAACCCCAATGGATAGGGCGAAATAGCGCCCTGACGAGGCTCGATCGCGATCAAGCTCACTTGCAGAGCAACCAACACAGCCCATCCAAGCCGCATGACAATGCAAAAGGCGATGAGCGACAAGAGAAACAAACGGAGCGGCACCCCAAGACCGATGGAGACACCAAGCAGCATCTCCATGGAAAGTGCGATCGCAAATAGTTGTAGCCCCGCGCCAACCCAACGAATGATCTTTTGCTGCGATACGATTGACTCGAGAGAATCGGAGATTGACATTCGATTCTCATCGCCAGATCGATTGCTCATCGTAGATTCCCCTGCAATCTTCCGTGCCCTGACTTGACGGCGTCGAGCTCAGACATGATCAAATGAATGGCGTTCTTTTCACCCGAGAGCGATAGAGATGCGCCGCAGCGATGCAGTTCCCGCTGCAATTGCTCCGCTTGAATTCGAAGCCTCGCTTGCTCCGCGACCAACAAGAGCTCTTCCGTTGTATTCTCTCTTGAGAAATCGACAGCAACTCCCCTCGATGGTCGTAGGAACGTCGATGTCGGACAGACAAACGAAACTCGGTGGTGTTTTGCGATGGCTAGTTTGACGGAAGGCAACACGAACTCCAAAATGCTAACACAATTGAGTAGGTCCGAGATGACGACGATTACTTCGTTGTCTCGAGCGTGCCCAACAGCAGACAAGATACATTTGCCAAGATTTGCCATTCTTTCGATTGGCTCCTGGTCGCGACGATCGGAAGGCTGAATGAGAGGAGCAATCCAAGGTATGCCACCGCTGTTGAGCAGATGCTGGAGACGCCTAGCGAAAGCAGAATCATCATGAATCAAGGCCGCATGCTCGCGAACCGATAGATCATAGATTTCGGCCAAGGAACCGGCCACCAAAAACCGCTGTCGGCGCCGTGTTCTAGCCCCAGGTGTCATCGGAAAGATCGAAAAGGGGAAATGATTTACCTTGAGGTCCAATAATTCAGGGTAACGTTGATTCAGCAGAGCCCAGGCCGCATCCAACATGCGAGGCTGATACGGACTTGGAGGTGGGCAAGGATTCACGGAGAAGTCTGCGAGGGAACGAAGGAACAATTGAAAGCCCTTCTCGCCCGACGTCGGTGGTACCCGTCGAATTCCCCTTTCGTCCATCAACACGCCGCCCACAGGGTCGCCCGCATTGGTCGCCATCCTTGCTACACTGGCCGCCACAAACGTCATCTGGTCCAAGAGCCGAAAGCCAAATCCACCAACGCGACTTGTGCTCGATCCATCAACGATGAGTTGCACCCGAGCTGGAACCTCGGATTCGTACTGACGCGTCATCCACTGATCGCGTTTTGCTGAAACTTTCCAGGCGATAGACTTGAACGGATCGCCGACCGCGTACTCCTTCAATTCCAAAAGTTCAGAGCCCATACCAGAACGCAGCAGACGATGGACGCCATGTCGCGGTATCACATTGGATTTCTTGGTGAGCGACCGGTATTCACCTGCATCCACAAAACTGGGCAAAGCACGGAATGATTGTTCCGTTTTGACAAATCGCTCAATGCGAAAAAGATGGTGCGTGCTTTGAAGGGTCACACGAAAGCCAGAGAAAACAACATTCCCCGCTGCCCTAACCCGCGCTGAGTATCCCCACTCGGTGGGCTGACTACCTAACCCCAATCGAACTTCATTCACGGGACAATCATCGCGGTAGTTCATGAATCTCTGGACACCACGAATCAGCCAGGAACGGGACTCAGGCCGCCTAGTTTGGCTTTTCTTTGGGGCAGCACTTGGGATGGTCAAGACATCTGCAGTTACGTTGTTTGTTGAGAAGGCTATTAACTCCAAGTTCTCAGGGAGAATATCTTCGATATCCAACGTAACTCCATGCAGCAATAACTTATTCGCCAGCTGAATTCGCACGTCGATCAATCGCTCTGCCCACAAGGATCGATCCGCATCGCGTTCGCCATTAACAAAACGATATAAGATGGCTTTTGGAAACTGGAATCGAACATGCCAAACGAACAGGCCCCACTCCGTCAATAGCCAAAGCAACGACGATAGCGAAAGGAGACTAAGGACCGGTTGGCCACGCACTAGCCCGAGGAACAGGCTCATCATCCCTGCGATCGCAAACAACTGCACTTTGAACGTCATGTCTTTTGATCCAGAATCACAGGGACACGCTGGATTACTTGCTGGATGACCGCTTCCACAGTTCGTCCGTCCATTTCTGCTTCTGGCCGCATGATGAGCCGATGTCCCAAAACCGGTCGACAAATCGATTGAACATCGTCGTGGGTTACAAACTCCCGACCTTTGAGCAACGCGAAAGCCCGGGAAGCTTTCATTAAGTTAATTGCGGCGCGAGGGCTCGCTCCCAGCAAGAGGTCCGAATGGCTGCGACTCTCTCGAACAATGTCGATTATGTATTGCTTTAGCTCCTCCGAACAAAACACGGTATCAAGCTGACTTTGGATCGACATGATCTCTTCTGCTGTGCAAATCGCAGACAGTTTAGGAGTGGGACGGCTATGGAGCTCCAGCATCGCAACTTCAGCATCACGCTGAGGGTACCCAACTTTGATGCGGAATAGGAAACGGTCGAGTTGGGCCTCGGGAAGCCGATAAACGCCTTCTTGTTCGATGGGGTTCTGAGTCGCAAGCACCATAAAGGGCTCCGGCAACGGGAGCGTGTTGCCATCGATGGTGACTTGCCCTTCTTGCATCGCTTCAAGGAGGGATGATTGTGTTCTCGCTGGAGCTCGGTTCAATTCATCGGCAAGCAAAAGTTGGCAGAAGACAGGGCCCTTCCGCAGGACAAAATTGCTCGTGTTCCGATCTAGGATTTGGATGCCGGTGACATCGGAGGGGAGAAGATCAGGGGTAAATTGAATGCGTTCAAAGCGGATGCCGAGAATACTTGCGAACGTTCGGCAGAGAGTGGTTTTGGCCGTTCCGGGAACACCTTCGAGCAGCACGTGTCCGCCAGCGAACAATGCGACTAACAATTGATCAGTTACGTCGTCGAGACCAACGACAATCTGCTTCATTAACTCTTGGGTTCGACTTCGTAGTTGATTGACTCTTGCGGCGATTGAGTTAGCTGTGGGCACGAATCAGTTTTCTGGTTCTGGAAGGGTGGATGAGGCCAATTGCTCTAGCCGTTTAACAGTTAGCCGAAGGCGTACTCGGTTCTTTTGCAGTACGCCTACGGCTGACTGTTAAACGAAATACCTATTCTAACGTGCCCCGTCGATCTTGGGAGGACGCAATGCCTCGCGTAGTTCTTGAATTGTCCTGCCTAACTTCAAAAACTCCTTTTCGGATACTCGTGGGACAAGGTTACTGATTTCAAACGAGCGAACGTATTCGAGCTTTTCCTTGAAGGCTGTATCGTTGGGAATCGCTTTTGAGAATTGGAAACCGGTAGCCTTGTTCTTCCAATCCCGATGGCCACTGCTGCCCGAGCACTCCTTGCAAAACTCACGAGCCAAAATGAAGGCAGCCGGTCCAAACTGCGAACTTCGATTCATCACTCTAGCATCCATTTGGAATGCTGACACATGCGGAACGACCGGTTGCCGCGCAAGAAACGAAGGTACCCGACGAAGTAAGTATATCAAACACCACAGAGCGGCAAGCGAAGCCAAGACGGCAAGCACCACAAACGTGTAGACACGAGCGTTCATCGGCCGTGGTTGGTTGGCCAACGCTTCGTTCAATATGTTCGAATCCGCGACGCTTTTCAATACATGGTTTGCCATGCGAAGCTTGGTTTCGAGATCCGTTTCCGGAATCTGTTGCATCGTTGGGATATTGCGATCCTCACGATCGTCCGATGAGGTTCGCGGCTCCGATGGTTGTAGACGCTCCTTGTAGTTGCCCATGACACGGCCATCCACAATGAACGATAGACTTGATCGTTTCCCCTCCGCTAGCAACTCGGAAACTCGGATCGCAAACGTTGCGTTGTCGCCGTGCCAGACCATCCCATTGGAAAGAATACTTGTGTCTGCAACGAGCGCTATGACGCCCGATTTTTCGACGTCGGCTGAACCGATCGCGATAATCGGTTGGCCACTGCTTGCTAACGGCTTGCAATTCTCAGGCAGCGACGCAATCGTTTTCCAGCGAAATAGTTTCGATGTGGTACTTTGCGATTGCAATTCAAGCCAACCTGTTCGATTGGAAACAATCTGATTGACGCCTCGCATCATTGGATGCGATTGATCTATGTCTTGAATTCGTATGCAGTCCTTGAAATCCAAATACTGATTCGCTTCGTCGAGCGAAACCACCGGGCCAGGTTTAAATTGCCCGATACCACCCAAGAGATTACCTTGGTCAGTGGCGATCAAAACGTTTCCGCCACTCACTACGAATCGTTGAATCAAAGTCCAAGCGTCAACGCGCAATGTTCGTAAATCTCCTGCCAAGACGATGACGGACATCTTTGGTCTCATCAGAGAGGATTCGAGAGATTGCATTTGGGTTAAGCCTCGCTCTTCCAGAAGCATCTGAAAAAGTTCGCAACCAACGTGCCATTTCGCATCCTTTGCAGCGTCTATTCCTTGAGGCAACGCTGCGGCCGAAACCAGACACACGAGGAACATTGCCAATAAGCTACGCAACAGGCTGCGGAAGGACAGGCTCCGCATTAAAGCATTTTGTAGCGAAACTCGTCGAGAGTTTCGGTCGTTAAGGCAATGCAGCCAAAAGTCTTGACGACTTTCGCTACACGAAAACGCGCTTTTGGCAGCGCAAGATGCTTCACAGCGTTGCACAACATTAACCCTCGCACTGCTTCAAAGCGAATTTGGCACTTTGGATTTGGTCGTCACTTAGCTTATGCTCTGCAGGATAGTATCGAGCTTGCTCGTAGAGCCCGGAAAGCGTTCGAATGGGCTGCGTGTGCTCAGGTAGTGTTTCCTGGAAACGTTCGGCAACATGGTCGCACGTCCACCAAGCTTGAGCGGCTTGTAGCCGCTGCTTTGCTAACGCGTGAAATGCGCGAACGACGTCGTCGCGTGTCTGGATTTCATCGATTTTGGGGGCCATTTGAGCGGCGAGCGCTTCTTTTCGTTCTTGCTCTTTTTGGAACCTTATCTTCAAGATGATGCATGCTACAACGCATGCGACTGCCAGTAATAGGAGGCCTTGCAAAACTTGGGCATTGAAAGGGTTGGGGATCGATGGGATTTCAGGGCGAGAAAAAGGAGTTGATGACGAGTTGGGAGATGATGAAGAACGAGGAGTCGGAGGCTTGGGCGAAGCGGCGCTGTTCTTGGTGGCATCTGTCCAAAGCTTGTTAAGGTAGTCACCTGTTTTCTGCAAGTTTTTGGAGACGGGCGAGTCTGCCCTTGGAGGACGCGGGCTCGATTCGTTGGTTTTCGAGAAATTTGAAGAAGGTTGTTTCGAGGGCGTGGTTGTGGCGACATTCGACTTTGATTCTCGGTTCACTTCGTTGCCCAATTTTGCCTCCATGCTTGGGGTGGACGCCGACTGCTTTGAAGGCATTGCCTTGGCGCGCTCCGCTTGGCTGGTTCGCTGCGCCTCCTCGATGATTTTTTGCATCGTTGGGCCAAATCCGCGTCGGTTCAATTCGCTTCGGATGTCTAACGAGGAGTTCGACTGCGAGCCAGATTTCGAGTCACTGGAGCCGACGCTGTCGCGTGCAAATGGATTGGAGTTCTGGTCCCCGCGTTCATTTCTTGAAGTCAAGGCTGATGGGTTTTCGCTCCTCTGATTTTCCTTGCCCTGTGAATTTCCTTGGCGACCGTCGCCGAATTGCTTTCGCAATTCGTTTTCCAAACTGTTTCTGGAACTTGTCTCGTTCGATAACGTGTTTTCACGAGAGCCTGTCGGTAGCTTGTTCTCTCCTTTTCGTTGCGACGAATTGGGTTCCGAGCGCTGAGAACTTGGCTGTGCAGAATCCGATGGCTTTGGGGTAGACGGGGTGGCTGACTGCTTTGGATCATTGTTTCGGCGAGAGCCGGATGACTGACCGTTGTTCGTGTTCGGCGTGTTTGTCGCTCCGGGCTGTCGCGAGTTTGTCGGCTGCTGCTGGCCTTTGCTAGTGGTTTGCGTTGGATTGGTGGGGGACGGTTCTCCTGGTAATGGAGATGGCACTTCGAGGTTGTTCGCTGTTGGAATAGGCGCCTTGAAATCTGGAGGTGGGACAACGTTTCTGCTTGAACGCTCTTTCGATGAGGATGTTGGAGGCTGGCCCGGTTCGCCTTTGGATTGCTGTTGATTTTGTTCGTAAGTCTGTTGTGTGCTTCGCAACTTATTCATCAAGTCGGCAAAGCCCTTTCCCATGGGATCGACTTCGGGAGCAGAATCGCGGTTAGATTTGTCCGGCCGATCTTCTGGCGACTGCTTACCCTGCTCTGAGGGAGATTGGTTTTTCTGGGGACTCTGCGTGTTCGGTGGAGTGGATTTTCTGTCAGGCTTCGTCTGCGAGTTAGATTCTTCATCCTTGGATATTTGCCCCTTGCTCTGCTTCTTTTTGTTGTCTTTCGAATGCTTCTCTGCTAGTTCTTTGGCTTGTTTAACTAGCTCGGGATTGGAGAGGGCTTTTGAAATCAATTCGGGAGGGATGGCGTCTAAGCTATCCGCAGTGAGTCCCTCGGGGAAGAAATTTTCAAACTGCTTCATCGCATCCTTGAGCGATTGCACCTCCGAGTCGGACAGTCGGGAAGGTTTCGATGGCTTGGCACTGTCGCGCAGCAGAAGGGAGTCGCGAAGCCGAGAAAGTAGTCTCGCTTGGTTTTCTTGTTGCGTTGGATACGCATTCGGAGGTGGCAGCCAACGTTGCGACGGGGTGTCTATCAGTGTTGAATCGCTCGCTTGAGCTATGCATCGACTGTTCAATCCCAAAACGACAATCATCGCCGCAAAGATAGCGGCTAGAGTTTTGCTGCTGTTTCGAACCATTTCTCAACCCTCTCGCAACCGGAAATGAACCAATAGCATTCTAGCGGTTAACGACTTCAAAAGCGATAAGTGGGAAAGGCTTCCAGCCTGTCTGCCCCTGTTCGACACTCTGGGAGCTCATTTCCTGCTAGTCTTTTGCGTAATCGTTGTCGCTATTCACTCAATCGTCGCAATGATGTCTTCGTAATTCAGGTAGTTCATGTTGAAGATCAGTCCAAATAACTGAGTAAGCATTACACGATTTGCAAATGCGTTATTGACAGGCTGGAAGCCTATCCCACTATGGAAGCCTATTCCACTATGGCATGACCGGTTTCAAAACCGTTTTTTGATCCTCGGATACGGGGTAGACTGCGTCTTGACTCGCCAATGTCTCAATGAGACCGCGCATCATTTGCTTCAACTCTTCTGGATTCTTCTTTGCAAGATTGTTTTGCTCAAAAGGGTCCTCTCCAAGATTGTATAGTTGGTAGTGCGAGCCTTCCGAAACATCGGATGGGAAATAATGGTAAATAACCTTCCAAGCGCCATCGCGATAAACGGTGAAATAATCCGAACGATGTGGCGCATGTGGGTAGTGCATCAGGAACGTTTGGCTTCGTTCTCTGTCTGGGCCGCCAGCCAGGAGCCGTTGTAGACTTTGGCCATCCACCTTGTGACCACTCGGTTCCGCCAAGCCGACTAGTTTTAAAATCGAGGGAAACAAATCACAGACCGAAGCTTGTTGCGTTTGAATCGCACCCGACGCAATCGGCCAACTCTTTTGAATTGGCAAGTCCGCTTTCGCCGTTGCCCAGCTGGCGATGAATGGCACTCGCATTCCCCCTTCGTAATGAGCCCCCTTCTTGCCTCGCAATGGAGCCGCACAGGCAACTTCATGCTGATGCCCCAGCGGTGCATCGCTGCCGTTATCGCCGAGGAAGATGACCAACGTGTTGTCCGCAACTCCTAACGACTCCAAATGGTTCAGCACGTCACCCAGCGACTTGTCCATCCCTTCGATCAACGTTGCGAACGCTTGTGCTTGAGCGGATTTGCCGGACGATTTGTAGTTCGCGACAAAACGTGGATCGGATTGAAAGGGAGCGTGAACGGCATACTGTGGAAAGTACAAAAAGAAGGGCTTCTTTTCTTCAACCGCCTGAGACACTTTTGCATTTGCCTCGAGCGTAAGTGCCTCGGTCAAAAAAGTATTTGATCCATGGTATTTGTCCAAGCTTGGGACAGCCTTGTTGTCGCGTTTGCCATTGAGGCCAAAATTTTGTTCTGCATAGTAGCTTCCCGGCTGCCCGATCGATGTACCTCCGATGTTCACATCAAAGCCGAGATTCAACGGATCTGTTCCCTCGCTGCCGTTGGGGCCGAAATGTCCTTTGCCGACATGAATCGTCCGGTAACCATTGGATTGCAAGAGCCGAGCCAACGTCGTACTGTTCTTTTTCAATCCGAGCCAATTCCAATCAGGCGGCCCCTTCGGACCTGCGTTGTTGGTGTCGGGGTTGATCCAATTGGTAGTTCGATGTCGGGCGGCGTTCTGACCGGTCATGATCGAAATGCGAGTCGGTGAGCAAACACTCATGGCGCAAAAGTTGTTGAACCGAATTCCCGACTTGGCCAACCGTTCCATGTTTGGAGTGCGATAGAAATCATTGAGCGGGTACCTTTTGGCTTGCCCAGATGAGTCGGTCATAAAGGGGACAGAAGTATCCATGACCCCCATGTCATCTACGAGCATGAGCACAATGTTCGGCGGCTGATCTGTCGCGATGCAACGGTTTGCGACCATGAAAAGAACGAGAACGACTATCGATCGGCTCGCTGCCTTTCGAATACGATGCGAAAGGACTGTATTCCGTAGTAAGCTTGCTATGTTGGACAATACGTGCTTTGAGGACATAGAAATTGAATGAAGAAATAGGAAAAAGGCAGAACACGCAAGCTCTAGAATACACAAAAAAGTCGAATCCGGCCCACACCGCTTGATGAGAGCAGGAACAGTAATCGGCAATATGGACGAGTAGCGGAATGAAAAATACCGTAGCTGGATTCGCCAGAATTCAGAACGCACTGAATTCTGGCGAATCCAGCTACGATTCGCGACCACACTGGATTCTGGCGAATCCAGCTACGATTCGTGGTCCATATTGTCCTGCCGCTCGGCTTAGTGGGTGGTTGGGCTGTCCCTGATTTGCTTCGCTAGCAAATAAACTGGTGTGGTTTTTGGGACCCCAATAATGGTATCGTTTCAGGCATGGTCTATTTTAGCGATACAAACAATTCTGGATATGAGTTCCGACAGCGGTGTTTTTCCGCCTGGACCTGGTTTTTCCGTCCATGCGTGATTGCGCTTTGCTTGGTAGCTTTTGAATCCAATTGCAAAGCCCAAGTTCCGTCGCGAAGCGATTCATCCGATTTACAGGCCGAGTCGTCTCTGATTGACTTGAATTTGAGAATTGTTTGGGGTGGTCCAGCCCCGATTACGTATGCTGGTACTCTGGAGCTCGATAACGGAACGCTAGTCTGCACCCAGCAGCTGGGAATTGATTCAAACGATCCAAGCTTCCTGCTGAAGGACGCGACCGGAAAATTCTCATTCCGCGACAAGAAAACACGATTTGGAGGTTGCGATGTTCACGTTCACGCTAAATCGAATAACCGCCTAAAGCTCCAACTCCAAATAGAGGACGATGAGACTTCTCAGACAATCGTCAAGGAGTTTGTTTGGACATTGAAATCACTGCGTGACGGACCGGATTCACAAGAGCTTGGGATCAAAGGTTGCCGGCTTTCGATCGATCGTGTACCAGGTGATAGGTTGAGGGTCGTAACCAGCCGTAGCCATCTGATTTACAATTCAGAGGAACCATTAAGTCTACAAATTCAGCCTCACAGTCTCCCTTGGTTGTCGACTCATTGCACTTTCGAATGTGCACTCATACGACTCGACGACGACTATCTCGTCTATCGCAAATCGAAACAGGTCGCCTTGGATGGTTTCGGCAATGGAGAGCCATACGATTTACTATCGATAGCCCCAAAGGATGAAGGTGTTTACGAGCTTCGATTTAAGGTTGAGCCGAAACGAATCCTGCCAGGCATCATGCTCCGATATCCAAGCATAGAGCGTTCTGTCCAGTTCATCGTCTATAACAATTTACCCGCTAACAAAAGTTCGCAAGTTTTGACTCGGTTTTCTGAGGATATGGATTCAAGTTGGCGAACACTTTCACCGCCTTCGCCAAACGCCTTCGAAATTCAGTCTTTAACTAGTCGGTTAGCTGGTCGAATCGACAATTCGAAACGCTTTCCTTTTTTGGAAATAGCTAGAACCCTTTCGGTATTGCCTAAAGAAGCCACTCATGAGAAACAAGCCTTAACCAGCGATTCGACGATTCAGATCGCCGCTAGCGGAGTTGCCATTGCGTCCCTTCACAACATGTCCCCTGGGGATCTCCACCGACTTTCTTTGAGTTCGTCGAGTAGCAACGCGGCCTTTCGAGTTGCAATTCTTTCCGGCACTGCGCAAGATTCCAAAGCCGTACCATCGATTGCCAACGAAGTTTTTGACGCCTCGATTCCTCGTGCTCTTGATCGGACAGTCCAGTTGGCGAATGCGAGGTTGGAAGAGAGCTTCGATCTTCTTTTTTGGCCGAATTCGCAAGCGGCGCAGCTGGAGATTACGAACCTAAATCCAAACAGCGAATTGGAACTCCATGGCGTTTTGGTGGAGGTTTGGGACCAACCAACGCAAGTGTCAAAAAACAGGCCTGCATCGTTCGTTTCGCCGAGTAGTATTCTCGAACTCCATTCGCCAAACGTACGCGGTGCGTTTGGCGCAGAGCCCGTTTCCAACGCGACTGGCAAGCGAACTTATGACGAATGGCAGCCGTTTCTTCGTTTCGCAAAACAATCCGCCCTTTATTGCAAAGCGAACGGGTTTGAAACGTTGGCGTGGACAGTGCATTCCGAAGGTAGCTCGCTCTTTCCTAGCTCCAAGTTAAGTACTAACGCTCGATTTGATACAGGGACGTTTAGCAGCGAAGGACGCGATCCTCTTCGCAAGGACGTGGTCGAATTGATGTATCGAGTACTGTCGCGATACGGGGTCGAGTTTATTCCAATGCTTGAACTCGGCAGTCCGATTCGCGAAGTCGAAGAAGCTTTTACCAAAGTTGACGGCAAAGAACTGTTTCAGCACCGCGATGCATCCGTTGCAACAGGAGAAAGCGTCTCTCGGCTCTACAATCCCGTTTCCCCTCGTGTGCAACAGGCCATTGCTGCCGCATTAGAAGAGTTTGGGAATCGCTATCGATCCCAGCCAAATTATCGCGGGTTTGCATTGAGAGCGTCTCCGGCCACCCACCTCGTTCTGTCGCTTCCCATTGAGCAAACCAATCCATCAATACTAGATCGATTCGTGGCCAGCCTGGAAGGTAATCTCCCAAAGGACAGTTCGCAGCGAGAGCAGATTGTCTCACAACGTCTGCAAGGTGCCTTTGCTCAGTGGTATCAAACAGCGGTAACTGAGTTCCTCACTGAACTCAAAAGCAAGCCGAAGTGGGTTTCAACCAACATCGATCGAACGGCCGGACTCAATCATCTTTCCGCATTTATGGTCAACCCGATTGAGGTTGGACCACAAACCAATGAATTGTCGTCCGTGCCAGCGACCCTTGCCGCCCAATGGAATCTGGACCATCCACGCTTGATCCATGTCGCAATGGAACGACCGGTCAGCCAATTTGACAACGCGTTCGCGCGACTAGGTCTGATCGCAAAACCATTCCTGGGTTCAAGCATTGCTTCGGTGCCTTACCGCGGGAATGCCCGATCTCTTTCAAAGGTTCGGATTTGGAGTTCCAAAGACGGAGACGCAGCGTTGCTGGTTTCCAACTCCGGCGCCATTTCCGAGTCGATCCATATCACTTGGGGATCCTTGCCAACCGATTTCCGAATCCTGTCCACGCTCACTGACGAAAACTCCAATTCCAAACAACGGGTCGAAATCAATTCTTCTGCTGGTGAATGGAAGCTACAAGTCGCTGCCGGAGAAGCAATCCGCATCGACTTACTTCCGGAAGCCGGACTTCCGACCCATTGGTACAGCATCGAAACGTTAGTAGCCCGTTCGCTTGACAACGCTTTGGTTTCCATCGAACAAGCGGTCGGTCGACTGAGTGTCCCTCAGCCTCGTTCGGCCACCCTAGACAATCCGAGTTTCGAATCGCCAAACAGCATCTCTAGACGCGGTCGCCTTTCTGGTTGGACAACTTCGATTGACCCAAACGCCTCCGTCGACATCGACTCACGAACCGCGACTGAGGGAAAGCACTCCGTTCACATCGAATCGAAAAACCCATCTTCGATCGCTTGGATTCAAAGCGATCCATTTGCCATGACGCCCTCCGATCGAGTGATGATTTCACTTCAGGCTGCTGCGGACCCGATCCCGCAGCAGGTAACTGTTTCTCTCTCGAAGTACGATCCAAAATCCGATCGTTTCGAAACGATCGCGGTGCGCGAAATTGCCGACAAGATTCAACGTTCAAGCAACCAGGTTAAATGGGGCTTAGTCGGTGTCGATATGTCAAGCGAGTTTAGAGCGGCAACTCAAAACAATGAATCGGGGTTATTCCGACTCCAAGTGGAAACAGCTGGGGTGGTTGGTCTCTGGCTCGATGACTTCTCTGTCTCCACCAGCTTCCTTCGTGACAGCGAACGACGTGATCTTCGCTCGGAGTTGTTCTTGGCGAGGAATTCTCTGCAAAGTGGCGATTCCACTCCAGCGGTCACTATGCTCAATTCATCTCGTGGTCGATTGGTACTATGGAGCGATTCTTCGGTGGCTAATCCAAAAGTCTTGGTCTCTAGCCCTGTTAGCCGCGAGCCGCAAGCAATATCGAAAACACCATCTTCGGACGTTCGAGGGTTGCCGGAGCCGCGTTCCGATGCTAAAGCAACAGAGAACGCCAAACCGCGTCCTATCAAGCGTCTACGAAACTACTGGTGGTCTCGGAAAGAGTAGAATCCTCGGGGATGAGGGGATGGTTAGAATTGCCCGCAACAAGTCTCCGGTTCAGTTACTTGTTTAGCTTTTTAGCAAGGTATGGCATTGCGACCGAAGTCAAAATTCCAATCCAAAACACAGTGCATACCCCCTCACCCCCAGCCCCTCTCCCCTAAAAGGGGCGAGGGGAGCAAAGTCAAAAAGATATGGGTAATGACGAGGCTAACGACGTTCGGCTAATTTGTTCTTTAGCCTACAATACGATCGACGATCCGCTTACTGCTTGATGGCCAATATCGCATCGAGCGGCACGGACGTGCGGAACCCTTCTACTGAGTTAAAGCCAGCTTCCTTTAAGAGGGCAGTGTATTCCGACAATGTACGCTCGCGTCCTTCCGTGCATACTATCATGTTCAGGCTTTGCATGAGCGCCCATCTAGGTCCTGTTCGATCCTCCCACAGAATCTTCTCGCCAATCAAAAGGCCTCCCCCGGGAGGTAACGCTTCAAAAATCCTTGCGAGCAAGGTTCGAATTTTCGGTTCGCTCCAATCATGGACGATCCTTCCAAGCGCATAAAGATCGGCTTTCGGCAAAGCGTCCTGAAAGAAGTCGCCTCCGATGACTTCCATTCGGTCGGAGACTCGCGATTGGGCAACCATACTGTTGGCTAACTCGAGCGCGTGCGGCAAGTCGAATACAATTCCACGCATGTGAGAGTAACGCTGGCAAGCAGCGATGGCCAAATGTCCCGTCGCACCTCCCAAATCAGCCATGGCCTGAAATCGGCTCAAATCAAATGCGTTGACAACGTGGGGCGAGGTGATCATGCCAAAGCCATGCATCCCCATCAAGAACTCCTTCATCGCATCGTCGGTACGAAAGAAGTGCGAAAAGATGGGGCCGTCGAAGTCAAAAGTTTGCTTCCATCGATGCGAGCCTTCGCGAACGGCATCCTCAAGGTTCGCCCACATTTTCCACATCACGCGATTGGAATAGTGAATGTACCC
>CANHVO010000113.1 GCA_947463915.1 Planctomycetaceae bacterium
CCCCTTTTCGCCCTTGGAACTCGTTGACCGGAATCGTCTTGCCCGCGTCTGCTACCAGCTTAGGCTTTGGATCCCAGGAGTCGACATGCGATACGCCACCGCTCATGTACAAAAAGATCACTCGCTTGGCTTTAGCCGGAAAATGACTACGCTTGGGTGACAAAGGGTCGGTCAATGTTGCAGCGCCCTCGTCGGCCAACAATTGAGAAACAATGCCCGGCATGAGCATCGAGCCACCGAGCATGGATCGCAGGACGCCGCGTCGTGAAGGGTCAAATAGTCGGTTCGGTTTCATGATTGACTTTCAGTCCACATGGAGGAACTCATTGCTTCCAAACAGGGTTCTTACAAAGGCCGCCAAAGCTCGAACATCGACTTTGTCTTGCCCCGCCACGAGCAGCTCGTGACGATAGGTCGCCAGGAAGTCTACTGCGTCCGATTGTTCGGCAGTCGACGGAACTCGAGAAAACGCACCTCGATAGGCTTGTTCAATTTGCCCTGCTTCGTCTGTATTGCTTTCCAACAAACGTTTGGCCCAAGCTTCGGATTTTGCATAGACAAATGGGTCATTGAGGAAATACAAAGCTTGAGTTGGGACCGTCGTCTCCAACCGACTCGGGGTCGAAGCGTTGGGATCGGGGCCGTCAAACAGAGCTAGGAATGGATGCCGCTTAAGCCGCTGTGTCATGAAGTAAACACTGCGTTTGTTGTGCTCGTATACGGCCGTAAACGGGCCATGCTGCGAGAACCCATAACTCAGCGGCGATGGAAACGGATGCCCCTGCGCCTGTTCGCGATCCAGCTCGCCGCTCACTAGTAAGATTGCATCGCGAATCTCTTCGGCACTCAATCGTCGTCTTGGGAATGACGTAATAAGGCTTGTTGACTGTGTTTCGTTTGGTTGTGCTTCGTTGAATTGTGACGACTGTTGATACAACTGGCTATGCATGATCAACCGATGCATGGCTTTTATCGACCATCCGTTTTTCATGAATTGGTTCGCCAAATAGTCGAGCAGTTCCGGGTGCGTCGGCGGAAGACCTCGAACTCCGAAGTCGTTTGGCGTCTTCACCAGTCCTTGGCCAAAATGATATTGCCAAATGCGATTCACCATTACCCGCGCCGTCAACGGATTGTCGGTTCGAGTAAGCCAGTTCGCTAGTTCTAGCCTACCGCTGCCGGACGTGTTTTCTGGAAGCGATGCATTTCCCAGTGCCTTAACGAAGCCTCGTGAGACCAAGTCACCCGGCTGAGAAGGCTCACCTCGCAGGTGAATCGGCACACCATGCGGCGTTCCTTCGGCCATGCCATACGCCATCGCAAAAGGTCCATCGACCAGCATCGCATTGAGTTTTTGTGCCGAATCCTTGGCCGATGCCTCGATGGCGGCTAGCTTTTGCCGAATCCCCTTGGCCCGTTCACGTCTCGTTTCGTTGCCCGCGATATCAGCCTCTGCAGGCTGAGCATCAAACGCAGGAAACGGAGTTTCTCGAATCACATAATTGTCGGCATCCAGCGATGGTCGAACGCCGCCGAGATGGCCATAGCTATCGATAAACGAATAGTCGATAGTGCCATCCCATCCCTTCGCAAGCTCGCCGCCAAACTCTTCCCGCTTTGTTTGCGACTGCAGTGTGCCGCTATACGTTCTGCTCTTCATATCGATCGACAGTTGCACCTGATACCACTCGCCAGGTACGAGGCTGCAAACCGGTTCTTTTGCATCGGCGCTGCGTCGGTAAAACTGCTTGCCGTGAAAGAAGAGCTCGACGGCGGCCGAGTTGCCAGGTCCGTGCCCAAGATAGTATCGCCAGGTGCCCTCGTCGCCAGCTGCAATGTCAGCGCATCGAAAATCAAAACAGGCCAAGAGAGGTTCTGCTTTTTCGGCATTCCATGTCTTTGGAAGCACTAGGCCGAAACCGTCATAGTTGCCTCGATTCGGCATGTAGATCCCAAAACTCCCTCGCGGGGCAAGATTTTGGAAGGGGCTTTGAGACCGTTCGGATACCTTGACCACGCTATTCGGGCCGGCATTGAAGGGACTGGCTGGCGGCTGGCCTTCGCTTTGCAATTCGAAGTCACCGCTCATGCCACCTAGTGTTTGTAGCTCCCTGTTTAGCTCGTCAATCGAATCGGATTCGGTGCCGTCCTTTGCGGCGACGTCTAAAGTGTGAGGTGGCGGGATCGGCTCCTGCTGGACTCCCAAGTTGTCGTACTCAATGATAGGTCCAGCTTTTGTTCCGTTGTCGACCGATTCCAAGGAAACCAAATCGATCTCACCTGTCCAAGAAGGAAGCAACGGTTTGTTTGCAAACGTAGCAACAATCGAAGCTATTGCATTGGGTTCAGAACTGGAAAGCGTGCCGGAAACCGCGCGACCAGCTATGTCCAGCTTCAACAATAAATTGTGCCACTGATTCGGCTTCACATCGCCAATCCTTTCGGATTGACCATCCCGCGCCATCGAAATCGCATCAGCTGAAATCTCAAAGGAAAGGGCAATCGAATTCGAAGTTGAGCCAATCCAAAAACGATGACTACCGCTTGTCTTGGGATCGGCGGCAGAGATGCGGAAGTCCAAGTTGATGTAGAGGGGGCCAGAATCCTTTATGCTCCTGCGCGGATATAGCGATTGCGAGATCCGATACTTGCCCACATCGGCTGCGATACTGGCTCCGACCTTGCCGCTTGCATACAAATTCTTGAATGGACTTTGAGCGGCGTTGGTTACTGAGATCTTGCCCTCGTAGAGCCAAGGTGGAACGAGGACTCCATTGCTGCCGCCGTTGGCTGGGGCCTGCATTTCAAAGTCGCCGTCCATATCGTTGAGCGATCGAAGAATTGCGTTCGGGACGGGCAACTTGGCCTTGATGAGCTTCGACGAAATAGAGGCAACTTGCTGGTCAAACTCTCGCCACTTTTGAATCGACTCGCTGAGAGGCACGAGCGGAACCATCGACCGTACTCGTTGCTTTTGTTCTGAGCCTGGAAAGGAGTAGCGACTACTATCAAAGATGGCATAAAGTCCGTAATAGTCGACCATCGAAAGATCATCGAACTTATGATCATGGCATCGAGCACAGCCCAAACTCAATCCGAGGACCGATTGCCCAAGCGTATCGATCGTGTCTTGAATGGTTAGGTGGTGGTAGTTTTCTGAGTCGAAGCCAAAGCGTCGAGAAATAGCCAGATATCCAGTCGCTGTCACTTGTTCTGCGTATCGCTCGGATGGGCCATGTGCTGCGAGAATGTCGCCGGCGATTTGTTCTCGCAAAAACTGATCGTAGGGTTTGTCGGAGTTGAAGGCATCGATTACATAATTACGATATCGCCAAGCCTGCGAAACAGGATAGTCCGCGGTTTCACCAGCCGTGTCTGCGTAGCGTACTACGTCAAGCCAATGTCGCCCCCAACGGCGGCCGTAGTCGGATGAGTCCAGCAAGCGATCGATCAGAGCTGAATAGGCATTGGGAGAAGTATCCTTTTCAAACGCATCTACCTCCGCTGGCGTGGGAGGCAAACCAGTCAGATCAAAGGCGGCGCGTCGAATGAGGGCTTGCTTGTTTGCTTTGGTCGCAATTGAAATTCCCGTTTGGTTTTGCTTGGCTTGAACAAATGCATCGATCGGATTTTCAACCTGACTATAAACAATGTTTGGCGACTCAACTGTCTTCACGGGCTCAAACGCCCAGTGTGTCGTCCTTTCGAAAGTCTTGCTCAATTTCGGCCAGGGAGCGTTCCCCAAAACCCAGGCCTCAAAGGATGCGATTTGGTCTGGGCGAAGTGCTTTGTCCTTGTCGGGTGGCATGGCCGACACATCGGAATGACGTCTGATCGCCTTGATGAGCAAGCTGGCGTCCGGATTGCCTAGCAAGATAGCAGGTCCAGAATCCCCCCCCTGCAGCAACGCATCCCGAGAGTCGACCCGAATCCCGCCGGACTCTTTCGTATCGCCATGGCAACGAAAGCAAGATTCGACTAACACCGGACGAATGCTATTTTCGAACAATGCGTCCGTGCTGTCGTCCGCTGAGAATGTGCAATTGCCCGTCAAGCAGGCAAAAACGAAGCCAAACACAAAGCGTCGATCAATCACCGGGAGGAGCGATGTTGGTCTCATTCTAATTCCATGATCTTTGAACGTTTTTCAATCAAAAAGTCGTAGGCAAGTTCCATCGTCGTTTCCCGAATGCACGCTGGGCCTGTTGATTTAATTCCAACCCGAAGCGGAAGCGAGGGATTCCTTGCCCCTCGCTTACGCGTCGGGTTGTGATAGGAACTTTGCGTAGCGGCAAACCCATTAAATCAACAAGGCCCTCCCCATCGGAAGCAATTCAAGCCAGTTTTTTGAGTCACAGGAAAGACGGCTCGTGTCTGCCTTGCTGGGCCCTTTCGATGCAGCTTCCAGACACTCTATTGTAATGGCTTTTCAGAATTGTAATGGCTTTTCTGAAAGCTACCCGCGAAATACGGCCGTTCTTTGCTAGTTTTTGAGTCATGCTATTTCAGCGATTTCATTTGAGTTGATTGAGTTCTGCCATCGCCTCGGCCAAGCCCTTGCCGATACCGCCGAGAATCTTGGCTGAGCCAAGATAATGAAACTCAAGGTTTGAGATTCCTTTTTCGAGGACGACTCGCTCGCGCTGAGTCATCCCTTCGGTTCGCATTTTTTCCTGCATTGCTCGTTCCTCGCTCTGACTCAGTTGACTCTCTTTGGCTATCTTCTTGGCTTTCTGATTGATTTCGTTTTCCTTTGCCTTTGCGTCGGACAGTTCGCGGTCCCAATACTTCTCTGCCAAGACAGCCGTTACGTTTCCTTGGAACTCGGGTAATCTTGCTGGAGCGGCCATGGCTGCACGGAAATTATCGTGCGTTGCCTTGTAACGCAATTGGTCGGGACCATATTCTGATGTCGGTCCACCGACGCCGAGCACGCCGATAACGAAAGGGAGTTTCGGAACATTTAAATCCTTTCGCACATCGCGAATGAAATGAACCATGGCATCGCTGTAAGCATCGTATCCGCCAGGCATATCTCGATTTGGGTAAGTGCTCGCATCCACCATGTCGTTCCACCCTTGGAACCAAACGAAGCCGGACAGTTCGTAGCCTTGCGAGGCATCGTAGCTCGGAACAACCCGCTTGATATCGCTAAGCACATACTTTACATGATCGATCATGAGCCGATAGCTGACGCCGGTGGCCATCTCCTTATCTGCCTTGATGGCCGCGATGTCTTTCCTTTGCTTCTGAAAAGACGCTAGTTGTGTTTCGTTGAATACGTATGGACCTGCGCTCGGCGAGCGGAAATCGGTATTCAAACTTTTACCACCCCACGAGGTCTTGATCAGGAGGATTGGGCCATCAACGAACTTTTCCATCGTGATGCCAAAGGTGTACTCCGGCCCGATCTTCGGACCGTTTTGGCTGGCTCCGAAGCCGGTGGTGAGTTTGCCTGATTGTTCGCCATCGGCACAGCCGACGGAGGAGATCCACACATGTTCCAAGATTCTTGGTGATCCATCTGCATTCTGCATTTCGGCCAGAAGTGGCTTCGTGGCCGGGTCCATGCCTATATGCTCGAACGTGCGAACATGAGCATGCCCTTGCATGTTGGACTGACCGGCCAAGATAAAGACGCGAAGCGGATCGGCATTCGCGATTGAAGGCATGAGCAAAGTCAGGATCGCAAGAACGAAAGAGCATTGTTTCATGGTGTGCGGGGTTGCGTAGGGAAGGATTCGGGCCAGGAAAAGTATACTCCGCTGCTCGCAAACTCGCCGTTCGAATTGCCGCCGCCGACCAAAATGACTTGCTGCATCGTCGGCATAAATCGGAAGGGCTTTGAATTAATTCTGTGCCCGTAGAGGAAGTTGTAAAACTTCCTGGAGCTAGAGGCACTTCAGGAACTCTTACGAGATTCCACTACTTGCTATCTCAACGCCATTCGGCATAAATCGGGCGTCCGGACATGGCAATCAAGGAAGTTAGGCTATACTCTGTACGTCCATCGAGTACGAAGTAGAGCGGCTAGTTCCAATATACTTAGGCGAGCGGCAGGCGGAAAACGAACGTAGCTGGCTTCGCCAGAATTCAACTACGTACTGAATTCTGGCGAAGCCAGCTACGAATCGTGCTAAGGTGGCTTTCATGTTGCAGCTTGCCTCGCGACGATTCCAGCCCGATTTTTTGCGAATCAATTCATGTCCAATCCGTATCAAACAACTTTGGTAAACAACCAAGATTCAGATGAAGTCAAGGCGCCAGCGCTGGCCCTTATGATCGTAGCCACAATCTCGATTGTTATGGTGAGCCTCGGGCTCGTCATGGACATCTTTTTGTTGATGACTGGCGCGATGGAAGGTCTCGACGCGGACGATCGGAGACCGATTCCACAGACTACTACCCTCATCGTGCGAATGGCTTGGGGGCTCTTGCTTGCTGCCGCCTCTGCGTTTGTCCTTTTCGGTGCCATCAAAATGAAAGACAAGTCGAACCTCGGATTAGCCAGAGCTGCTGCGATAGCGGCGTTGGTTCCATGCGTAGGGCCATGTTGTATTCTCGGCATTCCGTTCGGCATTTGGGCCCTTTTGGTATTGAACAAGCCCAACGTAAAAGCATCGTTCCGAGACTCGCAAAGCATCACTTAGTCAAGCGGAAGCCTGAAAACCACCAACCGCAACCCGAGGCCATGTTGATTTAGTACTTGCTCAACTCCGCTTCGTTTGACGGTTAGCCTACGCATGAAAAAGTAACTGAGTGATCGACTAACGTCGCGACTTGCCCTCACCCCATGCTACACTTTACCACTCCGCGTTAACCCCATAAGCCCCAGGAGATTCCGTGTCCAACTTAGAAATAGATATTTCGTCCGTGAACCGCTGGCTTCAGATAGGGGCGGACGACAATGCCAATCCGATCGTGCTTGTGGACTGCCGAGAGCCCAACGAATACGAAATTGCCAAAATCGAGGGCGCTGTGCTGATGCCGATGGGACAATGGCCACCCTCTGCTGAGAAACTTTCTTTGCTCGATGGGAAGCGCGTCATTGTTCATTGCCATCATGGTGGCCGATCGTTGAGAGTCGCAAATTGGTTTCGGCAGAACGGTCATCCCGAAGCCACCAGTATGGCCGGCGGTATCGACAAGTGGAGTTTAGAAATCGATTCCCAAATACCGCGATACTAGGGCGCAGCCGACAAAAGTAGCAGGCACGCTCCGTCGTGCCGTCCGCTGAAGTGAATTGACATGATTCCTGGTGGACGACACATGGAATGTGCCTACTACTTTAACTTTTGTCGACGGTGTCTATTAAGGCTTCGAACACAGCTCGCACCAAAGGAACTTCCACAAATGCCTCCATGCCGAAAACTCTCCCGTTCGTTCTCGTTTCTTTTCTTCATCGCGGCCAGCTGCAATGCTGCACTGCCGGATGATTTTCTTCCGCCAATCAACAATCAAACTCAAGTCAGTATGAATCAGGAAACGCCAGTCGGGAAACTCGCTCAAAACAAAGCAACATGGTCGATCGCAATCCACGGAGGAGCCGGTGGTGAACCGGGACGCTGGAACGAACAGCAGATTCAAGACCGCCTCGATGGCTTGAAAGCTGCCTTGAAGAAAGGGACCGACATGTTGGAAAAGTCTGCCTCGGCGGTCGACGTCGTCCAAGCTGTCGTGCAGGTTCTCGAAGACAATCCAAACTTCAACGCAGGGCGCGGCGCCGTTCTCAACAGCGTCGGCGAAGTTTCATTGGACGCGAGTATCATGGACGGCTCAGACCTTAGCTGCGGTGCTGTCGCTGGAGTGACTACAGTTCGCAATCCAGTCGGTCTTGCTCGGGCCGTGAGGGATAAAACCCCACACGTGTTCTTGTGCGGTGAGCCAGCCGACGCCTTTGCAAAAGAAATGGAACTGCCTCTCGAGTCCCCCGCTTATTTCAAGACCCCTGAACAAATCAAAAGCTGGGAAGCATGGAAGCAGAAGCAAGCCGCTGCCGGCGGGAAGACTTCGAAAAATGACCATGCCAAAGGGGAAGATCGATTGTTTTACCTGGGGACCGTCGGTTGCGTAGTGCGCGATCAACAGGGGAATTTGGCCGCAGCCACAAGCACTGGCGGTCTGTTAGGAAAGAAGTACGGCCGCGTAGGCGACTCGCCGATCATTGGTGCTGGAACGTATGCAAAAAATGAAACGTGCGCTGTCAGTTGCACGGGTGTGGGTGAACTCTACATCAAACACCATATCGCTTCGGCGGTCTCCTCGCGAATGGAGTACTTGAACGAGTCGCTCAATGCGTCGACCAAATTCGCGATCCATACGACGCTGCCTGTCGACTCGGGCGGGCTTATCGCGGTCGATGCCAACGGCAACATTGAACTGCAGTTCAACACACCGATGATGGCTCGCGGTCAAGCAAAAAGTGACGGTACCTTCCAAGTCGGTTTGCAAGACTGGGCGAAGTGATGCTGGCATTGATCTTCACGCGATTCGTGACAGCCATTTTAGTCGCACTTTGCTTGACTCAATCGGTGACGCTGATGCAAGTGGACAGTGCCACCGCGATTGCGGCCGCATCGGGCATTTCGAGTCAAGTGTCGACGCAAGAATGGTTGGGGCCGCTATCAGCGATTGCTCTTTCGCCTTTCTTCGGTTTAGCATGCCTGTCGGGTATAGCCACGTATGGGCCAGATAGTATCCAAAGCCGCAGTGCACTGTTCGGCGAAGCGAGCCCGCTCAACAATCCCATTCTGTTCTGGATCATGGCCGTTCTCACGATCGCGACAAGTGTGCCTCGCTTTACCAAAGTGAGCAAACCGCTTGGCTTGGCCATTGAAAAACTAGAGGCCTATTCGGCAATCATCATTCTCATCTCGATGAAGTTCTTGAGTGGTAATGCATTGAATTCCGACTCAAGCATTGCATTATCGGAAAGTGTGATGATGACGGCGGGGATCGCAACCGTGCCGTTGGACGTTGGCCTGAGCGTAGCGGCGGCGTTGAATATTATTGTCGTCAATACGATCAAGTTGGCTGTTGAGGTTCTCGTTTGGCTAATCCCATTTCCAACCGTGGATGCGTTTCTTGAGGTTGGCAATAAGGCGATGTGTGCAGGCCTGATGGCGGTGTATGCCTACAGTCCTTGGTTGGCTATGTGTTTGAACATGTGTATTTTGGGAGTATGCGGCCTCCTCTTCTTTCGAGTGAAGCGACGACTGGCCTATATGAAAGAGTTGCTGCTGTTACCGCTCTTTCGGCAGATGATGGGTTGGCAAGCGGACAAAGGAAAGTTCTGTGGATTCCTAACAACACCCTGGAACGGCTTGCCCGCAAGGTCCGCCATTTGGATCACTCGGGATGGAACGAGCAGTCAAGTTGCAATGCTGTACCGGGGCTGGTTTAGCAATCGAACCTTTGCTGGAACTCTTGATTTGCCAAACTACAAATCAGGTATGATTTGCGATCAATTGGTCGTTCGAGTCGAAGGTGCGGAAGTGGTGTTCGATGTGCCGAAAGGACTTGATTCGCGAGGAGTTGCGGTCGCAACGGTGTGAAGTCGGGTGGGCGGTCTGGGAAACCTTCTGTAGCGAAACTCGTCAAGAGTTTCGGCCGCTTTGAGAAGCAACCGAAAGTCTTGACGACTTTCGCTACCGGCTGCTTAAGCTAGACTGGTTCCTTAGTAGCCTTCTAGAGAGAGACTGGATTAGACACCCTCCCGCTGGGAGGGTCGAGCGTAGCGAGGGGGGGGTGAAGTGCCAACAACTAATGCACAAGTCAGTTCACCTTCCCCGGGCCGAAGGCCCGACCCCACCACTGTAAACATCTTTGCAAAGTCGAGTCCATTGAAAACCTTAGGGAGGGCGAGGGTCCTGCCGAGCCAATGGTGCAAAGGTTCGGCAGGAGCCTCACCCGACCGCTGTAAACATCTTTGCAAAGTCGATTCCATTGAAAACTTTAGGGAGGGCGAGGCTCCTGCCGAGCCAACGGTGCAACGGTTCGGCAGGAGCCTCACCCTCCCAAGCAACGAATTCGTTGTGCAGGCTCATAAGAAACATGTTTAGAGCGGTGGCCTCACCCTCCTCCCGAGCAATGAATTGCTTAGGTAAACTCGTTGGAAACATGTTTACAGCGGTGGGCCCGCCCCTCGCAGAGGGAGCGTGACATTAAACCGGGGCAGCGCCCACCGGCTAATTGAGTGGTGAAACACATCGGCGACGTGCTTAGTACGTCAATTCTAAACCACTGTAGAAATTCACGCCGGGACGAAAGACGTCTGTTCCCGTACGATAATCTAGGTGTTCGCGGTAGAACGTATTCGTAAAGTTCTCCACACCACAAGTCATCAGAGCCCGGTTCTTGAATCGACGAAAGGTTCGAATGTCACCAGTTGCAAAACCATCCGTTTCGAGTTCCTGCAATGTTGTGGCAACTCGCGTTTGGCTCGCGACCATTCGTGCGGACAACTCTACGCCCCATTTGCGACTTGGCGTCGGGTCGTGCAGAATGAAGCCTACGCGAGAATCAAGAGGGGCGATACCTGGCAATGCTTCTCGGTCGACCCCGGTTGTGTTGCTTCGAACCGAATTACCGGAACGCCGACCTGGTTTCTCACGCGTTAAATCCTCGCCTTGGGTGTAACTAAGTGTTCCGAAAAGGGAGAGGCGTTGCGTAAATTCAAATTTGCCAAAGGAATCAATCCCTTTCAAAATGGCCCGGTCTGTGTTGACGAAATCGGCTCCCTGGGGAAGACCACCGTCTGGGCTTGGATCGGTAAAGAGATCATAGGTGATGAAGTCGCTGATCCAAGCGTGATAGGCGTTGACGCCACCTTGGAAGCGTTCATAACTGCCGACAAATCCCAGATCGATTTGCTTGAGTCGTTCCGGCTTGAGCTCCGGATCACCATCCAAGAACGTCAGACCGCGTTGCAGGGTGCCAATGAACGCGTTGTCGACATATAGTTCTGTTAAGGTTGGTGGACGCTGGCTAAAGCCGAGACCGCTCGTGACCGTCCAATGGTCTGTCAGGAAAATATTGGCTGTGCCATAGGTAGACCACAACAAAAAGTTTTGGTCTAAGTCGGCATCTTTGATGTCTGACAAAGCACCGTCGAGGCCAGGCACAATGTCGTCGGCTGTCGTGTGCATCGTATCGACTCGAGCACCAACGTTGGTCTTCAGCCAATCCGTTTGGAGATTCACTTTCTCGAAGTAGAAGCCTACGTCGACCGATTTTGAGGGGGACAAAGGGAAGTTATTGTCGTTGGCCGGTAGCGAAAGCTCGATATCGTTTAATGCTTGCCGCTGGATATTGAGGTCGGTTCCGAGCGACCAATGGTCGAGACCAAGGTCGCCGTAAATGGCTTCCGTGCGATAGCCTAGAGATTGTCCGCTGGCATCGGTAATGGCGTTACCGTCGGTCAGTTCGATACCGTCCGGTCCTAGGTTACCTGGGTCAAGTGGGATGCTCGATTGTTTGCTCTCATTGAGTGTGTCGCCCGTAAAGCTGGTGCGGTTGTACCAAACCTCGGCAAATAGGCGATCGCAGAATGCGGGATCGGTTCCGGTATACTTGATTTCGTAACCTTCTGTTTTTAATTTGCGGATGTCGTAGTAAAGACCAGGAAATTCGAGGTTCCTTTGATCCAGTCTTAGCAAGTTGAATTCCACTTTGTCATCGGGCGTGAAGTCCTTGCCAAGGGCCACGTTGAGGTCGCCTGAATTGTAGCTACTGGCGAAGGTCGATCCATCGCCGGCAGTATAGTCACTGCCCCCGCGATGCCCGTAGCTTACGCGATAGCCCCAATCTTCTGAGCCACCAAACACGGTTTGTCGTCCATACCATTGACCACCATTGCTTTGAAAGTCAGCGCTCGACATACCATGTGATTGTGGTCCGTCATCGTATCGCGGCGTGGCCAGCATGTCGATGTCGACGAAACTGAAGCCTGGGCCATAGCGAGGGCTATACGGTCCTTTGATGATGAGTAAGCTGTCAATCAATCTGGAATCGATTTTATTCATCATCGTATCCAAGTCCATCCGAACCGGCGCCCAAAAGGAACCCGACGCGAGCACTTGGCCGACCCGTTGGCCGCGAATGCGAGTGTCGGTCACGATTGGCGTTCGTTGTTGAGAGGATACACCTCGGACTGTGTTCGACTTGCTAATCAAGTTGCCTGTGTCGGACGTTTCCCTCAGTTGCGATTCCTTGCCGAGCACGGCATCAACCGAAGGCAGATCTGTTCGGGACTTTCGAACGTCGGAAAGTGATCCGATGGAGCTGACGTCTCCCAAGATGGCTTCTAGGTCATTGGTTGGCTTTTTGGACCCAGGCGAGTTTGCGTTGGGGGGCTCTGTGTTGCGATCTACTGGCTCTAATGGGGCGGGTTGTTGAGCAAATGTTGTGGCAGCTGTCACCACGAGTGCTAGCGAAGCAAGGAAGGACTTGAGCTTGAAGGCCAGCGACAGTTTTGTGAGTGGGTAAGTGATTGAGTGAATCACGAATCGGTGTCCTTACCGCAGTTCGATGTCGCCGTCCATGGAGACCCGAGGTTGATAGTTAGGGGACGTTATTCGATCCCCGTTGATTTCCGTATCGGCCACATATTTGATCAACATGCACGCTATCGAGCCATTTGTGACCAGATTGTTATTTTGGAGTTAGAAACCCGACGCGTAAGCGAGGAATTTGCTCGTATTTCTTGGCTTACGCTTCGGGTTACCAAGTGTTTGCAAGCTAACGAAACCATAGCTGGGATTTTCAGCACTTTCCACACATCCCTTACCTTCGATACAGAGCGAACTTGACTTTCGTTTGTGAAGGTAATGTTAAGGAAAGAGGAGCTGTTCTTAATAATCTTGGGCCGAAAAAGTCATCAAGCTGACAAGGATGTTGGCATCAAAGCAACTCAAGGAAGAGACAAATGCGCATTTCTATCAATGCCTTTAGGCGGCATTTCTTATTGACCCATTTCGCGGTTTTCTCAGCAGCTTCGGGCTCGCTACTCGCTCAGGAGCCCTTTCAGCCTGAAGTCCCTTATCAGCCACTCGGCCAATACGTGCTGAACGAGGAGCCAGCGCAACCTGCGTTTAGCATTCCCGCTTCCTACACGCTCAGCGAGCCAGAAAGCTACTATGAAGAAGACGTAGCCAAAGCCAAAGGGCTGACGGAATCGGACATCAAGAAAATCATCGACAAGCATTTAAAAGATAAAGAGGCCGAAAAAGAGAGTAAGCTTACAGCCAAAGAAAAGAAGGACCGGGATTTGGCCATGTCTGCCAAATGGAATGACGGCCCCGAGTTTTCGACCAAAGACAAGAAGTTCCGAGTCCACGTGGGTGGTCGAGTGCAGTTTGATAACGCATGGTACGACGTACCGCAAAACGTCAATCAAAACATCAACGCCCCATATGGCGATGGTGCGGACTTCCGTCGGGCTCGTATGCGACTTGATGGAACGCTCTATGAAGTCCACGAATTCGCATTTGAGTACGACTTCGTCAATTCCATACGAGTTCGCAATCAGCCAGGAACTACCGGTTTTCTTGACGAAGCAGTGACGTCACCGACCGACTTATGGTGGACGATCAAAGAATTGCCAATCGTTGGTAATCTTAAGATTGGAAATCAAAAAGAACAAATTGGCTTTGAGCACATTGTGAGCAGCCGCTACTTACCTTTCATGGAGCGATCGTTCAATCAGGATGCGTTCTATGGCGGATTGTTCAATGGATTCCAAATGGGTGCGTCGATTTTCAATACCTACGACAATGAGCGAGGTGTTTGGAATATAGGTGTTTACAAACCGACGAACAACGTCTTCGGCAATTCGACGGGGGACGGCGATTTTTCGGTAACCGGACGTGTCACTCGGCTTCTTGCCTATGAAAACGATGGTGCGCAGCTTTTGCACGTTGGTTTGTCCGGCCGGCAAAGTACCGCCGTTTCGCAAGCCGGGGTACCAGGACGATTTCAAACGTTCCGAACTCGTGACGCTGTCCGATCAGGTCTGTCGGCGGGATGGCCAACTCCAGCCAATATTACCCTCGTTGGCGATGATCAACAAACTGCCAACGGCGAGCTCGTTGGAGTCTGGAACTCCTTTACGTTCCAATCCGAATACTTGGTCAATGGCCTTCAGGACGCGAGCGCGACGCTTGGTGGTCCAGCCGCAAGAAGTGTTGTTTATCACGGTGGATATGTTCAAGTGCTGTACTTCCTGACAGGGGAGCATGATCACTACAGCAAAAAGAGCGGAGCGTTCGAACGAGTGCGACCCCACACTCAATTTTTCAAACCAAGCAAGTGTGATGGTATAAGTGGCATGGGCGCTTGGCAAGTTGGTGTGCGGTACAATCACCTCGACCTAAACGACGAGGGACTCAACGGCGGTATTCTGGACAATTTGACCGCAGGTTTAAACTGGTACTGGAATCCAAACATGAAGTGGCAATTTAACTATTCGGCTACCGATCGAAAGGTTGCGGATGTGGCATCGGTTGCAGCCGGAAGCGGTACCATTCACGGTTTTGGAACTCGATTGGCGTTCGATTTCTAGAGGTGTTGGAACGAGGTGTTAAAGATCTACTGTTGGCACGGGCTTTCGATAAGTTGTCTTTGTTCCCCAACGATCGCTTGGCCCCCAGTTGGCTTGTCCAACTGGAGCACGAGGCTCGCGGCTAGAATCGACCAACTTGCATCAGGCGTCCCCGGTCGGCTTGTCCGACCGGTAGGCAAGTTTCGTTAGCTAAGGAACCTGATTCACCAGCGACGCAAGGTCACCGGGGTCTTTTCAATAGACTCGCCACGGTTTCTAGCTTGCGAGCCATATTCACCGAGCGGCACAAGGCCGCCGGGGTCTTTCTAGAACCAGGGCTAGCGCCCTTTGTCATTACCAATATCTTTGAAGGTCAAATTCCAATTTCTCAGCTACCGCCCAACGGCTACTTGAACGGCTAAGCACATAGCGATGTGCTTAGGGGCAACGTTTAAGAGTCAAATTCGAATCAATTCGATATATCTTCGCCCCAGCCCCCGCCGAGCGTTCTATACGTTTTGACCAAGGCAAACAGGATATCGCCTCGAGCGGTCGCAAGATTTCCTTGGGCCGTTGCTAGGCTTCGTTGAGCGTCAAGAACCCGGTCAAAAGTGATCAGATTTTGTTCGTATCGAGCCAAGCTGATTTCAACGGATCGATTTGTCGCCGTGACAACTTTCTCCAATTCGAGAGCGCGTTCTTTTTGACGTACGTACTCTACCAAAGCCGACTCCACTTCTTGAACTCCGCGAAGTACGGCCGCTTCGTAGCGCACCACGCTTTGTTCGTGGCTCGCCTTTCTTGCTTCGATGTTTCGCTTGAGTCGGCCAAAGTTTAGGATGTTCCATTTCAGACTGGGACCAACCGAGTGCGCTAGGCTGTTGGCACTGTAGAGTACACTGACGTCGCGAGCTTCCACCGAAATGTTGCCACGGATCGTCAATTGAGGCAGTCGCTCCGCAACTGCAGAACCGATTCTCGCATTGGCAGCCATCACATCATAGTATGCCTTGCGAATATCGGGGCGACGCGAAAGAAGCTCCGCGGGCATGCCGGCCTGAACATTCTCGATGACCGTCATCGGCAGCTGACCAAACCCGTCTTCCAGCACAAAGTCAGCGCCAGGAGTCCGGCCTAACAACACCGACAATCGATTCAATGCCACCTGCAACTCTTGTAGGAGGGGCGGAATGGATGCTGTGGTGACTGCGACGTTTGACTCGGCTTCGGATTGATCCAACTGGCCGACAATACCCGCTTCCTGTCTGGCTTGAACAATGTAAAGCGTCTGCTGCTGCAATTCGAGATTTTGTTTTGCAATGTTTAGTCGTTGTTGCAGAACGCGAATCTGAATGTAGGTCGTCGCGACGTCGGCCATTAAGGTTACTCGAATGTCGTTGAGCGATTCATGCTGCGCTAGCAGTTCAGCGCTGGCCGCTTCGACTCCGCGCGCGATTTTGCCCCACAAGTCGATTTCCCAACTCGAATCAAAGCCGTTGGAATAGCTCCAAAAAGCGCTTTCATTGTTTTGGCTAAGTACTTGATTGTTGTTTTGGCTGTTTCGTTTGAAGCTCGAGTCGGCGTTGGAATTCACTTGAGGAAAGTATTGCGACTTGGAAACTCCGAGCAGAGCTCGCGACTCTGCAATGCGAAAGTAGGCCTCGCGAATCGTCAGGTTTTGCTGACTCGCGTCGCGAATCAGCATCTGGAGCATGGGGTCGTCGAAATAAGTCCACCACCGGGACATTTGCGAATCAACCGGGACGTTTTCAATACCATTGTTTTCGAGCGATTGTTGATAGTTGGCGTTTAACTGCGGTGCGCTCGGCTGCGAAAAATCAGGTCCAACTTTGCAGCCAGGAAGGCCGATTGCCATCGACGCAATCGCCACCCCAAAACTGCGTCGAGACCAATTCGAGCTGTCGTTTTCGCTTAAGGATTTGGATGGCGTTAGATTCATTGACGGAAAAACGGCAAATGCAGTCGAACAAGATCAGTTTGGAAAGAAGAAAATCCTACTGGATCTTCGACATGCACAACCCGCATCTTCGAATCAAAAGGAATCGCATGTACGGCTACCCCAGGCCAATCAATGGGTGTATGCGCAAAAGTCAACGCATCCTATTCACTTTTTAGCAAGCAATCTCGTTAATACGTTAAACGTGTCAAAATTCAAGAGCTACGTATACCTAAGGAAACCCCCCGAATTGAACTGCCCATCGTCTGAGTTCATCTTCGTGGGATTATCAGTCAACCGAAAATAGGACTTTGGGATCTTGAAATTCCTTACTAATGGCTACGCATCCGTACTTTCGATTGCATTGATTGGCGTTGCGTTTGGGTTGTGGACCCGGAACGCAAATTCAAACACTAAGCCCACAGGCGAAACGCCAAGCGGCCGATTTGTCTCGGAGCAAATGAGCATGGAAGGGCAGAGACCAGAGTCTTATGCCGCTTCGAATTCTCCGCTTGCGTCCGATCCCTCGAAGGAAATCGCGGTTGCTGATGCCAAATTAGAATTGGAGCGTAGCGCGACTGAACAGACTCAGCGGTCGGACGTAGCAACTGAAGTCGAAATGCTTCCTGGAATTGCACATCCGTTGCAGGTCGCAGAAATATCGGCTGCCGCTGATGGTCCGCTTTGGAAACTCTTAGTCGCAGAGGGGGATCCTGTCCCCGCGGATACGGTTCTGGCCTTGATAGATAACCGAGTGGCATTGGCGTCCGTCATCGCTGCGCAGTCATCAGCTGACCGACAAGCAATGCTGGAAGCCGCCAAAGCCAAAGTCTCTTTAGCAGAACAGTTTTTAAGTCGAATCCAACAGGCTGCTAGCAAGAAAGCCGCCTCAGGCCTGGAAGTCGATGAAGCGAGCAGTCGATTGTCCGAAGCCAAAGCGGCACTGCAAGAGGGGCTCGAGAGCCAGCGGGACGCGTTGGCACGCTTGAAGATCGAGCAGGCACGCCTTGAGACCTATGAAATCCGTACGCCGTTCGAAGGAACGGTTATCAAAATCTATCCGCATCTGGGAGAGACGGTCTCGCGCGGTGCTCCCATCGTGAAGATCGCTGATATCAACCGCCTCAGATCAGATCTCCACATCCCACTGTCGCTGGTCGCTTTGCGACGAGTAGGAGAACTCATCGAGCTGCGAGCTGATTTACCAGGCAGCCCCTTGCTGAATGCAAAGATCGTGTTCATTGCTCCTCTGATCGATGCTGCGACTCAAACCATTCGGGTTGTGGTTGAAATTGAAAACTCAAACAAGCAACTGCCGGCTGGGTTCGCTGTGAGACTATCGCAATCGGGCGCCGGCTCCGACTCCAACGTTCAGTAACTTTTTCCGGCGGACATTAGACCAACTCATCCGCAAAAAATAACTCATACAAATTTTTTCAGTCAACTTTTGAAGTCCTAAGAAAACATGTCAAAGAAGAATAGCAACAAGTCGAACGCAAGCAGCAAACAAGACAAATCAAAAACGTCTGTCGCAGCGGAGAAAACAAAAGCTTCCTTCACCACTGACATCTTAGAACCAAGAATTCTGATGTCAGCGACTTGGGTTGATACAACAACCAACGAGCAGGAAATAGATGCCACTCAAGGTGATGATACCGGCAATGGCTCATCGATCGATGATGTGCTCAACGGGTTAGGCGGTGACGATAAATTGTTCGGCAACGGCGGCAACGACCAGCTATTTGGCGGGGCTGGCGATGACGATATGTTCGGTGGCCAAGGCAATGACCTGCTCGATGGAGGAACAGGCAACGATCACCTTGAAGGCAACACCGGAAACGACACACTTGCCGGTGGCGAAGGCAATGACGTTCTTGTCGGCGGCGATGGTGACGACAAACTAACTGGCGACAGCGGCCGAAAAAACTTCATTCAAAATGGTAGCTTCGAGAAGTTTGCCGGTGGTGATATAGCAACCGGTTCCTGGCGAGGCATGCAGCAGCTTGAGGGCTGGAAACTGGAAAGTGGCCCTCAATTCGAAATCGTTGACGCTGCGCACATGAACGTTGGCGCAACTGACGGTGAGCACTGGCTCGACACCGATGCCTCGCCTGGCGGAATTGCGTTCTCCCAAAAGATCGAAGGACTCGAAAGAGGCGATTCCTACGAACTGAACTTTGATTCGCGAAGCCGTGGAGCCGAGGGTACTGGCGTATTAGAAGTTTATTGGAATGGCCAGAAGGTTGGCACTACCGGCGGGGCGTTTGCGGAGGGGTGGAAACAAAACAACTTTGAGCTCGTTTCTGGATCAGGCGATGGATCCGATACACTGCGATTCGTTGAAATCGGGCGCACTGATGCCATTGGTACGGCGCTCGACAACGTCAGTCTCGTAGCTGTCAACGACGACACGCTTGTCGGTGGAGCTGGAAACGATGAACTCAACGGTGGAGATGGCGACGACGTTCTCATCGGCGACAACGGCGATGGCGATACTACGAACCTAGTTTCCAATGGAAACTTTGCGAATACGGGCGTTACCAAC
>CANHVO010000114.1 GCA_947463915.1 Planctomycetaceae bacterium
GATCCTGCCGCGTCCTCGACGATCAGCCGCTGATCGATTTGGTTCTTCGCGAGTGTGATTCTTTGGCCGTCGGACGGCGACCATTATTGCGTGAAGTGCCGTCGCTCGCTGCACCAGCGGTTTTTGGACTGTTTCGACAGACGATTTGTATTCCGCCCGGACTCACCGAAACTTCGAGTGAACAAGAGTTGCGTTGGGTTATTCGCCATGAACTTGCTCATATTCGTCGCCGCGATATTCCAGTCGTCATTATCGCGTCGATCGCAGGAGCATTTCATTGGTTTAACCCAATCGTTTGGGTGATCGTAAGCCGTTTACGTGCTGCAATGGAAGCTGCTGCAGACCGACTAGCCTTGCAGAGTCTTTCGCAGAACGAAGTTTCCGCATACGGAGAACTACTGCTGCGATTTGCTCAAGATCGTGTCGCTGCAAAGAAGTCACCAACGCTTGGACTGATCTCCTTCGCATCTGGCAAGCATCTCAAGAAACGAGTTGAGTTGTTGATGCGAGATAGCAAACCCAACGGCCTGTCAACCAAGTGCCTATCAGCAGGGCTTGTGGGGGCAATTGCATTCGCCGGACTGACTGACGCGAGGGAAGAATTAGATCGCAAGTTGCCGGAATTAAATTTGTTTTCAAGCGACTCAACCGAATTGCGAGTTCAGCCGTCGTGGTTCGGTCCGCTAAACGAGGAAGAATCTGGCGTTCCAACTTTCATTGAAACATATGATGTAATCCCTATCTTTGAGACGATGCCCAAGCACCCAAAAATGACAGAGAAAACGCCCCTCGAACAGTTGACTACTTGGATGTCCTTGCCGCCATGGATGAGGGGGAAATTACATGTCGATGGCAAAACGCTTTCGGCGGCACTAACCGATAGCCAGCATCAATTTCTTAAGCAAACACTGGATATTTGGAAAGATGGCGAGCCTGAACAGATCACGATCGAAGCGAGGTTCATTCAAACCAGCAGTAAAACGGCGAGCTCCATTGATTGGGCAAGTCGAAGAATTGACGGGTTAAAGGTCCGAGGGCTCGGACCAGCCTTTGCCGCTCGTATCGACGAAGCTGATCTAGCACAATTGACTCGAACGGTATCAGCAGACCGTAAAAGCAATGTCTTACTTGGGCCGAAGGTTACAATGTATGATGGTCAGACAGCGGGTATAGCGAATCAAAAACAGCGACCGTTTGTTACAGGTGTTGATCCGAAAGCCGATGGCAGATTACAACCCGTCATTTCTCTTGTTGACGATGGGATAAATCTCGAACTTACGCCACGAGCAGGCGATGCGGACGGCATCACGTTAGCCTTCAAAGTCAGGGCATCCAGCATTGGTAAGGTCTCTTACGCGAACTTGCCATTTCGGACTTCTGATAACGCGGGACCGCAATTCACGGTGCAAGTGCCGGCAACAGAGCAGTATGAATTAAGCTCATCGGTGAAGCTTGCAGCGGGTGAATCGATTGTCGTGGCTATTCCTCGTGTATTCGACAACACGCCAGGTGCCGACTCGGAGACCACAATGATCGTCGCGTTGACGCCTCGAATCATGGACACTCCCAAACCTTCCGCTGCTACCGGACCAAACTAGGTAGTTTCTCTCCTCGGAGCAAGCTTGAGCCAGGCACGCAACCAACGGGGGAGAGTTCGACTCCCCCAACTCGTACCGGTTTGACACACTTCTGACACATCGGAGACGTCTCTTTTGCGTTGAGTTGCTTCAACGGCCGGATTTGAAAACACGGCTCGTGGTCGCATTGCCCTAAAGAAAGTCGCTTCCAATGTCTTTCGCTGCGGCCAAAATATCAATTGATTGCAACCAAGCCCCTGGGGCCTGAAAGAACCGGACGCGGTGAACGGAAACCGATTTCTCTTGAAGCGGATCTAAACTATACTGAAGTGTATCTTCGCATTTCACCATGCGTCGCCTCGCCTCCCGATTTCCTTCCTTAAGTTGTTCTCAGCAAGCTGACCCAACGAATGCTTCCAGCAAGTCTCTCCTAGCTATGCAAATCTATCGAATAATCATCGGCTTTATCTTCGCAATGCTAACCGGTATCGCGACCGCAGACGATTCGGTCAGCTATTCACGTGACGTGCGACCAATCCTTTCCCAGTTTTGCTTCAAATGCCACGGGCCAGATGAGTTAACCCGACATGGTGGATTGCGACTAGATCATCCCGAGTCTGCAAATAGCCCGAGCGATTCGGGGGCGATTGCGGTCGTACCTGGCTCAGTCGACAAGAGCGAATTGGTTCGCCGCATCGCATCACAAGACGCCGATGAGATAATGCCTCCCTCTACTTCGAAGCTAACTTTGACAGATACCCAAAAAGACGTTCTGAAAAGATGGATCTCAAAGGGTGCTAAATATGAGATGCATTGGGCATTTGAGTCGCCCAAGAAAACCGAACCACCAATCGTTCACGACCAACTCTGGAATCAAAATGCCATCGACCGCTTCGCGTTCAGCAAACTGACCGAGCTAGGCCTGACACCACAGCAACCGGGCACACCCTACGAACAGATACGCCGCGTTTACCTAGACCTTGTTGGACTGCCCCCAAGTGCGGAAGACGCGGATCAATTCGCAGCCAACCCGAGCGATGCCGCCTATGAGAAAATCGTAAACGATCTGCTGCACTCTCCTGACTACGGCGAACGCTGGGCTCGCAAGTGGTTAGACCTGGCACGCTATGCAGATACCAACGGTTACGAAAAAGACAAACTGCGAACGATATGGCCCTACCGTGATTGGGTGATCAACGCAATTCAAGAGGATATGCCTTTCGATCAATTCACGATCGAACAACTGGCAGGCGATATGCTCCCTAACGCCACCCTAGATCAAAAAATCGCAACCGGTTTTCATCGAAACACCATGTTGAATGAAGAGGGGGGAATCGACCCGCTCGAGTTTCGTTTCCACGCCATGACCGACCGAACTGCGACCACAGGGACCGTATGGCTAGGCTTGACGATCGGGTGCGCGCAGTGCCACACGCACAAATACGATCCGATTTCTCATCATGAATACTACGGGATGTTCGCCCTGCTTAACAATGCCGATGAACCTGAACTTCCCATCCCCGACAAAAACGCTGTAGCAAAAAAAGCCGACGTCGATCGCAAGTCTGAGGAGCTTATCTCCAAACTTGCGGATCGATTCCCAGTACCCATGGATACCATTTGGTTGGCACCCGTGGCCATGAATCCGCAATCTGCTCAAGGAACAAAGATTGCCCTTGAGGCGGATAACATCGTACGCGCTCAAGCACCCGCGAAGACGACGGACTCGTTTACGGTAACACTTAAAGTTCCTGCTGGCTCTTATGATCGTCTTCAACTGGAAGCGATCTCGAACCCCTCGTTGCCGAGCAAAGGGCCGGGATTAACCGACCACGGCAACTTCGTTTTGACCGAGTTAACAGTTACGCTCGGTGATTCTCCCATTAGGCTAACCGACGCTAGCGCTGACTTTGCTCAATCTGGCTTCCCAGCTAATCATGCAATCGATGGCATACCCAATACCGGCTGGGCCATTCATGGACCAGGACAATGGAATGTCGATCGCAAACTGACCGTAAAATTCGAAAAGTCGTTGGTCCTAGACGGTGCACAAACGTTGAGCATCCGACTCGATCACAACTACGGCGGCAATCACGTTCTGGGTAAATTTCGATTATCGCTTGGCAAACCTGCCGACAATGACGTGCCGGTCGAAGTTCGACGCAAAGAGCTTTTGACCAAGCGATTCAACGAATGGCTCCAAGAGCAATCATTAAAAGTCAACACTTGGGAAATAGCCAATCCTGTTCATGCCACTTCGACGACTCCACTCTTGACGATTTTGGACGACAAATCCATTCTGGCGACTGGTGACTTCAAGAAGGCTGACACGTACACCGTTGATTTCGATTCGCTCCCGGCGGGTGTTACAGGTTTGCAATTGGAAGCGATCCCAGACGAGCGTCTGCCCAAGGGCGGTCCAGGGGCTGTCTACTACGAAGGACCCATCGGCGATTTTTTCTTGAGCGAAGTTACGGTATCCCAAAAAGATCATGTTCTAAAAATCAGCGAGGCTAGCCAGTCTTATGCGAGTGGTGGAAACACCGCGGCCAAGTGCATCGATGGCGACAAACAATCAGGTTGGTCGATCGATGGCGGACAACGACGCCGACACGTGGCTGTCTTCAAGTTCGAGAAACCGATGGACGTGGCAGGTCCAATCTCAATCTCGATGCTTTGCGAACGCTGGTACGCGCCGGGTATGGGTAGGTTTCGATGGTCGTACACCACGCAGTCTGTCGGCTCCGCCAATGATCTTCCCATGGACGTTGCCAAGTTGTTGCAAAGTCCCGCGGATCGATGGACGACCAACGATCGCGACTTGGTGATGAAGGCCTTCTTGGATCGTACTCCTGAACTCGCTGAAGCGTGCAAAGAGATCGATGGCTTGCGCAATTCCTTGATTCCGTCGTTGAGCACTTTAGTGATGCAAGAACGCCCTAGCAATAACCCACGCGTAACCAACCGATACCATCGTGGCGAGTTTCTTCAACCTCGAGATGAAGTCCAACCCCACACTCCACTAATCTTGAGCGATAAAGCCAAACAGCCAACCGATCGACTTGAGTTTGCCAAGTGGCTTGTGTCGCCATCGAATCCACTCACCGCGCGCGTTACAGTCAATCGCGCTTGGGAAGCCTTCTTTGGACGCGGATTGGTTCGTACTTCCCAGGACTTCGGCTATCAAGGGGACTCACCGACTCACCCTGAGATGTTGGACTATCTCGCCTTGGATTTTATCGCTAACGGCTGGTCGTTAAAAAAATTGCATAAGCGAATCGTGATGAGCCAAACATATCGCCAGTCCAGCCAGGTCCGCCCAGAATCGCTGGCGAAAGATTCAGACAACCGTTGGCTTTCTCGAGGCCCACGTGTTCGCCTTGATGCCGAAGTGGTTCGAGATCAAGCGCTTGCGTCATCGGGCCTTCTTTCAAAGAAGCGCGGTGGCCCAAGTGTGTTCCCACCGCAACCGGCCAACGTCACAACTGAGGGAACGTACGGAGCGCTCGCTTGGACTGTGAGTTCGGGCGAAGATCGATTTCGACGAAGTCTCTACACCTTTACGAAACGAACATCTCCGTTTGCACTCACCGCTACCTTCGATGCTCCGACTGGCGAGGCCTGTGTGGCTCGCCGCGACATTACGAACACGCCTATGCAAGCTCTATCCCTGCTCAACGATGTCACGTTTATGCAAGCGGCTCGTGAACTTGGGAAATCGACATTCAACGCAAAGGGGTCAGACCAGGAAAAAATCGCCGACCTCTTCCGGAAAATCTTAATTCGGCCTGCCACTAAGGATGAGTTAAGCGCATTGCTAGACTACTATTCTCATCAACGCACTCGACTCAAAGAAGGTCAATTGCCAGCTAACAAGATCGCAACCGATTCCCCATCGGAGAACTTGACAGTGGACGATGCGATCCATCGTGCTGCCTGGACATTGGTAGCCCGTGTCATCATGAATCTTGACGAAGCAGTTACCAAGTAAATCGTTCTGATGAACAACTTTCCACTCCAAGACCAATCCAACCATCGGCTCACCAGGACAACCATATGAACAACGATCCATCAGCAGTTCAAGTGGCAAGACGCCACTTCTTGAATGAGTGCGGCATTGGACTTGGAAAAGCTGCACTTGGCAGCCTGCTTGTTGGCGGAATGCCACGTTCGAATGCAGCGGACGTGACTTCCTCCAACCCACTTGCAGCCAAGCCACCGCATTTCCCGGGTAAAGCCAAAGCGGTGATCCATTTGTTCATGGCTGGTGCCCCCAGTCATCTCGATCTTTTTGATTACAAACCCGAGTTGAGTAAACTCGAGGGCAAGCCGTTGCCCGAGTCGGTGATTATGGGACAACGTTACGCCTTCATTCGGCCTGATGCCGCCGTGATGGGACCACGGTTCGAATTTGCAAAGCATGGGCAATCGGGACTTGAGATTGCAAATGTGTTCGAGCATTTACCCAAAATCGCAGACGACATTTGCCTCATTAGGTCAGTTAAGACGGACCAGTTCAATCATGCGCCCGCTCAAATATTTTTCAACACGGGCTTTTCGCAACCAGGCCGACCTAGCCTTGGCAGCTGGGTTCTCTACGGCTTAGGAGCCGAGACGGAGGACTTGCCCGCCTTCGTCGTTATGTCGACAGGAGCAGGCATCAGTGGCGGAGCCGCCAACTGGTCGAGCGGATTCTTGCCAACGGTCTATACCGGAGTTCGGCTCCGAAACCAAGGCGATCCTATTCTCAATGTTGCCAACCCGGATGGCATCGACGGCGAGGCTCAATTGGCTTCGCTCAATGCGGTGAACAAACTTAACAAACAACGGCTTGCGATGATTGGCGATCCCGAAATAGCGACACGCATTGCGAACTATGAAATGGCCTTTCGATTGCAATCGTCGGCCCCCAACCTGATGAATTTGAAAGAAGAGAGCGCTGAGACGATTGCCATGTATGGCTGCGACCCTGACAAGCCATCCTTTGCTCGCGCTTGCTTGTTGGCGCGTCGCATGGTCCAACGTGGTGTCCGCTTCATCAACATCTATCATGAAGGCTGGGATGCTCACTCGGATGTTGTAGGCAACCACAAAGGAAACCTCAAAGCGACCGAGCAAGCGACCGTTGCCTTAGTTCAGGACTTGAAGCGGCTTGGAATGCTCGATTCGACGTTAGTCATATGGGGAGGTGAGTTTGGCCGAACTCCAATGATCGAATCGAACGCATCATTGGGGCGTGCCAATGGACGCGATCACCACCCGCAAGCCTACACGATGTGGATGGCGGGCGGCGGCACCAAAGCCGGCTTTCAATACGGCAAGACCGACGACCTCGGATTTCATGTCGTTGAGAATCCAGTACATACGCATGACTTGCAAGCGACCATCATGCATTGCTTAGGCTTCGATCACGAAAGACTAACGTATCGCCATGCCGGACGCGATTTCCGACTGACCGATGTTCACGGAAGTGTTGTCAAGGATCTTTTGAGCTAAACAAAAGGGTTTGAACTCGTAGCCGGACTGGCCACAGTTCGGTCAGCACGCCTTTCGTAGCCGAACTGGCCACAGTTCGGTCAACATGTCTTTCGTAGCCGAACTGGCCACAGTTCGGTCAACATGTCTCTCGTAGCCGGACTGGCCACAGTTCGGTCAACATGTCTTTCGTAGCCGGACTGGCCACAGTTCGGTCAACATGTCTTTCGTAGCCGAACTGGCCACAGTTCGGTCAACATGTCTTTCGTAGCCGGACTGGCCACAGTTCGGTCAACATGTCTTTCGTAGCCGAACTGGCCACAGTTCGGTCAGCATGTCTCTCGTAGCCGAACTGGCCACAGTTCGGTCAACATGTCTTTCGTAGCCGGACTGGCCACAGTTCGGTCAGTATGTGGCCACGCCCGTTCGTCGCGACTGGTTTTCCGCTGACGGCGCGGGTCCCCCGGCAGTTAGCGTCGCATTTGATCACGAATTCCGGGGGTGCGTCGTTGCGCGACACCACCCAGCTACCTTATATAATCCCTTCAGGATCCACATCACGATTTGAACCCAACGGGATCATCAACGCGGGCGCACGTCCGTTACAATCAACGGTGTTTTCGCCATCGACGAAAACGGTTGTGCTTGTATTGTTGAGTGTAAGCGATCGAGTAACGAAACCGTGACCAACCAAGGCTTGTTCTATTTGGATTGGTACCATCATTCCGAACTCCTGAACGAGTAGCATGGAAGCTCAATCACTGTTACCATGGAGTTGAGTTGGGCTGGTCGATTTCCAAGCCGGTTGTTGAAGCCAACTCCTTGAAATTAAGTCTTTGCCTGGAACAAAAGATCAAAGCTATGAAGCCAGACGTACAAACCTCTAGCACCTTACCACCGAGAGATGCTCACAAACGTGGGCTGCACCGGATCATGACTTTGGGTGGGGAGTATGGCACTCGCAATTACACCATCAAGCACCTTCAAGGCTTAAAGGGAAAGACGGTTCTGACTGAAACGATGCCCTTTACGACAAGCGAGGCAGCGGCAGCGGAAGAGGCGGGAATCGATACGCTTAAAGTCAAGTTTGATCCAAAGAACCCTGCCAGCGCGATCGCGATTCGCAAAGCTGCTCCGAATACGTTCATGACATTCTGCATCGGGCTGACCAAGATTGCCACAGTGCAGGAAGCGGTCCGAGCAGGCTTCGACGCAATGGAAGCCGGTGCGGATGGAATCATGTGCCAATGGGGTCCCGAATTCATTCGGGCTGTTTCTAGCGTTGGAATTCCTATTCAAGCTCATGCTGGATTGGTGCCCCGCTTGAGTACGTGGACGGGAGGCCTTAAGGCGGTTGGAAAGACCACGGACGAGGCCATCAGGGTGTTCGAGCAGATTAAGTCATTCGAAGCCGCTGGCGCTTGGGCCGTCGAAGTTGAAGTCGTACCGGCCGAGTTGCTGGCGGAGATTTCCAGTCGCACTAGCTTGGTGACTTCGTCGATTGGTGCGGGCAGCGGCGGTGACATTCAATTCATGTTTGCCGAAGATATCTTAGGCAATCATGCACCTCCTTATCCACGACACACGAAACAGTATCGAAACCTCTTCAAGATGGAACAGGCGATACAAGTGGAGCGAATCGAAGGATTTCGCGACTATATCAACGACGTCAAAAGCGGCGGGTTTCCAGGCCCCGAACATGTCGTCAAAGCACCGCAAGGGCTTATTGAAGAATTCCTTGCTAGGCTCGACGGCAACTAGATTAAGCGTGACTCCAGTTGATCTAAGGTCAAGTTGATTAACCAACTAAGCACGTCGCGGTGTATTTTTGTAGCGGCAGGTGGCGAGGGGAGCAAAGTCAAAAAGATATGGGCAATGACAAGGCTAAAGCCGTTTGGCTAATTTGCTCTATTGCCCCAAGAACTTATGAAGAAGTGCTTGGAAGCGGAATCTGTCAGAGTCGATCAGTTGTTAGTACTCTCTTTCTTGACAACCTTTTCTGGGTCGATCGGGACGCTGTCAAACTCCTTCACCACTTCACCACTCGTGGGGTTGTAGAATCGGATTCTACCATCATACCCTCCGGAGGCGATCTGCTTTCCATCTGGAGTGAAGCTTAAAGCGAAGATGGGGCCGCGACTGCCTTTGATCTGAGACAAACGCTGCCCATTTTCCGTTTTGAATAGTCTTAGCTGCCCGCTCAATGTTCCGCAGGCGATTGTGGAACCATCGGGGCCGAAGGCAATGGCCTGGATCGGGGAGCCCATGTGTTCGAATTCTCGAACGAAACTCTCTTCTTTGTTGTCGCCTTCAGCCAACCTTCCGCCTCGTGGCTGCATTCGGAAGAGTCGGATCTTTCCTTCGGTGCCACCCGTGGCAATGAGATCGTCAATTGGATGTCGCGCCAAGCAGATCAGTGCATCGCGCGTCTGATTGATGTCATCGATCAGATGCCCCGTGACAATATCAATCAGCTTTGCCGCTTTGTCGCGACTGACTGTAGCCAAACGCAGACCGTCGTTGGTGAAGGCAGAACCAAACACCCAATCCAAATGGTTGTCGGATCGCATCGCTTCGCTGCCATCGGCCACGCTAAAAACTCGTACTAGCTTGTCCGCGCAGCCGACGGCGACCTGCCGATTGTCAGGGGAAATGGAAACGCCATAGAACGCGTCGCTTGATGCTTTGATGGAACGTTGGAGTTGGCGTGTCGCGGTGTCCCAGATCTGAATCTCGCCAAACTCAGAAACGGAACCGCCGCTGGCCACGAGTAAGCTACCATCTCTCGAAAATGCGATCGACTCCAGCCGAGGTGAATCCCCTGCCAATCGCGCAACGATGCCTGAACCATCTGACTGATGAAGAAGAATTTCATGGCGTCCGACGATAGCCAAAAGCGTTCCGTCTGGCGAAAATGAAAGTGCGTGGACTGACGGCAACGCATGGTAGGTTGGTGGTTCGGCAGGCCGTCGCGCGAGCGTTTCGACTGGCTCGTCTCTTAATGCACCTTGAGCAATCCAGCGACTTAGGATCGCAATCTCCTTTTGCATCAGCGGTTCGCTGTCTTTGGGCATTTCTGGCTCTTCACCACAGATCGTTTGGATCAACCGACTGCCTTGGATATCGCCCGCTTTGACCGCCAAGCCTGCGTCACCACCTTTCAGCAGCGCAGCATGCGTTGTTAAATCCAGTCCGCCCCTCGCCTTTCCCGGTTTATGGCAAACGATGCAATTCGTTCGAAAAATGGGGAGCACGTCGCGATGGTAAGAAATCGGCACGTCGTCAGCAATGGCCAGCGAACAGGGTACGTACATTGAGATAACGAGAAAGGCATGAAAACGAAGCGGATTCATTTCACTTCCTCCACAGTCAGCAGATAGCTGTGCCATTCACCTCCAATATCATGCGCACTACTGACGCACAGAAACACGACGTCGTCTATTGGCGACTTGAGCGTTAGGACGGGATCGCGAGACTGCGCATCATCGGCAGCCGCAAGAAGTTGGCCTCGCCCATTAAAACAATTTAGCTCAGCATCCAATATCAAAGAACCGCCCGCGGTCACGGTTACTTTATACTGCTGACCCGCGATGATTTGATATGCATAAACGTCGACATCTTTGTCTGTCTGAATGCGGGCGCTCGCCGACTGGCCCGGTTGCAGCTTCTGTGCTTCACGAAATCCGTTGTTAGGCTCACTCTCATCAATCACTGCATCAGACGGCAACACCAAAATCTTACCCGAAACATCACCGGCTGGAGTTGCGATAACGTATTCTAGTATTCCCGTCGGGTGATCGGTTGGCAGGGTTATCTCTGCAAAAATGTGCGTATCACCGACCAACTTATTCTCCAGTCCTTTGGGCTGGACCGCGTCCTTCTTTTCCCTGATCTCGGCCTTCACTTCCATTGCCGTGGGCAATCGCAGTTCCGTGGCCTCCTTGAGCTTGAAGCCTCGCACTTTGAGAGTTGTCTTGGCTCCACGAACAATGACAGCGGGTTCGGTGGCGGTAATTCGAGCTGCCTCATTTTTTTTATCATCCGCTTGGGCAGGCGTGCGGCAACCAAACTCAAAGTATGTTGGCGCGACGGAACCCAAAATGAAAAAGGTTGGAATCAGAACGCGTAAATCTTGTCTCATGTAAAGAGCTCCGATACGGTTGCTCCCTCGGCAAGGATGGAGACAGGACGGCCCTCCGGCGTCAGCAGTTCTTTTGCGGGATCAATTCCGAGGGATTCGTAGACAGTCCAAGCAACGTCGGCCGGCCGAACAGGTCGATCGGTAACAAACGCACCATTTTTATCGGTCGCCCCAATTACATGACCGCGTGCCACACCAGCGCCGGCCCAGAGCATGGAACCCGCGCGGCCCCAGTGATCGCGTCCCGCCTTGTCATTTACCTTGGGCGTGCGTCCAAATTCCCCCATCGTCAGTACTAACGTATCTTCCAACAGACCTCGCTGATCCAAGTCGTTAATCAATGCACTGTATCCGTAATCGAACTCGGGCAGTTTTTTGTCGAGGCCTTTAAAGATGTCACCATGATGGTCCCAGCCTCCGTAGTTGATTGTCACAAAGCGGACACCGTTTTCTACGAGTCGTCTCGCCAAAAGAGCGCTCTGACCAAACTCGTTACGACCATATTCGTCTCGAGTCTTCGCTTCTTCTCGATCGATCGCGAACGCCGCTTGCGCCTGAGGCGACAGGACCATCTCAGCCGCCTTGCGACTGAACTCATCATAGGTCGCAATCTGATCGTTATGTTTCACTTTGTCAGCCAGTTGATCCACGGCGGCTAACAGCGTCTTACGGCGCTCGAGCGTTTGTGACGTCAACCCTGCGGGAGCAGACAGATCGCGCACTCGGTAGTTGGCTTCATTGGGGTTACCAGCTTTGAACGATTCGCAGCGTCCACCCAGCCAAACACTCTTGCCGAGTTCCCAAGTAAATGAAGGATTCTTGGGCACAGCCACATAAGGGGGCACCGCACCGGTAAATCCGGCCTCGTGCGCGACAACCGATCCGATTGCCGGATGGTCTCCAAAGGGCGTACCAAATCGCCCAGACAAAACCCAATTCGTCGCCGTCTCGTGATGATCGTTCTCATGAGTCCCGCTGCGCACCAAAGTCAGTTTGTGCATCACTTGCGCCGTTTTCGGCAACAGTTCACAAATATTGAGCCCGGCAACCTTCGTGGCGATACTGTTGTACTTACCGCGAATCTGCTCCACGGCCTCGGGCTTCATATCGAACGAGTCGTGATGCGACAGTCCACCACCAAGAAATATCAGGATCACCGATTTGGCTCGAGTAGGACGAGAACCGGCTTCAGCCGCCATCAACTGAGGCAATGCCAAACCCAAAGGCGCAAGTGCCCCGACGCGAATGAAGTTCCGCCGCGAAACACCATTGCACAAGCGGCTGTGACGATTAGCAATCGAAATATCGAGCATCGGAAGTTTTTCCTTTGGAGGGTCAACCTACTGACCATCAATGGTTGAATGCGAACTCTTTCGAGTTGAGTAACGCCCAGAACAAGTCGGCAAACACAAGCTCACGTTCATCAGTCGCCAACGCAGCATCGATTGCTGTGCGTTCTGCCTCGACGGGTAAGCGGCCCAGCGTTGCCAAGAAGACGTCCTGGGTCACGCTCTTGGAATCAGGATTTTGCAGCAGGTTTGTCAGACGACCATCCAGTGAGCGGATTTTCTTGACCAGACCTTCATCATTGTTCAAATGCAACAATTGCGGCAGCGTCACCTCCCCCTTTCGTTCACAGGCACATGCCGTGACCCGATCGCTACGCCCAAACAGAGTCAAGAAATAAGAGTCGGTCCCAGGATCCGCAACTTGAGTAGCTCTCAAGCCGACGGGATACCCCGGGAAAAGATTCGGCACATCGGTGGCTGCAGCAATCGCATCTAGTAGGACTTCCGCTGGAAGCCGTTTTGCATTGTAGTGCGAATAGTATCTTGTGTCGTTTTCGTTTTCGGGCGTAGTTGCCGAGTCGAGTTGCCACGCCCGCGAGTTGAGAATAAGCCGAATGATATACCGCAAGTCACAGTTGTGGCTACGGAATTCATCGTTGAGCACCTTCCACAACGCGGCGTTGGATGGCGGATTGCTGGCACGCAAGTCATCGACGGGCTCGACGAGCCCAACGGCAAAAAAGTGTTTCCATAAGCGATTGACCATCGCCCCCGAGAAATTTTCGTGGTCAATCGCCCATTTCGTAAAGGGGATTCGAGGATCGCTTCCCGGTTCAACTTTTAGTGCGACCCGATCCAGTGTCTGCGGCGCCATGAACTTGGAGGTACGCGGCTGGTTCACTCCGAGTATCCGCCCGCGGAGTTCCTCCAGTCGCTTGGTTTGGTTTTCGAGTTCGCGCTGTTGATCAGCAATGTGTTTGGTCTTTTCCTCGTCCTTTAATTCGGAGCGACAAGCTTCGGCCAGCTTGGTAGCCGCTTCGGCAATGCGTCGGTACTGATCACGTTCCTCGCGGCCAACGGTTGTCACTGCGCTGACTCCGGTTTGAGGGTTCTGACGCTCGAGATTCACTTTAGCGAAACAAGCTGCAAAATGATAAAAGTCATCCTGCGTGTAACGCTCGAGAGGATGATTATGGCAGCGAGCACATCCGATTCGTGTCCCCAAGAACGACTGAGCCACACTATCGGGCAGTTCACTCTCTTCCACTTTATTGAACTCACCCAACACCGTGACTAAGTAACCCGCTTGAGGCTGTGCGATGACGTCCCCTTTGGCCAACAGCACATCGCGTGCAATGTCGCTCCAAGGTCGATTGCTAGCCACCTGCTCACGCAGCCACCGGTGAAACGCCTTGACCCCTTTTTGCCCGCGAACATCATGATCACGCTCCTTGCGATTCTGAAGCAAGTCGGCAAGCTGCAATGTCCAGTAGTCCGTGAACTCAGAGCGTTGCAACAGGTCATCGATTGCCCGAGCACGCTTATCGGCTCGCGGATCTCCTTCAAAAGCAATCACCTCCGCTGGGGTCGGAAGAATCCCAGCCGCATCAAGGTAGACGCGCCGCAAAAAAGTTTCGTCATTGCAAGGGCCAGCCGGCGGAAGTCGAAGCTGCTTTAACTTCTGAAACAAAGGGCCATCAATTGCGTTTTGCTGGGCTGTATAGACCTCAGGACTGATGTCATTGGGAAAGGGCATCGTAAAACCGACTACCGAAACAAGGCCCTGAAAATGGACTCGCACTCCTGCTTCACCACTCCGCAACGCCGTCACTAAACCCGAAGGCTTGACAGTCACCGTCGTATCATCATTGGAAAAGAACCGGGATAACCAAGTCACATCGCGAATTCGTCCGCCGGCGTAATGAGCCCGAACCAATAATTGCTGCTTCTGACCTGGAACCAAGACTTGATCGCCAGGAAGCACTTCGAGACGAAGAACATCGGGTTCATCCGCGAGAGGTCCGGGAGCGCGGGCCGCAATCCAGTCTCGAAGAGTTTGCCACATTCGCGAATCGGGACGAAACCGAACACCACCTTCGTGTGGAATACCGCCCGAAGGTTTGGCTAGTAGCAGACTGTATTCGGGGAAGCCCAGATCCACGCGACGACTGCTAACTTCCTGAGTGATCCAATCGTAATCCCATTCCGGCGCATAAGCGCGCAGTGAAAGTCGGAATCCATTCTGGCCAGCCAGCTTGCCATGGCATCCGCCCGTGTTGCACCCGCAGCGTGTCAGGATCGGCAAAACGTCCTGCTTGAACGACGGAGTCTGTTTCTCCGCCAGCGCTGCTACCTGCACCGGAACCGTCGCCGACAGTGTATCCAGTCTGACCGTCAGAGTTGCCATGCCATCGGATCGAGCCGTCACTGTACCGTGGACATCAACCGCTGCCGTACCGGATTGATCCATTTCGAAGGAAACGCGACGGGTCACATCCGTTACATTGCCCTGGTCGTCGATCAGCGAGACAACCACTCTATGGGTCGGATCACGGCCTGTCAGTTCTAGCTTACTAGGCATCACCTTTAACTCCGCCGCATACGCCGCATAGATCGTGGTCTGCAGTAGCGAAAGCAAACAGGCAAGGGTGATAGGAGCGAAGCTCAAAATGCTTATCGGATTGCAAGTAGTAGATTTTGCAACCAAGGTGGGCTCCAGAAAGAGTCTGAGGCTGGGCAGAAACCAGTGCGGGGAGGGATTATGTTCGGGGAATTCAAGCTTAGCAGCTCGTGTGGCTAAATGCAAATTGATTGTAGATCGCCGTCGATTGGAAAAGGTGAGTCACGGACAGAAGTGACGGTTCTTCAATCAGAGGAGGTGGTGGCTTCGGACGGCAGAGCACCTTTTGCCAGATACTGCGGAAACGCTTTGAACCGAACGACGCCGTCTTGAACAAACGCCTGTGATTCCAAAATTGCTTTTACTGGTTCGATCTCTTTGCCACGGAACAACATGACCGCGACGCGTTTCGATGTGTTGTTGGACTTGCCATTCAAGAGACCGGCAAACCCAATCTTTTTCGCCTTAAACTGTTCCTTAGCAAGTTTGACTAGTTGTTCATCGACGGATTTGACAACCGATGGTTCAGCGGACCATTTGTCACCTTGTGTCAGGATCACCAATACCGATTGCTCCATCGAAGTGACTTCGGTGACAAGTTGCAGCTTGCCAACAACAGTCTTGTAACCATTCAATTCCGCCTTCATGAATCCTTCGGAAACGTAAGGATCAGGGCCGAACATGGCTTCGGCCTCAGCAATCGAATCCGCATTGATAACGACGATGCCTCGCGTCAATTTGTCTGGGTCCGAACAAGGCCCCGCGGTTGTTAGCGATCCAAGTTTGGCAAGTCGGCCGAAGTTCTCCAAATGAGCAGCCTGCTTTTTTTGGATTTCTTCTGGAGCAACTCCCTGCGTTGTTTTGCCTGTTGTTAGGAAAACGAAATAGTCTCTTTCAACTTCGCCACCACAAGAAATCGCCCCCAAACAAATGAATGAAAGAGGTAATAGCGCGAAGTGAATTAGGTTGGCCATGACGGAATCCTGTTGGTGCATTGAATTGATTTACCTCCGAGTTTAGCACACGAGATTCTGATTCCATTACAAAGCAATACGCTCAGCTTGTTAAAAACCCAAAATCACGATGACATTTCTGTGAAACCACGGAGTTTGGAAATCGAAGTCCGGGTGTGATGGGATCCGGCCCCGACGGAGGCAACAATTGACGGCTACATGCTTGATCATTCCGTCCAAGCTCTCCGACGAGTTTACTCGGTGGAAGCAACGTTTGGAGGCGAGACACGCGGCTTCCTCAGGTATGAAACCGGGGGAAAGCCAAGCCCGGCATACGTTGCTTGTAGCGGCCAAGGATCGCCCCACTGGCATGAAGCCAATGGTAGCGAAAACACAGGGAGGAATGCTTCACAGCTTTGCCAAAAGGGCGATCATACCAACGAATCCCGTTGCCCCGTTTGGGGAAATCAATTCGAAACGATCGAGACAATAATCAATCCGACAACACCCAAGACCCAGGCGACCAAGTGCGCAATTCCCAACCACATTCCGAGCAGAACCAACCAACGCTCATTGCCCGGAGCTTGGCCATTTCGAAGCTTATTCAATTCAAAAGATGCAAACACGATCGCCAAGATTGCGCAAATCCATCCGCCTACTACTGTCGGACATAGCAACCAGCTAACTGAACCAAGTACCAATACGGCCGTACCATTCCCAGACTTCGCATAGCCAGCGGACTGAACATTGGCTCTTGGCACTTCGCCAAATCCCGCGGCAGTTGGATGAACTGGATTGGAGACGGGGGCATGTACTTTGCGTGTTTGGATTCGCCAAGCAGCCAGACCGAGCCACTGTTCAGACGACTCCTCACGTATATGACAAGTGTCGTCCAATCGACCTTGCTCGATCCAGTCAAGCACCGTTGCCTTGTCCGACGGTCCGTAGATCATTGAGTTAGGAGTTCGGACGAAGAATTTTTGTTCCGCAATGGGCGTGGCTTGTGGCAGCTCTAGCCCCGGTGGTACCGCGCCGCCTCTTTGCTCAGAAACAGCAGTTGGCTGTTCAAGTGACTGTCGTTCGGTTGGAGCCTCCAATTGTGATGGAGAGGTCGGGAGAGCAGACCAAGAATCCGCTAAAGGCTGGGAAAAAGAGTCGCTCGTCGTTCCTGGAGCAGCATAGGTCGTCTCAGCTACGGAGCCGGATGGGCTTCCATTCGTGACCGAAGAGTTAGGTGGTGCAGCCCCGACGACGTAAACGTTTCCGCACGCTGGACAGCGCGCTTTGCGGCCAACGAATTCATCGTTAACGCGAAGAGTCTTGCCGCATCCCGAACACAATGAGTCAATTGGCATCTTCGAAACCCAACCCTTAGGTCAAAGGATGTTTGTCTGGATGAAGGTAAACGAACGATTTGCCCAGACGACCACCGTAGTTCCCTGCCCGAATTTTTTGCAGTCCTTTGACCGGCAAAGCTGCGTCGATGGCAGCGTAGGTTGCCTGAGCTACTTTCTCTAAATCCGAACCGTTGATGATGATTTCCATGATGGAAACCACTCCATCGGGAACGAGTGATTTGTCACCCAGTTTCGTTTTCAGGGTTGGGCAATACTCGGCGTAGGTGCTCGCGATCAAAAATTTGTAGCTGCTGCCTGCCTTGCTAGCGCTAGCCGCAACTCCGCCGGGGAAGGTTGTGATGACACCGGGCATTGCATCGGCAGCCACAGCCGCTCGGTCAGCAGCTTCGATGGCGGCTTCCTCGGAATATCCCAAAAACCAAAGGTTGCCCCCCATGATACCATCGGCAAATCCGAATCTTCTAGACAAGAAGAATTCGCCTCCCAAGGTTGGGATGGTCCAACCCTTGTGGCCGAACATTTCAGTTCGAGTTTGATGGCCGTCGCCGAAAAAGGCGATTTTCCGCCCCAGCTTGAAGTACGGGTCTGTATCCAAAACGTTGAAGCAACGAGTTGTCGGGCAAGTTAACACATTTTGGCTGAGTCTAGCCAAAAGGACTTTTTCCAGATGAACAACGCGATCTTTGCGAAAACGGGGCACATGAAATTGGAGAATCGCTCCGATTCGTCCGTCCGGTGTTTCCTGACCTGGTGAAACACCGTCCAGGATCTGCTCGATGCCCGCTTCACAATCGCAAAGGATGGTGCTGCTCGCGTGTCCGGTCGCGGCTTGGCAGGCCGCCATCAGCCATTTTTGGTCCCGAGCGGTGACCAGCACGGAAGCGTAAATGCTTTTAAATGCTTCGGCATAGGTATCTTCCACTAGAAGATCCCATTGTGGGTTGTTGAGCCACGGCGTCATTGGATCAGCCTAAAGAGCGGTAAGTGAACGGATTCAAGAACTTGCAGAGGCTTCGGATTGTAGCGGATTTAAACTGAAACGAAACGCAATCTCGCCGGAACTAAGGAAACCTCGTCTAGATCTGGGCAACACGGTCCTTGACAGAAATGCAGAATAGCCAATCATTTCCCTTGCCATTTTTCGCCGGCAGAGTTCTACAAACCCGGTGTTGTCACCAACGAGAAATCCCTGATGAAAATCCACGAATACCAAGCCAAAGAACTCTTCCGCAAAGCTCAAGTGCCTGTGCTCCAGGGTTTTGTCGCCAAAACTCCTGAAGAAGCCAAAGCGGCCTTCGAAAAGCTGGGGGGCCCTATCGCGGTCGTCAAAGCGCAATTGCATGCGGGCGGACGAGGCAAGGGAACTGTCATCGAAGTGCCAACTCAGCGTGGCGTTCAATTGGTGAAGAGCGGCGACGAAGCTGCCGCTGTAGCCAAAAACCTCATCAACAATCGATTGGTAACGATTCAAACCGGACCTGCCGGCA
>CANHVO010000115.1 GCA_947463915.1 Planctomycetaceae bacterium
TACACCAGCGAGGCACCAACTGATCTACCCTTGCCTGTCCACTGCAGCAAGGGCTAGGCTCCGTAATGCTGCGACTGCAGCGTTGCTGCTTAAGCCATCCAGGAAGCTGATAGCCTCCGCAATCATCGACTTGGCAAATGATTTCGTGTACTGCGAAGCGTCGCATCGGTCCATAGCAAGTCGCAATTCTCTGGCTGCTTCGTGCTCTCCAATGTTAAGCCGATGAATGAGCGCTTCTCTCTGAGCCGTATCCATTAATTCCAGTGTTCGAATGGCAGGCAATGTCGGCTTGAATGAGCCCAAATCGGTACCAAGCGTTTTGCCTGCTTGTTCGGTTTGTCCCCATACATCCAGCCAGTCATCGAAGACCTGGAAAGCGGTTCCAAGCTTGAGGCCATATTGCTGCATGCGGTGACAAGTCGCTTCGTCTGCCCCGGCACTCCATGCCCCAAGTGAGCAACTAACCGCGCAAAGAGCGCCAGTCTTTGCTTCAAGGAGTCGTAAGTATTCCGGGGTCTGCATTTCGAAATGATGAATGCTGTTCCCCTGCATGATCTCACCTTCACAAACCTGTTTGGCTGCGTCAGAAATCCATCTGCCGGGAATGGTTGACGTTCCTTTGTTGGCCAAACCATAGGCGTGAGTAAAGAGCCAATCCCCGACGAGGACACTGGCTGGAACGGTCCATTTCTGGTGGACAGTCTCTTTGTGGCGCCGAACGAGAGCTTCGTCTAATACGTCATCGTGCACCAACGTGGCAGTGTGGACGAGTTCCACCACAACGCACAATCGGATAGATTCCTCTGTGGCGAGCCCCGATGCTTTGGCTGCAAGCAGAAGTAAGCAAGGACGAAGTCGCTTCCCACCTAAATCAGCGACGTACTCAAGCATCTCGTTGACGTGAGGCTGACTTGCATGCAGCTCCCGGTGAATCATTTGCTCAACTTGCCATAGTTCGTCGCGGATTGGCAAGGTTGCCAATTTGAGTTGATCGCGATAGGCATTGGCAGGGCTTCGATCAAGTTCAACGGCGGGTAGAGATTGCGGTGAGCCCAGGCTGGAGCCAAAGCTGCTCGCTCTCACATCGACGTTGGATCGAACTAAAGCTGGATGTGTTTCGACAGTATCCATAGTCGCTTACTCATTTCTCTGGAAATCGCCTCGCACGCCACCCTTTTTCGAAAGGAGCATAATGCTGGAGATCGTCATTGATCGATCGATTGCCTTGCACATGTCATAGACAGTCAAGGCAGCCACACTTGCCGCCGTAAGCGATTCCATTTCGACTCCTGTTGGCCCTGTCGAACGCACTGTGACCTGCCACTCCAGATCCACGTCTGAGAGCCATTTGTGCTGGACATCGACCGAATCGATCAAAATCATGTGGCACAAAGGAATCAAAACGCTGGTTTGCTTGGACGCTTGAATGGCCGCGATTCTGGCGACCTGCAAGCAATCGCCTTTCGCGATCGAATTGGCCCGAATTGCATTGGCTGCATCCAGGGACATGGTTATTCGACTGCTTGCGACTGCTGTCCGGTGGGTGTTGGATTTTTGTCCAACGTCCACCATTCTCGCTTCGCCGCTCGAATTTACGTGAGTAAGATTCGGAGCCGCGAGTCCATCGGCCAAATCAGGAGTGTTTCTGGTTTCCTTGGGAATTGTCATGAAATTACGCTATTTGATAACTCCCGCAATGGATTTCGAAACATAACAACGGAATGGTTCAGCTCAAAGAAGCTCAGCTTCGTTGAAGATTCGTTTAAGTCGAGTGGCGGGAGAGAACATACCGCGATTCGTAGCTGAATTCGCCAGAATTCAGAACGTACTGAATTCTGGCGAATCCAGCTACGGTAGTTTCCTCCTGCAGATCGCTAACAAACCAAGCTCACACCCGGACAGAAGTCGGGGACGCGAGTGGCTCCGTTTTTATCAATGCCCAGATTTATCAATGCCCCGAATACTCTGCGCCAAAGAACTCTTTGCTCTCGTTGACAGTCGGCTTGATGGTTCGTTTGCCTTCTTCCCAGTTGGCAGGGCAAACTTCACCGTGCTTCTCAACGAATTGCAACGCTTGAACCATTCGCAAAGCTTCGTCTACGCTTCGGCCGAGTGGGAAATCGTTCACGACTTGGTGTCGTACCACGCCGGCGGTATCGATTAGGAACAAGCCGCGCAAGGCCACCGAATCACCGACCAAAACATCGTAATCGCGAGAAATCTGCTTGTTGATGTCGGCGACCAAAGAGTAGTCGATCTGGCCGATGCCACCTTGAGCTCGCGGCATATTTCGCCATGCCAAGTGCGAAAATTCGCTGTCGACCGAGACTCCGATAACTTCGACGTTCAAGTCTGTGAATTCCTTGACTCGGTCCGAAAAGGCAATGATTTCGGTTGGGCAAACGAAGGTGAAGTCGAGTGGGTAAAAAAATAGTACGACGTATTTGCCTTTGAATTGGCTGAGCGTCAATTCAGCGAAGGAACCGTCCTTGAGCACTGCGGTCGCTTTGAAGTCGGGGGCTGGTTTGGTAACAAGAACGGCCATAGAAGTATCTCCTAGTAGATTGGCGACAAAACTGCGAAAATGATTAATTGTGTGAATTTCCGTCTGCCGTTTCAGGCGTAAACGATTAGCACCAATCGTCTTCATTGTTCGCGTATCGTCAAGGCTTATGCTCATGCACCCATCCAATCCACAAAAACTCACCGATGCAAACGCTACGATCGATCAACTCAAAGCGTTGGTAAGACGCTTCGTCGAGGAAAGGTCTTGGGGAGCTTTCCATTCCCCGAAAAACCTCGCTATGTCGATCGCGATCGAAGCTGCGGAGTTGATGGAGCATTTTCAGTGGACGAACCCAGAAGCTCCAGCAATTCCACTGGCTCACGACTCGCCCATCGCGCAGGAAATCTCCGATGTTATCGCTTATTCTCTTGCTCTCGCGAACGTCTTAGGAATCGACATAAGCCGAGCCCTAGAATCCAAAATGGAAATGAATTGCCTGAAGTACCCGGTTGGTGCGGAGTACCATCCAAAGGGGATTTAAGGCTGCATTATCCCAACTCGAAGCGTAAGCGAGGGGCAAAGAATCCCTCGCTTACGCTTCGGGTTATGACTTGAGTTCGTCGAAAAGTCGCGGGATTTCAGCCGGATTTCCAAAGACTTTCCGAGAAAAAAACACTTTTCCCAATGTTTTTCCCGAAAAATTGGTCGAAATCCAGGGTTTTTATCGCAAAACATGTGTTTCGTGGTTGCATTTAAACCAGGGCAACCTTTAATTCACCAAATAGTAATTGTCCTCGGTTGGACATCATTCAAGATTTCAGGTTCGTTGAAAGGGATTCATCGCATGGCAAAAGCAGCTGCCAAGACAGAAAAGCCACTGACCAAGGTCCAGATCTTCACCAATATTGCTGAAGCGACTGGTCTGTCGAAGAAGCAAATTGCAGAAGTTTTTGAAGCTCTCAAGACCGAAATTTCCAATTCGGTTGGCAAAAAGGGCGTGGGCTCGTTCGTAATCCCTGACCTTTGCAAAATTGTTCGCATCCAGAAAAAGGCTCTTCCAAAGCGCCAAGTCCGAAACCCACAAACCGGCGAAATGAAGTGGGCAGATCCAAAGCCAGCTTCGACAGCGGTTAAGGTTCGAGCTCTCAAGAAACTAAAGGACATGGTCTAATTCTTAGACTAGCGTTCGAATTTCAAAACGACTTGGGCAAGCGATTAAGCTTGCCCATTTTCGTTTCTTGGCAACCCGACTTTTGTTTCTTGGCAACCCGACGCGTAAGCCTAAACACCCTCCCGCTGGGAGGGTCGAGCGTAGCGAGGGGAGGGTGAAGTGCCAACAACGATTGCACAAGCCTGTTCACCCTCCCCGGGCCGAAGGCCCGACCCTCCCCGAGGGAGGGTGACTTGAAATCCCTGCAAAACAAACCAAGGCTAACTCAAACCAAATGACCCAACCAATGCGATTGATCTTGATGGGGACCGGCCCCTTTGCGGTACCTAGCTTCCAAGCTCTCTTGGACGATGGACATGAAATCGCTCATGTGGTGACTCGACCGGTTGTTGCGACTTCCAACAAAAAGGAACCGCCAGCAAGCCCTGTTCGGCAATGGGCGATCGACCATCAATTGCCCATGGCTGACCCAATCTCGATCAACGATCAAGGGACGGTCCAATGGCTCACTTCGCTAAACGCCGACTTGATGGTGGTCTGCGATTACGGCCAAATACTCTCTCGCGATGCGCTGAGCACAACCAAGCTCGGCGGTATTAATCTTCACGGTTCATTACTCCCGAGGCATCGCGGGGCGGCTCCTGTCCAATGGTCCATTCTGTCCGGCGATTCGGTCGCGGGCGTGTCGATTATCCACATGACCCCCGCCCTCGATGGCGGCCCAGTCTTGAGTCAATCTTCGACGGAAATCGGCATTGCAGAAACCGCCGCAGAACTCGAATCCCGACTCAGTCAAATCGGTATCCAATCCACGCTCGATTCGGTGGCAGTTCTTGCCACGAAGTCGTCGCTCGAGGATTGTGCCGACCTCGGACAAAGGCAAGACAAAGCTCTCGCGACCAAAGCGCCTAGGCTTGCCAAAGAAGATGGTGAACTCAATCTGCATTATCCCGTTCGATGGATTGATCGATTGATCCGTGGCCTGCAACCTTGGCCCGGCTCGTTCGCTCACTTGACCTTTCCAGACGGCAAGACTCTGCGAATCATTCTGCCACAAGCCAACCCGATTGAAATGAGCTTGGCGTCGTTGGCTCTTCAGGCGGGCGATTTGCTGTTCGGTGAGTCGCTTCGAAATTTTCGAGAGTCCGAACCTAGCTTGAGCGGGGCTCTCTATGCTGTCGCATTGGATGGGCTGCTCGAAATCCCTGCTGTCCAACCTGCCGGCAAAAAGTTGATGTCCTCTCAAGAGTTCTTGCGAGGTTACGCCCGGTACACTTCAATGAAGATTGCATGTAGTCCTGGATCTCATCGCTTACTCAATAAAATGTCATGCACTTAACCACAGTTTTGAATGCCCTGCAAAGTATCGCCCCGCTCGAGTTTGCAGAGAGCTGGGATAATGTTGGTCTTTCGGTCGGCAATCGCAACCGACAAGTCGAACGTGCCATGACATGTTTGACACTGACGGCCACAACTCTCGCCGAAGCCATCCAACAGCAAGTCCAATTGGTGATTTGTCATCACCCGATTCCATTCAAGCCAATAAACAAAATCACGGACGATACCACGACAGGGAAGCTGCTGGTTCAAGCGATCGAAGCCGGAATTGCGATCTACTCACCTCATACCGCTTGGGACAACGCGAAAACCGGTATCAATCAACAGCTTTCGGCGTTCCTAGAGCTAGAGAATGTGAAACCACTACAAACGTTTGCCACGTCGATTTCAACCGACGAAACGCTCGGAGTTGGAAGATACGGCAAATTATCGGTGTCAGTTTCGATTGCGGAAATCATAAGACGCATCAGCTCAAAGATTCCGAACATCCAGTCTCGTCACACACATGCTGCAGACCACTGCGTCTCCAAGGTGGGGATCATTTGCGGAAGTGGTGGCAGCATGCTGTCGCTCGCAGCCCGTCGTGGTTGCGATGCCATGTTGACTGGCGAAGCCACTTATCATCAGTGCTTAGAAGCCGAATCGCTAGGCATTGCGATGCTGATGATTGGCCATCACGCTAGTGAATCGTTTGCGATGAAAGAATTGGCAATTCAATTGCAATTGCTCACGCCGGAGTTGCGAGTCACGACTTCGGAATTGGAAGATTCGCTGTTTTAGTAATCTTCACCTTTCTAATACCCCTCACGGTTTTGCTACGCCTTCCGGTGCACACTCAAAGGGCAAAGTCATCCGCCCCTAGTAGGGAAACGCTGTGAAGCATGTTGTAGCGAATCTCGTCAAGAGTTTCGGTGTTTTCTGCATTGCAGCCGAAAGTCTTGACGACTTTCGCTGCAGAAAAGCCTGTCTGCAACAGTGGAAATGCTTTATAGCTTTGCTGGGAGGGTCGAGCGTAGCGAGGGGAGGGTGAAGTGCAAGAGCCAATTGTATAAGTCAGTTCACCCTCCCCGGCCTCTGGCCGACCCTCCCGGAGGGAGGGTGTCTTTGGGTGAAGCCCACTAATCAACGCAAGTCAACTTATCGCAAATCAATTACATTACCATCGTTCATTTGAAACAAATTCAAAATGGTTTTCGCGGGTAGGCTGAGGGGCAATTGCGTCACAGAGCCATCCCCCATTCCGCACAGAAAAGTTGGCTTCTCTCCTTGGATCGTTTCGAGTCCAAGCCCTGGGTTTTCGACGTTGAACGCAAAATCCTCCGGTGCAGTCCATGGTTTCGCAAGCCCGGCTTTCACCTCGACCAGCCAAATTGTATTGCTCAATCCGTCAGCAACGTCAGCAAACTTGCAAGGTTTCTGACCACCAAAAATCGTGCCTTCGCCTGCGGGAGCGAGGAAAGTAGTATAGCCAGGTTTCATTTCGCCTGAGGCGTCCATTCCAGAAGCTCCAACTTTGAATACGTCGGGCATGCGTTCCAATAACTTCAAATTGTGTTCGCTATCCCAAGGCTCCTTCAATCGGAATTGCTTGTACAGCTCGACTTGCCCTAGGTAGGGCAAGATGTGGACCCGCCAGCTCAAGTAGCTTTTGCCGTTTTCATCGCGACCGTCTTTTCCAGGTGGCAGCACTTTGTTCGCACTTTCGTAGTTGTGAAATGCCAGCCCAATTTTCTTGAACCTGTCGGATTTGATCTGAGTCGCCATCGGGCCAAGAAGCTGAACAATTGTATTGGTAGCAAAAGCAACGACGTTGGCCATCTGCGCTTCACCTTGAATCGATACCGTAATCTTGTCTCCGCTTACGATAGGGCTAAATAGAGGAAGAAGGTGTGTGATGCCGTACCTAATCATAGGAATAGCGTCCTTTTGCGAGGCAAGCCATTTAGGTAAATGCGAAGCGAGAGCCATTGCTGCATCTGGAGAGCTCGACTGCGTAACCGCTTTCATCTTTAGTTTGGATGGGTCCACTCCAATGGCGGTCCACTTAACGCCGTCGGTCAGAATCGAAGTTGGACCGCCACCGAACTTCGCTGGGAGTGTTGGCAGGAGTTCGCGAAATGTTGTTCGAAGATAATCTGGGGGCAAGATCAAGATTTGAATTGGATCGTCGACGACCTCTTTAGCGGCCGTATCGAATTCGGGACGTGCGACAGGCAGAATATCATTTTCGATTGCAAGCTTACTTGATGATTCGGAAGGCTGAGCGAACGTCATGCAAAGAAAATCACCTTGAACTACCGGTTTGGTAAATTGAAATCCCGCCAGTTGCGAGGCAACTATTTTTGAGTTGACGTTGAAAGAATTTCGGACATAAAGTCGAACCGGCGAAACGTCTGATGAGTAAGGAATGTCAACCGCGATGTACACGGATTCCCCGTTGAGTGCATTCGCGAGATTCTTTAATGCCAGCATTATCGGACTCGCCCATTTCTTTAGCTGTGCATCCGAATCGATTTTCTGTATCAGTTCGTCAGGCAATCCAATCCGTTTGGAATCGATTCTGGCAATAGCGATGGTGGTTCCGTTGATGAACTGTTTGGCAACTAGCAAGTCATCTGCGTATGCCTTAAGCGAAAGGGTTGAAAAGAACAGGACGAACATCGCTTGCAGAGGGATGCGTAGGTTTGGGTGTCGTGTTTTCATTTCTTGTATTCTTTTGAATTGGTTCTGGAATTTTTGGTAAATAGCTTTTTTTTGCTCCCCACGCCCCTAAAGGTAAGGTGTGAAGCATTTCAGGAGGGCTGGGGCTCACCCCACCGTCCGCTGCTTTGGCGTTCTAGATTCACGTCGCGGATCGCATACTTCCTGAATCGTGGCACCGCCATTGGCGGTACCACGATTCAGGAATTGCCATTTGCTTCACGCGGTCCACTAGAACACCAAAACGGTGTCCGGTCGGGACAAGCCCGAGCCGGACAAAACGACAGATCTTAAAGTCATTAACTCACAGTTGTTCATTTCGCGAATTGGACGATAATTCGAAATTGATATCCTGTCAGCGGATAGCCGGTCAAAATCGCTTTGTCGCCGCTGCGTTCGTAAGCGATTGGCTTGCCTGTAAATGGATCTGCTGGGGCAGGAACAGGTAGGCTCTCGAGTGATTCAGGAAGCTTGCCTGAATGATTGGCTCCGTACATTCGAATCGCTTCTACGGTTTGTAGGAAAGAGATAGACTGCTGAGCCCGCATCGTCGCTTGTCGCGCTTGTCCAACAGAGGCCAAAAACGTTGCGGTCGGTATACTTGCCCAGCCTAGCCGGTGGCTTTCAGAGGTCGTGTTTCCGTCGAGATTCTTGAATTCGCTGTTTGCGATTGCTTGAGAAACTGGCACAAAGTTCCACTTAAAGTGGTCGTCGCGCGTCATTTCGTAGAACCGCTTCACTGCGAGAAAGAACACTTGCGCTGTGCAGTAGCTTTCGACTTTGTCTCGATCCATTTTGACCACGTTGATCAAATAGCGTTTGGCACCTGGGTAGCCGGCAGCGATCGCGGCAACCAAAGTCGCCCTCGCGGTATCTGGGTCTTGGATTGTGCGTTGGTCACCCCAAACATCCGCATTGAGGACTTCAGGGACAATACGACTGACGAAGTCTTCCCAATAGCCGACGTTCCTTGGTGTCTCATTGACTTCGCGTAGAAATTTGAATTGCTCGAACAAAAACTGCCGCTCATAAGCGAGCGAATTACGGATCTCGCAAACGGGATTCGGGAGCGATGCAAAAGCCCAGTATAGATTCGGAGTTGTTGGCTGTTGCACCAGGTGCATGGCGTCCCCAGAAGTGATGCCAGCAACTGCACAACCGACGAGATTGGAAACCAAGAACTCATCGGTTCCAAGGTGTTTTGCCATGGCGTACTGTTGGCCAATGATTGCAGTTGCATCCTCGATTCGACCTTCCGCGATCGCTACGCGACAACGCAAGCTCTGAGTCCTCGCAAGCTCTCGCATGACTTGAATTTCGGGAAGGAGGACACCGATTGGATTCGAGACTTGACGAATGTTACGGTCCAGAGAAAACGATCGTCGTTTCGCCGCTTCTGCAAGATCGCGTGGCTGAAAGCTTGTAAAGAAAAGATACTTCTTTACTTCTTCGATCGGGAGCTCCTTCGGCGACATTTCGAGCCAAGATTCTGGGGCTGCGTTGTCGGGCTCCCCCTTTTCTTCAGCGACCTTTCGCCACTTCTTTCTTGTTTCACTCAGCGCATCCCTAACGTTATTCTGCTCCAGAAACCCCATGGCCTTGATATAAAAGATAGCCGCATTGCCGTCCTGCAAATCGAATTCATCCGGTATCAATCGATGCTTTAATGCGGGCCGTGTTTCTGGCATTGGGGTCAGGGTCAATTCCCTCGAAAGGACAAGTCGCCCAAGCTCGTTGTCCCGTTGCGCAAGCCAGTCACCTTGTCGAACGGGTTCATCCGCATCGACCGCGCCAAGACCAAAACTTAGGGCCAGTCCGAAGAAGAACCAGTAGCGAATACTAAAAAAGCGAGCCATAGTAAAGAACTTTCAAGCGAAAGGAACAAGTTAAGTTTGGTTGTCAAGCAATTAGCCGGTGGGCGCAAGCCCCGGTTGTTGGGCGCTAGCCCCGGTTCTCGACGAATGTCGAGCATTCAAGAAAACCGGGGCTAGCGCCCACCGGCTAACTGGCCCGTTAAACGGATCGTGTCGTACTAGTGAATATCGTTGTTCGTGTCCTGCAAAAGGGACTTCAAAAGTTCCGATTGAGTTATTGGTGCGGTTGGCAATTGAGTTGAAGTGTCCTCGAAAGATCCAAGGGCATTTTGCAAGTCGCTGGAGCCTCGTTCCGAATCGCGAACCATAGCGTTTGTACTTGCCAAGGCACCCGTTCGCACGAGACGATTCCTTGACCGGAGCGACATGCCAACTTGAAGCGGTTCTGTCCCCAAGCCCAAATCCCATCGGACCAAATCGGATTGCGTTGACATGCTACCTTCTGCAAAATTGGATTCAACTGGTGATGGAGTGGTAGGCGTCGGAGCAGCGGCTTCACGGTCAGATCCAGGGGCGTCTGCTCCTGCAACTCTTGAGTTGACATCCGTCGGATGTTGAGTCGCCAACGCAAAGAATACGACCGAGGCACCAACTGCGACTCCACATACCCACGAGGCAGCAATGGTGCCAGCGAAAACCTTTGTGGAGTACCAGCTCTTGCTTCGCGGGGCGATCGCAAGCCTAACTTGATCTGTTGATTTCGCATCTGCGATTTTTGCTATCGCATCGATATCGAGTAGCGGCTGCCGGGGCTTCAGACCTTGAAGGCGTTGTTCTAGGTTGGGTTCATTCATGTTTGATTATCCTCTTGGAATGTCCTTCGATCTTTCTTTCCAGATCGCTGAGTGCCTGTTGGTAGCGTCGATAGACAAAACTAAGAGAGCGATCTACGAGTTCTGCGATTTGTTCAAACGATAGGTCGCCCCAAATGCGAGCCACAACGATTTCGCGCTCCAGGTCCGGAAGTTCGACGAGTAGCGCTTCGATGCCAGCGGCGTCGACGCTTCCACCTGGATCAAAATGGAACCAGCCGTCTCGCTGTTGGGCAGCAAGTTGTTGGTACTTGGTTCGACGCTGCTCCGAACGAGCTTGGTTTATTGCTTTGCAGCGAACGGTTTTGAAGAGCCATCCAACCGGATCCCGAGGATTGGTTGTTTGGTTGGCCAGATCGATCAAAGCATCCTGCAGGGCGTCATCCGGATTGGCGCACCACTGGCGTGCATACAGCACCAGTGCCGCACCATGTTCCTCAAAAACGCATCGTAGTTGCCGCCCGTCGATCGACCTGTCCTCGCATTTCTGGTGTTACACATACTGATTAAGCGACTCGTCGCACTCCGACAGTATGTCACCGGTGCTGGAAGACTTTTTCACGAAATTACGAATCTGGCAGAAAAAACCTGGGAAGGTCAGCCCGGAGGGCGACACATCTCTGCCGGTGGCGTGGGCCACCGGTTTAGTGGAGATGCGGTGAAAAGCCCAGGGGGCGACACATCGAATCATGCAATTTGTGTCGCCCTCCGGGCTCAAACACCAATGATTAACCTAGACCGGTGGCGTACGCCACCGGCAAGAATATGTCGCCCTCCGGGCTTTGACGGCAGTACAGACGGAACTAGTTTTGAGTTTCAGGCTGCCCTAATTCTCAGTCTCAATATGGAACAAAGACGCCGGAATCAAACTTGTGGGGTTTTCTCAAAACTCTTCTTTGTTGTGCAGTCCAGACGGACTGCCTCCGAGACAGTGCGTTCCCAGGCGAGAGCCTGGGAACGAGCAATCTTTAAGCTCCGCCTACTTCGCAAGAATGGGAAGCTTCAACAGGCTTGGGTATTGTTTGGATCGCAATACCGTGTGCGTTGCCTTGACGAAGTCTTCCTCTTTCGCTTGAAAGATGTTTGGAACATATTTTTGTGGATTGCGGTCGATGAAAGGGAACCAAGTACTCTGCACATGGATCATCAGTCGATGGCCCGGTTGGAAGGTGTGCAAGATGTCGCTGATTTCCAATTCAACTTGTGTCGGCTTGCCTGGCTCGAAGGGTTTGGGAGTGGCAAAGCTTTCACGAAATCGGCCTCGAATCACCGCAGCTCGCACGAGCTCCTGGCGACCACTGCTAACAGGCGTGGCTTTGTTGGGTGTTGCCACGGACGATGTACCGGATGAGACGTCGATTATCTTGACGACCCAGTCTGCATCGCCTTGGTTGGTCGTGACCCACAAGCTCGCTTGAATAGGGCCAGCAATGGTCATCGGTTCCTTGAGGACATCGCTTTGATAGACGAGAACGTCGGGTCGCCAAGATGCGAAGCGTTGATCTTCGGTGACGTACTCCTTGGCCCATGCTGTCGTGATCTCGGTCGTATAGGGAACCGGCTTGCTCGGATCGCTGACGAAGCTGTCGGATCCGTCAGCTGCAGTTGGAGCGTTCGAATCGATATGGCCATTGTCGGCAAAGTACCAATTCGTCGGCTTCGATTCTTTGGGAGGCCATGCATCGAACTGACGCCAGCGGTTTGCACCTGTTTCGAAGACGGTGGCTTCGGCAGGCTCTGAGACTCCGGGTTTGCCCCGGAGATGCGATTCAAAAAACGGCAGCAATACGTTCTGGTTGTACCAAGTGGCTGTAGCGAAACCGAATTCCGCTTGTCCGAGCTTGCGTCCTTCGTCGCTGCTCCATTGGCCGTGTGACCAAGGCCCCATGACCAAGTGATTCTTGATACGTGGGTTTTGTTTTTCGATTGCGGCGTAGGTTTTGAGAGGTCCGTACAAATCCTCGGTGTCGTACCAACCACCGACGGTAAGGACGGCTGCTTTGATGTTCTTCAAATGAGGCAAAAGATTTCTTGCTTGCCAAAAAGCATCATAGTTTGGGTGTGCTTCCAAGTCGTTCCAGAAACCGATCTCGTCGTGAAAATGGTATTTGTCGACGTTGCTGAGCGGGCCAAGCTCCAGAAAGAACTGATAGCCATCGCGAGTCGCGTATGGAAACGATGGATTGCCTTCGGTGGTTGGACCGGGGCGAGCTCTACCGAAAGAGTAAAAAAAATTGAAGCCCATGGGCAAGACAAAGGCACCATTGCGATGGAAGTCATCAAAGAACCAGTCTGCAATGGGGGCTTGAGGCGAAACGGCAAGAAGAGCGGGGTGCGAATCGATGGCTCCGGCTGACGTGTAAAAGCCGGGGTACGAGATTCCCCATTGGCCAACCCGCCCGTTGTTGCGCTTGATATTCTTAACTAGCCATTCGATGGTATCGTAAGTGTCGCTGCTTTCATCGAACTGGGTATTGGCGGTTTTGTTTTCAATGTGCGGACGCATGTCGAGAAACTCGCCGCCGCTCATGTATCGACCTCGGACATCTTGGAAGACAAAGATGTAGCGATTCTTTTCGAAGTCGGCTGTCGGCCCGAGCCGCGTGCGGTATTGAGCTAGTCCATAGGGGCCAACGCTGTAGGGCGTCCGCATCATCAAGATTGGATACTGACGCGTTGGGTCGGGGTCGTTAGGCTCGTAGATGGAAGTGAATAATTCGACGCCATCTCGCATGGGGACGCGAACTTCGGTTTTCGTGTAGTTCGAGCGGACAAAATCCGCTCGTTCGTCCGATGGTGTCTGCCCAAGACCAATCTCACACGAGATTAGCGAGCAGTACAGGATGGAAGTCAGCCAAAGGGGCGAACCCAAAAATCGAGTCATCTGCGTTGGTATCCTCAACTGAGTTAGAGCGGCCGAATTGAAATGGATCCGGCCAAAAGTTCAGTTCGGATTGTATCTTATTTTTCACCGCCCACAAAAAGCAAAGTAGTAGGCACATTCCATGTGCCGTTCACAGGGAGTTATTGCCATTTCACCGCTGCGGACGGCACGACGGAGCGTGCCGGCTACTTTTGTCGGCTGTATCTACTTCAGCTACCGGTCCGAGCGGTCGAAGGCATGGAAAACTGTTCCAGCATGCGTTGAGTGGACTGACGAAAGCCGATCAGAGATTGGTCTTTCAGCAAGTGGCCTTTGTTAGCCTTTAAGATCGCCAAAGCCAAAGACTGCTTCCGTTGCCAGTGTTCGAGGCTCAAATTCCGAATATCGGTGTAAGGAACTTCAAATTTTGCGGCAATTTTTGGAATGATATGGTAACCATCCGCTGCCCTAACTAACGAATAATGCATTGTAATGTACAATCCCACAACGCCGACTATCAATCCTAACACGAAACTACTAAACCGATTCATCCGCTTGAACTCCGCTTTTGGACAGGCTGTTTTGGGCTGTGTTTACTGGTTTACTAGGGTGGATGTCCAGATCAACGAGGGATCGTCTGATTTGCAAAACCGTCAAGATACGCTTGCACACAAAGATTAACTCATGACAAAACCAGCAATCTCGCAAACCCCAAATTCCATCGAATGGGATTGGAATCTCCCCAAACTACTCATTCGCCGATGCCGTGAAAAAGGTGATCGCATCAAGGTCTCGGATTCCACCGGGGCACAGTTAAGCGGATCGGACTTATTGCTAAGATCGCTCGTCTTGCGTCGTATTTTCGATCGAAATGTTTTCAAAAAGGACGAGAAATTTGTAGGAGTATTGTTGCCACCAACTGTCCCCGGTGCCATTGCCAACATAGCTTTGACGCTGTCTGGGCGAGTTGCTGTCAATCTCAATTACACCGTAAGCAATGCGATTGTGGACAACTGCATTCAGCAAGCTGGCATCCGGAATATTCTTACTAGCCGCAAGGTCATGGAGAAGTTCAATATCCAGCCATCCGCGAACTTGATTTACATCGAGGACATGAAAGAGCATGCGACCGTTGGCGATAAGTTGGTTGCAACGCTCGCTGCGAAATGGCTGCCGCTGTCGATGGTTTACAGTCAGCTTGGGCTGAACAAACTCAAGAGCGATGACTTATTGACCATCATCTTCACTTCGGGCTCGACGGGGAATCCGAAAGGGGTACCGCTTACTATGCTGAATGTTGCGTCGAACATTCAGGGGTTCGATCAAGTCATTCGGGTTCTGGATAGCGACAACTTCTTAGGCGTTCTTCCATTCTTTCATTCTTTCGGATTTACGGTTTGTTTGTGGGGGGCGATGACGCTCCCCTCGTCGGGCTCGTACCACTTTAATCCGTTGGATGCGAGGCAGATCGGCAAGTTGGCAGAGGCGAACAAATCCACGGTGGTTCTGGCGACGCCGACTTTCCTACGAACTTACTTGCGACGTGTTGAGCCAGAGCAGTTCAAAACCGTCGAAGTTGTTATCGTTGGTGCCGAGAAAATGCCGATGGCACTGAGCGACGAATTTGAAAAGAAGTTTGGTGTTCGCCCGACGGAGGGATATGGAACGACGGAGCTCAGCCCCGTCGCAGCGGTGAATTTGCCGACCTCGAGAGCAACGACCGAGAACAAAAGCGCGGGGCAGCGCGATGGCTCTGTAGGTAAGCCTCTGCCTGCAGTATCTGCGAGGGTGGTATCGCTCGAGGATGCCTCGGTTCTTCAAACCAACGAGTCCGGGATGATTCAAATCTCGGGACCGAACGTGATGAGCGGCTATTTGAACCAGCCGGAATTGACCGCGAAGGTGCTTAAGGATTCTTGGTACGACACAGGGGATGTCGGCTTTATTGATGACGACGGATTTTTGTTTATCACCGGGCGCCAAAGTCGGTTCTCCAAGATTGGTGGCGAAATGGTTCCACACATTCAAATCGAAGAAGCCATTAACGAAATCATTGGTGAAAGTGAAGACGCCCTCAGCGTTGGAGTCACTAGCGTTCCCGATGAAAAGAAAGGGGAACGCATCATTGTGTTGCACACCAAGCTAACCAAGACGCCGAGCGAGATCGTCAAGGGCTTGTCGGCCAAAGGATTGCCGAATCTTTTTTTGCCCTCCGAAGACAGCTTCATCGAAGTCGATGCGATACCATTGCTTGGTACTGGCAAGCTTGATCTGCGAGGACTTCAGCAGCTGGCGAAAGATAAGGTCAACAATTAATTATGTCCGAAGCGAAAGGGAATTCAGAGAAGGATATTGGCACATTGAACGGACCTACAAGTCAAGGCAAGTCGAGCAACATCCTAAGGGATCGCTCGTTTTGGGGATTGGCCATCACCCAGTTCTTTGGTGCGTTCAACGATAACTTGTACAAGCAATTGATGTTGTTGTTGGCAATTCCGGCAATTGGTGCAGACATTAGCCAAGATACCCAAGGTTGGGCAACAACGGTCTTCAGCTTGCCGTTCGTATTGTTAAGTGGTTTGGCCGGTTACTTGTCGGACAGACACAGCAAGAGTCGAATTATTGTCTATTGCAAGTTAGCGGAGATAGCGATCACGCTTTTGGCGGTTTGCGCTTTCCTGTCGTATGCAAAACTAGGGGATGTTGGCACTTGGTCCGTTTTGGTTTTGATGGGGGTTCACAGCACATTTTTTGGACCGGGTAAATACGGTATCCTTCCCGAGCTGTATCGCAAAGAGGAACTTCCTCGCGCAAATGGCCTGATCCTTATGTCAACGTTTCTCGCCATCATCTTGGGAGTGGTAACGGCAGGACTTTTGAAGGATCTGTTGGTGATTGAGAATCCTGATGGAACCGCTGATTACCGCAACCTTTGGATTGGCTCTTTGGTGTGTACCGGTATTGCAGTCGTTGGTTCGATCACCTCGATGATGATTCGCTATACGCCACCAGCCCAGCCGACGGCCAAGTTGAGTTTTTCGGATTTAGGGCTTCCCGCTCCCATTCGAGAATTGCTGAGCAAGGACAAGCCGTTGATGTCGGCGATTGTCGTTTCCAGTATGTTTTACGTAGTGGCGGGAATTGTCATGCCAACCGTAAACAGTTTAGGGAAACTGCAGCTGAAGCTAGCAAGTAGCACCAGCATTAGTATCCTGACGGGCGGCTTGGCCATTGGGATCATTATTGGAGCTGTGCTGGCGAATATCGTTTTCAAGCGAATGGCGCCAAGAAAACAAGTAACGATAGGAGTTTGGGTCATGGTTGCTTCGTTGGTCGCTTTGGGCTGCTGGCGGGCTGGGGGGGACCATTTGCTTGGCTATTGGGGAGCTTTGATCGGATTGATCGCGACAGGGATGGCTGCAGCCGTCTTCATTATTCCGTTGCAAGTTTTTTTGCAGAAACGTCCACCAGCGGAATTAAAGGGACGGATGATTGGAACGATGAATTTTGCGAATTTTATCGGGATTCTTGTTGCGGGTCCTCTTTATCAAGCTTTTTTGACCATGGCTAGTTCTCTGGGATGGCCCGTTTCGTCGGTATTTTGGATGTTAGCGGTCTTATTGGTTCCGATTGGATTGGTTTACCGACTTCCAGCAACCGAAACCTGAACGAGTTGTAGACAATCTCGACTTCGTAACCAATAATGTTGGTTATGCCTGTTGCGGAGCGAAGTATGCATTTTTCGCATTGTAGATTGCTTTGCGGGCGAGAATTTTACGGAGACTTGGATGATGAACAAGGCTTTTTCTCTGATCGGGGTTACTGCGGCACTTCTTATTTCCCAGGGATGTGGGGGTAAGAAAAAAGAAGTAGCTTCGGCTCCTGCCCCGGCAGCATCCCAACCAGCGTCTCCGTCAGGTGATTCAACGGAACAAGGTAACGATTCTGGGGCCTCGTCTGGTTCAGCCGCCAGCGGAACGACATCCACGGCATTGCCCGGTGGAAGTTCTGGGGGCAATTCTGGTGAAGTCAACTCGGGTGGCATGGATTCCGGCGGTGCGAACTCAGGCGGCGGTGGGGAAACTCAAAACAGCGGTGGAGGCCTTTCTGGTGGAATGCCTCCCAAGGGTGCACCAGCGGGCATGACTGGTGGAATGCCTCCCAAAGGTGGAAACCGAAACAATGGAGGTAACCAAGTCGGCGGACAAGAAAATCCAGGTGCACCTGCCCAAAACAATCAGGCCCGAAATAACCTCGCAAGACCGACGATGAAAGTCGCTCCGCCACCAACCCTGAAAGAGCAATCCGTCTACGCTTTTCAATCTGGAAATCCCAAACGCGCCTACACTTTACTGCAGTCGCACGCGTTGACATTATCCGATGAAGATGCCGCAGAGATTCTTCAACACTACCGGTGGTCGGCGCACAAAAAACGACTTCAGCTAGGTCTAAACATCGCTGTCGGTGTGACGGTAAAGAACCCAAAGAACGTGGCCGAACTTTCGCCGATCGGAACCCAAGGAGCAAATAACGGCGGTGGCAGTAGCGGGTTTGGAGGCATGGGGATGATGGGCAAGGCATCGGGCGGAAGCTCTGGTGGAGGTTTTGCCGGCGGGAATGCAAATGCCAACAAGTTCAAGACATTAGAGGAGACGACAGGCGCCTTCGGGTCGCAGTTGGTCGCCGCGTTCAAGAGCAAACATGAAACTGGTGCTTGGTCTGCCGTTTTTAGCGAATACTCGTTAGGTGTTCCGTCCAACAACTCTGCTCAAGCAGGAGGGGCCTTCGCGGGCAACTCTTTTGGTGGCGGTCAGCCTGGCTTTAGCAGCTCAGCTCCAAGCGGTTTTGGAGAGAGTGAACCCATGGCAGGTGGAATGCCCGGTGGAGCATCCATGAATAGTGGAATGGGCGGAGGTATGCCAGCTAGTAGTTCCCCAGGTGGTAGCAGCGGTGGCCCCATGGACAGCGGCGGCATGGCGAACAGCGGCGGCATGGCGAACAGCGGCGGCATGGCGAATAGCGGCGGCATGGCGAATAGCGGCGGCATGGCGAACAGCGGCGGCATGGGGGCTGGAGTACCCAAAGGTAGCAGTGGTGGTTCCAACAGTGAAGGCACCGAAGTCAATAGTGGCGGGATGGTAAACAGCGGTGGATCGCTGCAGTTCCAAGGCAAAGGCGGAATGGGGATGGGTATGCAAGGGCCTGGGGCGCCTGGCATGGCTGGACCTAGCGAACCTGGCATGTCAGCACCGGGAATGGCTGGTCCAGGAGCACCTGGCATGGCCGGTCCCGGAAACCCAGGCATGGGGATGTCTGGTCCTGGAAATCCAGGTATGGCTGGCCCCGGAATGGCCAGTCCGGACGAACCCGGAGCAGGAATGGCAGGGCCAGGCATGTTTGGGAATGCAAATGGCTTCGGAAATGCAAATGGCTTCGGAAATGCAAATGGGTTCGGTAACGGAATGGGGAACAGAGGAATGTCAAATCCCGGCCCCTTTGCAGTCGGTAAATTGCCTGCTGGCTCAAGCCCACTTGCTCCATGCCTGACATTTATCGGTGTCGACGAAGCCTCA
>CANHVO010000116.1 GCA_947463915.1 Planctomycetaceae bacterium
AAATTGTTATCGAAGGCTATCCGCGTGTCGTACCCCTTGCCATCACGAGCCATCACATCGTTTTGTTTGATGTCATTGCATGCACGCGTGCAACGTTGACACATAATGCATGCGTCGTGATTGACTGAAATGATTTCTGAGGTGTGATCCTTCCCTCGCTTACCTGCAAGATGGCTTGGTTCATACCTGGATATCTTGGGGTCGTCCGCGTAAAGAGAAACAAGTCGCTTCAGTTCATTGGGACCCTTCGGCGGTTCATCTTTATTGAGGTGCGAGGACTCTTCTGAAGTCAGGTGCTCCGAGGCCAATAGTTCAAGAATGACTCCGACTGAATTCTTGATCGTTTTAACAGCTTCTTTGTCTTCTTCCTTCTTGCTTGCCAAAGTGGCAATAACCATTCCGTTCTTAACATGGTAGGTGCATGATGACACGAGCGCTTTCCGGGGGCGACCGCTCGGTCTTATTTCCGAAATTTCTACCAAACAAACACGACAAACTCCAACCGGGATAAGATGCTCGCGATGGCATAAGACCGGTACCGGATTCACTTCTCCAAGTTTTTTGACGTACACTTGGGAGATCGCGTCGTAGATCGTAGTCGGTCTTGGTATGAGTTCACCCTTTTCGTTCGTCACTACGGTCCCTTGCGAATTGCGAAGTGGAACCGCTTTTTTTACAGTTATCGGTACGCCGTCAATCGTGAGTTTGATTTCCTCGCTCAGATCGCTCAAAGTCGCTTCGGTAAAGCGAATGAGCTGACCGTCGACGTCGCGCGCAAATAGTGCTTCTTCGCTCGCACTTACATACGGTGTTGACTCGAGACTCTCTTGTTCATTGGCCATGGGGTAGACCTAATCTTGTTTCTTGGACGGGCAGGAGATTTTGGGAGTTGATGGGACTTGCTGCTTCACAACCCGACGCGTGAGCGAGGGACATGCGGCCCCCTCGCTCACGCGTCGGGTTACCAAAATCACGGCTCGGAGAGTCGTGCGGCACTGGGTTTGTAAAAGTACTTTAGGTAGCTCTTTAGCGGGTTGCTTGCGACTTGTCCCAAGCCGCAGATACTGGTCGTCTCCATAATGCCGCTAAGCGTATTGACCATGTTTATCAACTCGGCTGGATCGCCTGCTGAACGGGCTTGCAGGAGCTTCTCTGCAATGTCAACCATTTTTTGAGAACCGAGCCGACATGGGACGCACTTGCCACACGACTCCCGTTGGTAAAAACGGCTGCATGCGATCGCTTGGTCGAGCATGTCCGCATGCTCGCCGTATATGACTAAGCCAGCCCCAAGCATGAAACCGATCTCGCGTCCTGCGTTCAAGTCGAGCGGCAAATGGCGCACATCGATTGAATCGCCGACTAGATTGGGATACTTGAGCTCTTGTGTAGGTTTCCCCTCCTTATCCAACTTCTTTGGTGAGCGAATGGAACCCTTTGGCAGCCAAGCGGGCAAAAAGCCGCCTGACGGACCGCTCAATGCTACTGCTTGAAGAGCGCACCCGTCCTTCATCCCGCCCGCATAGTCGTCGATCAATTCGCCTAACGTTACTCCGCAGGGAACTTCATATGCACCAGGTCGATTCAAGTCGCCGCTGATGGAGAAAAATCGCTTTCCCTTCATTCCATCTCGACCAGCACTCCTATACCAAACACCCTGAATGGCCGATTTTCCTACGGGCTTGCCCTCGAGCATTGTCGTTGCAATTGGAGTGGTTTTCTCTAATGGTTCGTACAGCAAAATGGCGGGAACCCAAGCAAAGGTTTCGACGTTGTTGAGAACTGTTGGCTGATTGTAAAGTCCGTTCGTCTGAAGTTCTGGCGGGCGATTTCGTGGTTCAGAGCGTTTTCCTTCAAGAGCCTCAATCAGCGCAGTCTGCTCTCCACAGACATAACCTCCTGGGCTGACGAAAACTTCCAAGCGGAATTCAAGGTTGCTACCAAAAATGTTGGCGCCGCATGCCTTTAGCTGAACGGCTTCATCGATCGCTTTGTTCAGTCTCGCGATTTGTTCGAAGTACTCGTGGCGGATGTAGATAAACCCACGCTTGGCTCCAGTTACCAAACCTGCAATGATCATCCCTTCGATGACGAGATGCGGCGAAGCGAGTAGAATATCTCGATCTTTGAACGTCCCCGGCTCGCTTTCATCTGCGTTGCAGACAACATACTTGACCTCGCCAGGTGCGTTTTTTGTCTCTTCCCATTTGCTAAACGCTGGCGCTCCAGCACCCCCCATACCTTGTAGTCCAGACGTTTCTAACGCCTTTACCACTCGAGCGGGATCCGGATCCAGCACATACTGTTTTACTGCAGAGTAAAGAGGAGTGCCGATTTTTTTATAGTAGTCGATTTCGGCATCGGCAAGTGCAATGGTCGCAGTGTCCACGTCCGTGTCGGGTTCCGGCGAACTTCCCTGCAATGTCGCCCGAACGATCTCGACCATCTCGTCCGCGGTTCGATTCACGTACAAGTCTTCGTTTATGAGAACCGCAGGTGCGCGATCACAGCGACCTAAGCAAGATGCCTCGGTGATTTCCAATGCTGCTTTGCCAGCTTCGACCTGCAGATTGCGAAGCTGCTCTGACATTGCGACGGAGCCTCGCAACCGGCAACTCATATCGCGGCAAACGTAAGCATGACACTTGGGCGGTGCATCCTTTCGAAAGTGTGGAAAGAAACTAATTACGTCTTGAATGACACGGACCGGCTCGCCAACTTGGTCGGAAATACGCTGAATTTCCGAAGCCTGAATGAAACCATGCTCGTGCTGCGAGTCTTGCAGCATCTTGGCAATACGGGTCCCAACTTGCCGTTCTGTGAGAGATTTCATGGTCTTGTCTGTAACTGTCGCTTGAGTTCGGTACTGTAGTTGTTCAGCATGTCTGGATCAAAGTATGTTGGAGCATCAAATTCCTTGCTTGCTGTCGGCAGCCAAGTCCCCGACCTTACAAAAGGATCCTCCTTGACGAACGAAACGGGAGCTTTGGAGCCAAGAATACCGATCCCTTCGGACAGTACACGTGTCGCCAGATACCACTGCGTCGCCGATTCCCAGCTTTTCAGAGAATCGACACTTGCCATCCTAGACTTCAACTTCAGCAACATTACCTCAGCCGAATTTTCGGAAGGCGAGGAAACATAATTCAGTTCCATCTCAAGCCATCCTTTAAGCGAACCTGCCAGCAACCCGACTTGCATTGGCTCAGGCATGGTATGCTCGACACTCTTCTTCAAGCCGCCGAGCTGAAAATTCAATTCCTCTATCGATTGATCGCGAACTGCACAATCCAATTGTGAAACAGTCCAATCGTCCCAGTTTGCCAACGTATTCGTATTCGAGCCGCGAGTTCTACGCCAACTCGGCTGCCCCAGCGAATGATGACAGCTCGTGCAACTATACTCCGTTAGCTCGGGCCAATCGGCTGCATGGGGACTCTTGCTGGTTGAACGCTCTGCTCGTGCCACCAACAGGTTCAACTTAGCAATTGCAGTCGATATCTTGCCGACTCGCCAGCGTTCCATGCCGAGCTTAGAACCAAGTGCGACCGATTCGTCCTGCGTGTCCCAGTGAACTGGATACCTACGCAAATAACTTTCAAATTCAAAATACATCGGTGGATGCCCCGCAGCCATCAAACGATGGTCCACTTCACGATCAAGACCTTTGTTTTGGCCCATCTTCCTATCCAATTCCCCAACATGGCATGACGCGCACACTTTCGCGCGGCCAGCCATGGATTCAACGTTGATTCTCTCAGTACCGTCGAATCGATTTTTCCCTAGTGATTTCCATTCACTCGAATAATGTTCGCTACCCCAAGCGTCTGCGCTGCCATGGCAAACTTGACAATCGGCACCGAGAACCCGTTGCGACTCGGAAACGTTTTCATTGGAATGACAGGAAATACACTTTGCGTTCAACACTTCGCGATATTCGTCGGATGTGGGCTTCAACTCCTTTTCCGCCAACCGCGACACCATTTTCGCAGACGTCTCCGTGAGCAAGCTGGTGTAAGCCCTGGCATGAGGATCCGTGTCGAACCAAATTTTGCCGGCTCGTTGCCAGTTCTTGGCATCTGGCACGTTGGAACCATGACACGCAGTTGTCATGCATCCTGTAATGCTGGGGGACTGCATTTCAGGATGAGCATTCACATCGGGTTCGCCCCCAAATGCCAATCGCATTGGAAAAAGCAAGAACGCGAGCGTGAAAGCGTGAACCAGCGAAGCCATCACGGTGCTTTCTCGCTTGCCAAGAAAAGCTGAACATCACTCAACTTGACGGCAGCAGTATCCATGCTCCCAACCGAGGCACGAGGCTTCGGTGGATCGCTATGGTAGCGATGGCAGTCCACACAATCGGCAGTGGCTACATGTTTTAAAGTCGTAAACTTTTGTGAACGCAGCTGAGCATCCTGAATGTGACATTCGCGGCATTTTGCTATCCCGTCGATCATAACAATGCTGGATTCCTCTTTCGATTTTGTGTTACTCGAATAATCATAGACTTCGCTGCTCGACTTATAAGCTTCAGCATGGCAGTCTTTGCATGAGACCATCAAATGTGCTCCGTGCTTAAAGGATGCGTCTCGCAACCATTTTCGTTTCAGATTACTCGGTGCGACGATCGAATTAGGATCCTTGGATAGCTCATGGCATTTCGCACATGTGTTTTCGCGCTGCATCAGAATGGCATCGAGTCTTGTCTTTCGACCATCGATCTCCTCCGCGATTTCCTTCAACATGTTGCCGTCCACGAGGGAATCCGGTTCAGCCTCCGTGAACCGTTTTTTCAGATAGTCGAGTATCTTACGTGGGGTTAGCTCTTTGATTGCTTCGTTCATTTGCTTACGGTCTAGTCCATGAGCTAAACCATCCAAATCATGGCAGGCAGCGCAATGCTTGTCGAATTCCACTGGCTTGTACAGCATGTGGTCAGTCGATTGGACGGAAGCGGTTGGTTTCGAATCTGCCAACTCCAATCCTTCATAGCCTTTGACTTCAACGTCCCGCGTGTGGCAATTGCTACAGTTCAACTGGATCAGTTGATTGGTATCCACTTGGTCTTGGTAAAGCCCTCGAAATTTTTCAGGAATCATTTCCAGTTTTTTTGCGTCAAACCCGTTAGGGCTCTTGGGCTGACCAGGACGCATGTGTTGAGCGTGACTAAACTGAATGGTTCCTGGGTCATGCTTTAGCGAGGCAAAGTTTGGGTGCCCATTCTCTGCGGAAAAATTGCTAATGGGTTGTGGGGCCTTCGAATCGGGTGATTCGGGATGGTTCGCAACCGAGGCCATATTTGCATGGCAACGGGAGCATTCGGCGTCGTAAACCTCCACGAGATTTCGGTCGAACCCTAAATGCTCGCGGTGACACGTGCTGCAGCTTTCCGTTTCCAAAACGCTGGTTTTGGTCTTCGCCTCAAAGTGACCAGTTACTGCATGGCATTCGCCATTGCAGTTTTTGTTGTTATCGCGGATGTGCTCAACACGATCTCCGCCCCACGCATCTTTTCTTATTGGCACGTTGGGAAGGTGGCATTTTTCACAGCCCGTCTTGTTCCAAGCAAAGTGCGGTTGAGACAGCTCACCTGTCGAAACCTGCAAAGCTCCGTCGATTGAAAGCAAAAGCCAAGAGGAATAGGCGATGCCGACGAGCAGACCGAGAAAACTCATCCAGCGTTTGCGATAAATGAAACGATCGAAGGCTTTATGGTAAAACCTTTCGATCTTGACTGCACGTTGGCTTCCGTTTTCTTGCATTTGAGTCCTCGTCCCGAATCGGATTACATGTATTTCAACGCGAGGACGATATGGGCCACCAAAAGCACCCCCAACACAACTGAAGTACTAGCATGAAAAGCGATCCATCCGTGCAACCACGATTGTGCTCGGCGTTGCGCATCGTATTGAAGTCGTTGTTCGGTTAGTTTCTCCAAACGATTCACAATTGGTTGAGCAGACGAGGAACAGGAATCCCTTAGCATCGAAAACCAATCGATCATTTTTTGACGCGTACTAATGGGTGACTTGAGACTCGTTTCCTTTTGAGTTTGGGTGCTTGTTGCTTCTCCATAGGAAAGCGGGATTCCTCTCAACACAAAAGGCTCTATCACCATGGCGTATTGTCGCCAAAGTTCGCGACCATCTTCTGCATTGAATTCGCTTCCCGAATCGACTTCGATATTCAGACCTTTGGTATCACGGCGTTGCACAGCACCAATCACAATCGCCTTGATCTCCTTCCGACCTTTTTTTACGGTGACCGCTCCACTCATATCCGAAGCGAAACTATCTAAGTTCGGCAACTTTTGCAAACCCTCGGGCTTGGGACCAAATGCGACCGTCAGCATTCGCCTTGCGTTCAATGCCGCTTGGATGGAAACATCGTCAATCTGACCAGTGATGGTTTCGTAGGGTAGATTTCCAAGCATCCATCTGGGCAATACCATCTGAATGACCCAGCCATAAATCCCGCTCAACAAAACGAAAAGCAGCAAGACCATTAAGGTCGTACTAAATGTCCCCCCCAAGCGGTAACCGGAATGGATATAAGCCAATGGGCCAGTCGCTAATCCAAGCCAAATGTGCGCAACCATCCAGTACTTGGTCGGGAAAAGTCGAAATCGTCGAAGCCACTTTCTCGGCCAAAGCAACAATTCAAAAAGAATAATTCCTGCTGCCACACTACCAATGACAATGCCAGGCAATGAACTTCCCGTTGGGGAGCGATTTGCATGATTTGCGTGCCAGGCCTGCCAAAATGCTCCGGCCGCAATCAGAGCACATGCGAAAATGATTGATCCGAGATGCAATTTGAGTTTCCGGACCAACAACACGAATCACCTACAATACCAACACAAATTGATCAAACCAATCTTTCGAAGCAGATCGTAGACTCTAGTCCTTTCAGTATCGACTGTCAACTTTTCGCTGCCTCGACATGTGTTTTGATTGGCCCGCGAGGCTGGACTCTTGTACCGAACTTTCAAGATGCGTGATTAGGGCAAGCGGCAGACTGAAAAACGACTGTAGCTGGATTCGCCAGAATTCAGACCCCACTGGAAAACGACCGTAGCTGGATTCGCCAGAATTCAGACCCCACTGAATTCTGGCGAATCCAGCTACGAATCGTGGTGTGTTTTTTCCTGCCGGTCGATCCGTTTCTATTGATTGTTACCATTATTGACGCGCGCGATTGAGAAACGACCTAATCTTTGGGGACTTGCGATTTGGAATTAAACTGATCCATAAGCTGGCGACGATTCCAAATCAGGTCTAAAAAGAGGTTAGCCAGATGATTTGGTTCCGCTCAAGCCGACAACAGAAATATGACAGGAGCTTGTGTGAGCTCAATGCCTAAATCCAACTACCGCAGTACGAAAACGGCCTTTCTGCTACTCGTCTTTCTTCTAATCGTAGCTGAACAATCTCAAGCTCAATCAAGCAGCAAGAGCGCTGAATCTCCATCCCACGCGAGGAACGAGTCGAATTCTCTGAGTTGTGGTATAGAATCGCTCTATCATATGGATCGCGGAGTTCGGGGAGCTGCATCGTGTGCAACATCGAGTTGCCACGGTGGTCCAAAGGCTGGCGTTTCTTCGAGCGAGGCCCCGCGCGGTTCTGAATACCCTCTCTGGTTGGAGAAAGATCCGCATGCTCAATCATGGAAAACCATCTCCTCCGAAGCGTCCGCAAAAATACTTTCCAAACTCGGGATCCTCAAAGACGGCAAGATCGAGAACGTGACAGGCTTTCAGAACTGCTTGGCATGTCATAACACCGACCGAAACATCACTGAGACACAACTCTCACCGCAAATAGCAGAAGGGGTTGGATGCGAGTCTTGCCATGGCCCATCTCAACACTGGTACGGTAGCCATTATCAAGGAATGGCATCGAAAATCCAAGCGATCCAAAACCTCGGACTGACGGATTCCGAACCACTTTTGCAGCGTGCCAAAATCTGCGTCACATGCCATGTGGGAGCCAAGGATCGTGATATGAACCATGACATCATCGCTGCAGGCCACCCAGCACTTTACTTTGACATGGCGGTATTTCACGAAGCGTACCCAAAGCATTGGCGGGACAAGGACCAAGACCAACCCAACTTCCGATCACAGCTATGGCTGGCGGGCAAAATCGCGTCTGCCGATGCAGAACTTGAACTTCTAGAATCTCGGGCGCTCAAATCGCTTCCCGTTTCGGTCTGGCCGGAACTGTCCAGCTATCAATGCAACAGCTGCCACGTATCCCTCAACGGCCTTCCACAACCCGCGAGCGAACTTAACCGCGATCTTGTCATTCGCGGGAGAGCCCCCATCCGGAACTGGAATTTCGCTGGAATGGATGCTCTTTCGATCTCAACCGATTTAGCGAAATCGGACCTGAAGGATGCTATGGACAATCTCCGAAAATTGCTCCAATCCCCAAATCCAGATGGGAAACTAGTTGCAGCCAAGTCTCAACAGCTTAGACTACGATGGTCTGAAAGTTGGACTGAACACGGCAAACCAACGTTGCCGGATTGGTCGAGACAAAGCCAATCTGCACTTAGCATCGAGTTGATCCGCGATATCGAACGATCCAATTCATGGGAATCAGCTGCGGGTGCGTACACTGCAATTTGGGCTACGCATCCAGTGAGTTCATCAGGAAAACTTGAAGCCGCAATGAGTACCATGAGAAACGGGTTGCTGTACCCAAAAGACTTGATGACCCCAAGCTTCCCTCGAAAGAAAAATGGCACAACTCCACCAACTCTAGAAGAGTGGAATGCATCTTTGCACCAAGTTTCTGAGTCTCTTGAAAATCATGACCTCAGATGAGTCACTGTAAGTCTCTTTTGTTGATGCTACTTCTTTGGGCTTGCTTTCTCAACGCGTCGATTGCTGTAGGAGGGGAACCACTGTTGGCACACCCGCACAGTTCGAAACAATCCGATGCGACCAATATCGGCGTTAAGGAGTGTGCAGCTTGTCACAGTGCTCCTAGTCCAATATCTCAATTCAGGGGCGTCACGCGATTCGTGAGGCTCGTGGAATCCAAAGAATGGTTAGAACGGGACAAGCATGCGTACGCGTACCAATTGGTTCGAATCGATAAACCAAAACATGAGTCGAACGAGCTTTCACGCAGAATAACCACCAAGCTAAATTACAAGGATGGAGATTTTGAGCGAAATTGCTTAACTTGTCACGCAGGACTGAATGCGAACGAGGACTATTCCAGTAGAGAGGTCAAGCTCGATCTTGAGTTCGGTGTTCGATGCGAATCCTGTCACGGCCCAGGGTCTGAGTACACAAAACGAGAGCATCACCAACAAGTGTCTTGGCGGGGACTGAAACCTGAAGAGAAATCCGAGCTTGGAATGTGGGACTTGACTTCCCCATCCACCGCTGCCGCGGTATGCCTAAGTTGCCATTTGGGAAACATCGCCGAAAATCGTTTCGTGACCCACGACATGTACGCAGCTGGCCACCCGGTTTTACCGCCGTTTGATCTTCAAGTTTTCCTCAACGCAATGCCTCCACATTGGCAAACGATTCAGAAGAAGTCTGGATTCGGAAATACGCTCGACACAAACGACCCTCACCTTGAGGCGAAATACATCAGCGCTCATTACGACGTTGCCGGTACCCCTACGGAGATTCGGGCTGCTATCAAGGGGAGCTATGACAAGACGCGACGGAGCATGATTGGTGGTCTTGTCGCAAATGATGCCGGCATCGATCTCATTCATCAAGGGGCCGCAAGAACAGAGACTTGGGGAGACTACTCCAACTACAATTGCATGGGTTGTCACCAGGAGATAAAGAAGAACAGCACAACCCTCCGGGTGGAATCGCGAGTCCCTGGTCGTCCGTTTCCCGCCAACTGGCTAACGCTTGACTACCCAAAAATCCACGCTTCCGGACAGGAAACGCGCGATATCCTTAAGCGTGAGCTTCTTGCGTCTTTTAACTCGGTACCCTTCGGAGACGCTCAGCGAATCAATCAGCTGCGAGATCGGCAAAGGCAATCGCTTGAGGAGCGCTTCCTCGATCGACGCAAAATGGAACGACAGATCATGTCAAAGGATGACGTGTTGCAATGGCTATTGTTTTTGACAGAGAGCCGCCAGGATTCCATGAATGACTTTTGGGTTGCGAGACAGACCGCTTGGATGGTTTGCGTGGCAATTGACGAGTTAATCGAACACGGTGCTATTGCAGCTAACACACTGGATACAGTCGATGCGATGAAAAAAGAACTTCAAAAGATGTTGCGACTTGAGCTTCAGATTGAGCAAAAAGTAAGCGTATTGGAGTCTCAGTCAGATATTCTGGAAACGGCAAATCGATTTGATTCTGCTCGATGCGGTGTTCTGGTCAAGGCTCTTGTCCAAACCGCAATCGAGACTCGATAGCTGTGGGAGCCTTCGCAACCCACTGGACAATAGTTTGAAAAGGTGGGTGGCCGCCACAGCCAAAAATCATTCCTACGGAAGAACGAAATCAAAATGCCCTGGATCGAATGGTACAACGCACTTGCGAAGCCAAGCTGGACGCCACAACCGGCGACGATTGGAATGATTTGGCAGATTCTCTACCCAGTCATTCTCATCAGCTTTGGCTTTGTTTTCATTCAGGCATTTCGAGGCAAAGTTAGCTGGCTGGTCGCACTCCCCTTTGCCATCAACCTCGTTGCGAACCTGATTTTCACCCCAATTCAATTTGGCCTCCGAAATCTGCCGCTTGCAGCTGTAGACATCCTCGTCGTTTGGGCAACGATCCTTTGGTGCATGATTGCCATCTGGCAGCACAACAAATGGATATCACTTGCCCAAGTGCCATACTTCATCTGGGTATCACTTGCGACTGTTTTGCAGCTGAGTATCACTTGGATGAATTGGGGGAAGTCTTGAGCCGAATGATACAGCTCGATTCGATACTTGTCTCAACGAAAAAACTCTAGTGTTTGTCGTGATTTGCTAGCCAGCCAAGAACTTCGATGGCGTTGCCATCGGGCGGAAACACGGGATAGAAAACCTTTTCGATGACCCCACGGATAATGACAAAAGTTAGCCGCTTCAATAACACTTGACCCTCCACCTCAAAGGTGGGGAGCATCAAGGCTTTGGTGAATAACAGTCCTTCGTCGCTTAATAAGTTGAACGGTAGGTGAAGCCGGTTGACTGCCTCCTGCTGATAATCGGTTGCTTGTGTGCTGAGGCCGAATACACTGGCGCCTAGCCGAGCAAGTTCAGCATTGTGATCTCGAAAACTGCATGATTGTGGAGTGCAGCCTCTTGCTCCCGGTATGGCGTCCCAACCGTCTGGAAGCGGAGTACCAGGGCGCCCCGTCATTGGGTAGCAGTAGACAACTACCTTTTCGTTCAGGCTAATTTCATCCAGCCGAATATCACTTCCGTCGGTTGATCGAAGAACGACAGAAGGTACGTGTAAGCCGAGTAAGTGGTCGGAACTGCCGTCATCAATAGGTATCGGCAGATTGTCGGGAAGACGTTGAAAGTCCATGGGGGCTCCTGTTAAATTGTCGAAACCATGCCCTCGGGCTCAAAGGGAATGCGGTGAGATTGTCTCCACTTTGCGATGATCTTCAATAGCCACTTCCACGCCGTGGCGTCGTTTCACATGTCGAGAACGTGGAAACCGGGGCTAGCGCCCGGCCGTTAAAACTTCTAGGTTGACATGACTTTCTGTTACGCTGTTTTTGTTCCTCAAAGATTGTCTTGCCCCCAATTGGCTTGTTCAACTGGAGCAGAAGATTAGTGGCTAGAATCGTGCACCTTGTACCAGACGTCCCCGGTCGGCTCGTCCGACCGGCACGCAAGGTACATTAGCTAATGTACCTGATTCACCAGTGACGCAAGGTCACAGGGGTCTCTCCAAACGCCTAGCCTCGCTTCCTAGCTTGAAACCACATTCACCAAGCGGCACGAGGCCGCTGGGGTCTCAACGGAACGAAAGTTGCGAATTCGAAAGTCGCTGCAATACCGAACCTTTAACACCCCGGGCTACTAGCACCCGCCGGCAATCTACCCCGTTACATACGCGGCGATGTGATGAATCTAGTTCCGGTGACCGTCACTTGACCCACACATCGACTAGCTGTACTATGCGATGCAGCACAGGAGATACAGGAGTTCGTTATGAAGTTTCGAATTGTCGCCGGGAGCAGCACTTCAATCTATCGGCAGATTGCAGATCAGGTCGCTAGGTTCGTTGCGACTGGAGATTTAGCAGTCGGTGAGCCTCTTCCTAGCATTCGGGGGCTCGCTAAAGAACTATTGATCAACCCTAACACGGTGGTGAAGGCTTACTCTGATCTCGTTCGAGATGGAATTGTCGAAACACAAGCGGGCCGCGGTTTTTTTGTTGCCAAACGTCGTCAGGTTTATTCCAAGTCGGAACGACTTCGACGGCTCGATGAGGCCATTCAGGGATTGGTCAATCAAGCGGTCTCGCTCGACTTTTCTCTCGATGAAGTATCTCAGCGTACTCTCGACGCGTTGCAAGCCGCTTATCAAAACATTTCCCCTAAGCAGTAAACTTTTAACAAGAACGTCATTTTTTCAGCTCAGCGAGGATCACTATGTCGGAGATCTCAATATCGGCAAACGCATTGACCAAGTATTTTGGAAGCCGACTCGTCGTCGATCAAGTTAGCTTTGCATTGCCAAAAGGGACCGTCACTGGCCTGATTGGGCTCAACGGAGCGGGCAAAACAACCACTCTTCGAATGCTGATGGGACTACTCGCCCCGACCCGCGGCCATTGCGAAGTGCTGGGAGTGGATTCGCGTTCTTGGACACCTGAGCATCGTTGCCGAATAGGTTACACGGTTGAAGGACATTTTCTTTACAGCTGGATGAAAGTTCGAGAAAGCGAGTTCTTTCAACGCAAGAGTTTCGATCGTTGGAACAGCGTTCTGTTTCAGCAAACGATTGCACGCTTTGGCATTTCGCCAGATCAAGTTTGTGGGCGGCTCAGTCGCGGTCAACGGGCCGGCGTATCGTTGGCGTTAACGCTTTGCGCCGAACCCGATGTGCTAATTTTGGATGATCCGTCGCTGGGGCTCGATCCGATCAGTCGACGTGCGCTCAATGCAACCATCTTGGATTTTGTGGCGGACGGTACTCGAACTGTTTTGCTAAGTACGCACATGCTCGATGACGTGGAACGCGTCGCAGACCGAATCTTGCTGATGGTTAACAGTCGAATTCTCGTCGACGCGACCTTGGATGCGTTTTGTTCTCGCACTTGCATGTGGACAGTCGAACTCGATCAAAACACTATTGCACCCCATAGCATTCCTGGCTTGGTGCATGCAACTCAACTAGGCAACCGCTGGCAATTCGCGGTGGTTGATTCCGATCAGGAAACCGAATCCGCCTTGTCGAGGCTGGATGGCAGCAATTTGCAGAGACATGATGGTGTCTTCGATGAAGGGGTCATCGCTTATCTGTCTCGAACCCGTGACAACACTTCTTTTCTCAACGCTCAAACCGCAGGAGCAAGATAATGTCAGCGCTATTTTGGAAAGAGTTTCGAGAAACGGTCCGATGGTTCCCGTTTTGTTTGTTGCTGGTGGTGGTCTTTCTTTGGGTGACAGTTCCTGGCGCGAATGGCATCTATGGCGTTGATCGTCTATCAGGTAGCTTGGTGGCGGCTGCTGGAGCGGCGGCATTCATTGTTGCAGTAGCACTTGCATGTGCCCAATTTGCATTCGCCCAACCAACATCGGCACGTGCATTCTTGCTTCATCGCAAACAATCGGCCAGGCAGATATTCCACGCCAAGGTCGCCGTAGGAACTCTGTTTTATGCTTTTGCTGTGTTTGTTCCGTTGGCCTACACCGCGTTTTATTTGGAATGGATGGGACCGGAGCGTCTTCCGACGACTTGGTATCAAACCATACCTGCGATGGTGTTCAGTTTCTTTTGCTTCTCGTTTTACTTCGGGGTTAGCCTGGTCATAAACAGGCCTGCACGATGGTTGGGTACGAGACTGCTACCGTTATTTGCGTCTGCCATAACCACATTGACGTATTTCATCGTAACCGGACCTATTTCAATTTTTGAGCTGGTAATTTTAGGTGTGGGCATGACACTACTGCTCGTGTTGGCATTCGCCTCGCGCATTGCATTCGAATCAGGCGAGAATTGCGCTGCTTCCGCGACGACAAAAATTGTACTTCTTCTTTCGAGTCTTGTAGCGGCGAGTGCAGCTTTGGCTACTCCCTCGCTATTCGTTGGTTCGACGGAAAACAGTTGGCGAGAAGTAGTAATCGACGAAAACGGAGATCCTTGGTTGGTCAATCTCCATTCCGTCGTTGGAATCCACGGCGACCAACGCACTGAACGCTGGCCACTGGTCGAATATGCTTCGCAGCTCGCCGCTCAAGAAGTACCAGAGCAGTGGAGTCCCGGAAGCATCCATGTCGAGAAAATCACAGGCCAACGTGAGCGATCGTGGGATTTCAGGGAGTTGTACCAAACCAAAGATGGCGTTTGGTTCTTGGACAACGATGGACGAATTCTTGCATATGAGTATAGGGGCAACCAAAAGGGCGCAGTTGGCTTTCGAGTGATCGAAAAGAAATCAATCGATGGGTCTAGCGCGCAGGGCAAGAAGCGATTTAAAGACCCCAGTGTAACTCAAGTCCATATAGAACTCGCATTGATTGTGGACGCTCAAGGTGTTTACGCCTTAGCAGCTAAAGATGACAATTGCGATACACTACTAAACCAACCCATAGATGCCGGTCGTCAGTGGAGCGAGACCGATAGCAGCGGTACCAGGCCGAAGCTCTTAATCGTTGTTGGAAGGACAGTAACGATTTATCATTTAGAAGGTTCAGATTCGAATCCGTCTGGAGTCAAATTAGTACTGGATCAGACATTTGATCTCGAGAATAGATTAGAAGCCCTTATCAGCTTCGTTTGGTTCCCAGGACCGCCAAACGAGACTGGACCGACAACTTGGACTTGGGTCGATGAGATGTCATTAAACAAGTATCGCGTAACTCGCAAACGATCGCTGGACGAAAAGCCCATCTCATACACATGCGAAATGCCGGCTAAACAGACTTCGTACATCAATAGCCTTACGATCGGTTCGGTAACTTCGGTCGGTATATGTGTGTTTGTTTTACTCGAGATGGTATGTGCTTACGTATTGAACGCCAACCTTATACTACGTTCTGAATATATTGTTGAGCCGCTGTGGTCGGCAGCCCCCATGATTGCGGTGATGGCGATATTTGCCATCATCGCAACCTACGCTATGGCTCGCGTTCGTGGGCTTTCCACGCGGCAACAAATCATTTGGAGTCTAATCGGCTTTGTGTGCGGGATCGGTTCGGCGCTGGCCGTGTTAGCTATCTATCCGCAAGTGCACTTGGTCGAATGCGCTCGCTGCGGTCGCAGGCGAAGGGTGGAGCGCGATCGGTGCGAAAACTGCAATGCCGAGTGGGAATTGCCCGCCACAGAAGGGATCGAGATTATTGAGCCATGGGAGAACAATCGTGAGTCTAGAGAACTGCTGACTAACTAAATCTATAGCACGACGCGCAAGCTAGTGAATCCTAAATCCTTAGCACGACCCGCAAGTTTTGAAGTTGCACAAATTGGGCCTTCAAGGCCGACATATCCCTAGCGGTGGCTGATAAGCCACGGTGCGAAGACCAATTGAGACACGAGCCCCGAAGGGGCGACACATGATCGGAGTGTGTCGGTCCTTCGGGCCTCGAAATCCTTTGAATTAGCAAGTCCGGTGCTTCACGGCGCCGAGAGGCACCGGCAAAGGATGTGACGAGCCTTCGGCCCTGAATACAAAAAGTGCAACTTCAAAACGCGCAAGCTAGTGATTCCAACATGAATTTCACTAGCTTGCGCGTCGTGCTAAGTAATTCGGAGCTCGCCGCTCGCGAAATGCTGTTCTGATTGGTATTCAACCATACTGCGTACTTGGACCTTGATCTCCTATTCGCAGGTTTCTTCCATCGCGAAAATGTTTCGCTGGCTTCATGCCAGCGGGACCACAATTGACAGCTACGTAACGTAGCTGTCAATTGTGGCCTCCGCCCGGGCGAGGGACTTGTTGCTTTAGTCGTTTAACAGTCAGCCGAAGGCGTACTCAGCGGCTTTGACAGTACGCCTGCGGCTGACTGTTAAACGAAGCATATTTGGAAAAGTACTAAATCAACAAGCTAGCGAGTTGGACGGAAGGCAATTCAACTTGATTCTACGGGAGTAAAGCCGGCGCGGATTGCAAAACAGGCAAATCCAAAGAAACTCGGAAGCCGATTTCTGTTGAACGAAAGGAAGGCAAAATCCAGTATCGACACGAAGACCGGCAATTTGGCGCTGAGTCGCTCGCGCTACCACCACGAAAAACGCGTTCACTGCCGACCTTAGGACCCCGTGGATCAATAACCTCGCCTGATGGATAGTCCGCATGCCAATCATGGCACCACTCATGAACATTTCCATGCATGTCGTAAAATCCCCACCTGTTCGCTTTCTTTAGGCCCACTGGAAACTCTCCGAACATTGGACTGTCCTTGTACCACGCGAATTCCGCTAGCAATTCAGAAGAGTCACCGAAGGCATAGGCAGCGCCGCTCGTTGCTCGGCATGCATATTCCCACTCTGCTTCGGTTGGTAATCGATAAATCCTGCCCGCAGCCTTCTCGTCTGGTAGTTCAGATAGTTTTTTACAAAAAAGAACCGCATCCTCCCAACTGACGTTTTGCATTGGAATCGTGTTAGCCAAAACGCGATTGTTGTTTCTTCCGATTACACGGTCATACTGCCCCCGTGTGACTTCGTACATGCCGAGATAGAATGACTGACTTAGCGTAACCTCATGCTGTAACTCGCGCACATTCCTTTCTGCCTCCGTACCAGGCGAGCCCATCGTAAACGAACCAGCATGAATCAAAACTAGCTTCATACCGATGCAGTTTGTTATCGACTTAGTTTGCTGTCCATTGACCGGCGTAAACGCTCCAGCCACAAGCAGAAAGCAAAGCAGAAACGATCGCATTTCAAATGTCTCGATGCCAGGGCGATAAAAGTCCGAATGTGATTAACGGAGTTAGTTACTAGTTGTATCGGAAGGAAACTTGAAAGGCAAATTGGCACAACGACGCAAGTCATTGCGAGAGGGTAACAATTAGTGCGGTTTGCGACGAATGTCGAGCATTTAGAAAACCGGGGCTATCGCCCACCGGCTAATCTACTACAAAGCACATGGCGACGTGCTTTGGGATCAGAGGTTAATGTACTAGCCCGCCATGTTATTTCCCCTTGTCTTCGAATTAGGAAGTGCTAAGGTAAGTGCAGGACGAATGGAGTCATTCACTTCGTTCGACGATTTCGGAAAACTAAAATAAGCGTAGCTCAATGCAAATTGAGGGACGTGTTGAACAGTGAGCCGATGCAGTTGTAGACCGACAGGTTACCAGCTGCATCGGCTTTTTTCGTTTGGAAAGCAAGGATAGCCCATGTTGTCGAAAAACAGAAAAGCGTTCATCATTGGTAGTCGTCATGATATATCCGCGAAGGTAAAGTTCGACGCGTCGTTTAAGGCCTTCGCATGAGCATCATGTACCTCAGTCTGGGCAATGAATAGGAATAACCATGGACTTATCGGGTGTTCCTCAACTAATCCGCAATGCCGATCGATTTCGTCATGTCGTTGCCGTTCTTGCCAAACACGGACTAGCCGATTGGCTATCCAACATGCCGATGCCATGGCTCGATAGAATGTTTCGTGTGAAAGCGACTGAGACGCTAACCAAGGAACAGCGAATTCGCGTTGCGTTGACGGAACTTGGGACGACTTTTATCAAGCTCGGACAGGTTTTAAGTACCCGGCCTGACCTGGTCGGCAAGCAGCTAGCTGATGAGTTGGCTCAGCTTCGATCCGACACGCCAGCTGACGATCCAGCGGTTGCGGTTGCTCTGATCGAGTCCGAGCTAGGTGGGAAGATCGCTACATTGTACGCTAGCTTTGAAACGAATGCGTTCGCTTCGGCATCGATCGGGCAAGTTCATCGAGCGACAACGCATGAGGGGCAATCCGTTGTTGTCAAAGTTCAGCATTCCGGAATCGAAGAGATCATTGTCAATGACTTAGAGATCATGGGCGTATTGGCTGGTATAGCAGAACAGCAGTCGGACAGGCTTAAACAATACCGTCCTGTGCAAACGATGCATGAATTCGAAAAGACTCTGATGCAGGAGTTGGATTTTCGTCGCGAGATGCACAATATGCAGCGATTTCGTAAGACATTCGCGGGTGAGACGGGAATTCGATTCGCAGAGCCTCATCCAACGTTAAGCTCGCGTCGAGTCCTCACAATGGAGCGATTTGAAGGAATCAGCCTTTCTGAAAAGTCTGAGCTTGAAGATTCAGGATTGGATCTCGATGACCTTGCCAGACGGGGCGCGAATCTGTTTATCGAAATGATTTTTCGTGACGGGTTCTATCACGCCGATCCTCATCCAGGGAATCTGATGGTGTTGAAAGAACGGATAGCAACGGACCTCGGTGAGGTAGCGGGGATCGGTGTCCTCGATTGTGGGATGGTAGGTCGCATCGACGATGGCTTGCGCGATGATCTTGAGTTAGGCTTGATCGCTGCCGTCAGGCGTGATGCAGCAAAGATCACGGAGGCCGTCGCCCGAATCGGAAACGTACCAAGTGACTATAACCAGACAGGTTTGAAGGAAGCGATCCAAGA
>CANHVO010000117.1 GCA_947463915.1 Planctomycetaceae bacterium
TTCATTACCCCAACAGTGATCGGCGAGGGTGCACGTGCGATCCTGGACGCTCTTCTTTTGACGATGGTGTGTGCCCCTGTTTTGTGGTGGGTAATTATTGGCCCGCTTCGCAAAATTGCAATTCAAGAGCACCAGCGCAGCGAAACCATTGTTGCCAATGCAAGCGAGAGCATTCTAACCTTCGATCGCTTGGGTACGATCCTCTCCTGCAACCGCTCTACCCTGGAGCTATTTCAAGGTTCAGCAGAAGAGTTGATCGGCAAACCCATTCAATCGATTATTCCTCACTTGCCTGTTACCTTCGAGAGCTTTCCATTGGGATTTCGATTGTCGGCGGTGCGTTCGAATCGCGAATGCTTTCCTGTTCAAATCTCAGTGAGCGAGTATCCATCCGAATCGCAAAATGTCCGTATCGCAATCCTTCGCGACCTCACTTGGTCCGAACGCGCAGAACAAGAGCGACTGGAACGCGTACGCGAGACAGAAGCCCTTCGCACACAACAAATGGTCACGTTGGCTCAGCTCGCGACTGGCGTTGCGCACGAAATTCGCAATCCGCTCACTTCGATCAAAATGCTCATCCAAGTCAATCTTGCTTCCTTTGCTAAAACAGGCCTGCCAACAGATGACTTGGAATTGGTCGAGCAAGAAATTCGACGAATGGAGCGTTCTGTTAACAGCTTGCTAGACTACGCAAGACCCGAGAAGAGCGAATTCGCGGCCTTTACAATCCAATCGGTTCTGCGCCGTACTTCGCAATTGATCACCGGCCGTTGCCAAGCACAAAATGTCCAACTGTCCATAAACGTTGCGGAAGATTCGTTGAATCTGCTCGGAGACTCGGCACAGATTCAACAGTTGCTCCTGAACTTATCGCTAAATGCACTCGACGTGATGCCCGATGGCGGTAAGCTGGAAATAGCGGTGCTTCCGAAGGACTCGACCATTAGAATTGCTGTACGCGATACTGGACCAGGAATTGAAAGCAGCATGCTGCCCCAACTCTTTACTCCCTTCGCGACGACGAAACCCGATGGAGTAGGCTTAGGGCTCGGTATCTGTCGTCGGATCGCGGAAGCACATCATGGTACCCTCACTGGCACAAACGCGCCTGACGGCGGGGCGGAGTTCCTGCTGACGTTGCCGGTCACATTGCCTGATACATCCAAAGTCACACAAAACGACAATCCAGAGTGAGCATGCAAAGCCTATTAGTGATCGATGACGAGCTATCCATCCTTCGCGCATTTGAAAGAGCGTTTGCAGACGAAACGACTCTCGTACTGACGGCAAAAACCGGCCTCGAAGGCGAGCGCATCTTCCGCGAAAGCAAACCGGAAGTAGTCGTAATCGATCTCAGTTTACCCGATACATCAGGCTTGGAATGCTTCAAACGCTTGCGGGAAATTGACTCACGGGTGCCGTTTATTTTCATCACTGGGCACGGAACGGTCGAGACTGCCATCGAAGCCACAAAACTTGGTGCATACGATTACTTGTTCAAGCCGCTAGAACTAGATGAAATGCGAGGCTTGTTGGACAAGGCGTTTAGCCTAAGCCGAATGGTTCGCATCCAACCTCGACTAGCAGACGAGGAAGATACCGTTGAGGATGCTATCGTTGGGCGTTGCCGCGCGATGAAGGAAGTGTACAAGTCCATCGGTCGTGTCGCATCCCAAAATCTAACCGTCTTGCTTTTGGGCGAGAGCGGGACGGGTAAAGAAGTCGTCGCGCAAGCGATCTACCACCACAGCACTCGATCCAAAGGGCCATTTCAAGCCATCAATTGCGCCGCGATTCCAGACGCGTTACTGGAAAGTGAAATGTTCGGACACGAGCGAGGAGCGTTTACGGACGCCCAAAGACAGCGAATTGGAAAGCTCGAGCAAGCCGATGGCGGGACCTTGTTCCTCGATGAAGTTGGTGACATGTCACCGATGACACAGGCCAAGCTCTTGCGAGTCCTCCAAGATCAAACCTTCGAACGTGTCGGAGGAAACACGCCGATCAAAGTGAACGTTCGAATCATCGCCGCTACAAACCATGATCTCAAGAAACTGGTCTCGGAGGGGCTGTTTCGTTTGGACCTCTTCTATCGGCTCAGTGTTGTGTCCATTCACCTACCGCCCCTTCGAGAACGCGAAGGTGACCTGCGTATTTTAGCGGAGTACTTTCTGCGCAAGAACAGCCAGGAGTTTGGCAAAGATATTCGTTCCCTCTCTGACGACACATTGAAACTGCTAGAGGCCTACCACTGGCCGGGCAATGTGCGCGAGCTCGAAAGCGTGATGAAGCAATCGTTGCTGACTGCGCGAGGCAATATCTTGCTGCCCGAATTTGTACCGACCTTGTCCGCTGAGGAGCCGCAGAGTGTCCTGGCCAAGGATGCAGAAACCCTTTCAAAAAATTTCATCTCAGAACGCTTAGCGGCAGGTAGCGAGAATTTGTACGCGGAAGCGATCGCAACAGCAGAGCGGCAACTATTCAGTCAAGTACTTGCACATACCGGCGGCAATCAACTCAAGGCGTCCGGAATCCTTGGGATATCGCGAGTCACGTTACGAAGCAAACTGAAATCTTTGGGAATCGAGGCGAGCCGATTTAGCGAAGGATGATTTGGATGGTAGCGAAAGTCGTCAAGACTTTCGGCTGAATCGTCAAGAAGTCCCAAACAGTAATTAGACTTCATTAAGTTGGCATGTTGCGATGTGGAAGCTTCTTATTTTGCTCTTTCGGCTTCGTCGACAGCAAATAATCCTCAAGCGATTGATCCGTTGGTACATGCCGGTTTGCGCATGGCGAGTTCGCAAGATTTTCTAAGAGTGCGTCATTGCTGAGGCTGGAGAGATCCACTGACTCAGCTGGCCTTTTTGTCCCTTTAGGGTCGGGGTTGTTTTCGGGGTTCATGGTTTTTCTTGTTTTGTCCTGAATGAAATGAACCCCGTGAATTGGATGTGCTTTTCTCCCCCTCTCCTCGATCCCGCAACGCTATGAAGCATTTTTCTCTGCTGAAAACCGGCTTTTCTGTAGCGAAAGTCGTCAAGACTTTCAGCTGCATTGCACAAGCCACCGAAACTATTGACGAGTTTCGCTACAAAATGCTTTATAGCGATCCCAATCCGGGGGGGAGGGGAGAAAAACAGTGTCCCTTGGCACAAGCCGATCGGGCCGTATGCCTAACGGCACTCATTTTCCCGTAGGATTGACTTAGGACAGCCTGATCAACTATTATATAAGGGCTCGAGCAATCGAACTCCCGCCGCACAACTGTGACCCCCAATCACTCCCACCAAACCTCTTGGCCTGAAACCCGCACACCATGGCCAGTTTACCAGAGTCCAACCCAACAGAGCATAGTCGGCCAATAGCCACGTCACAAACTTTCAGGTTTGCGATCTTCGTTATCGCTCTTTTCCAGTGTGCAATCGTACCGGTCCTTTGTGCAGACGAACAGGGCAAGCCTACGAGCTTTGTCAACGATGTTATCCCTCTCTTGACCAAATCTGGTTGCAACTCAGGGGTATGCCATGCAAAAGCCGGTAACGGTCAAAACGGCTTCCGTCTCTCGCTGCTCGGCTTTGAACCCAAAGAAGATTATGAGTATATGGTCAAAGACAGCCGAGGACGAAGGGTGTCGCTGGCCGCTCCTGAGAGCAGCTTGTTGCTGGTCAAGGCAACAGCCAAGGTATCGCATGGTGGCGGAGCACGCTTGCAAGAGTCATCTGCCGAATACGCCCTGCTTCACGACTGGATTCGAAATGGAGCTCGCTATGATTTGGATTCTGCACCAAAACTGGTTTCGCTTGAAGTGCAACCCAATCGAGCGACTCTCAAGCCTGGTACTCAACAGCAATTAAAAGTCATCGCGACGTATTCCGATCAGAGTCAACGCGATATCACCAAAACGGCCTTGTTCGAAACCAACGATAGCGCAATGGCCGAAGTGACTGCGAGTGGGCTGGTGACGGTCTTGGATCTCCCTGGCAAAGTTGCTGTGATGGTCCGTTACCAAGGTAACGTGTCGGTGTTCAACGCATCCGTGCCTCTTGGCGCTGCCATCGATTCGCTCCCTCCGTCCAAGAACTTTGTCGATGATGCCGTCTTTGCCAATCTGAAAGAGTTGGGTGTCCCTCCCTCGCCCCTATGCGACGACACAACGTTTTTGCGCCGGGTCTCTTTGGATATCGCGGGTCGCTTGCCAACCGACGACGAACGAACGCGATTCTTTGCAAGCCAAGAAAGCAATAAACGCGAAGTTGCCATTGATAGTTTGCTTCGTAGTTCTGAGTACGCTGACTTCTTCGCAAACAAGTGGACGGCAATGCTTAAAAATCGGCGGGACGATGCCAGCGATATCACTTCGAACTTTGCGTTCCATGCATGGGTTCGCGATAGCTTGCTCGCAAACAAACCTTACGATCAGATGGTTCGCGAACTGCTTGCCGCAACCGGAACGGTCATCGCCAATCCGCCCGTGGTTTGGTACAAGCGAGTGAAGGAACCGAAGCAACAAGTGGAGGACGTTGCACAGCTTTTCCTTGGGGTGAGGATGCAATGCGCCCAATGCCACCATCATCCATTTGAACGTTGGAGCCAAGACGACTACTACAGCTTCTCTGCGTTCTTCACTCAAGTCGGACGCAAACCAACAGCGACGCGCGGTGAAGACATGATCTTCCATAAGCGTGGGATGGCCGTCGCTACCAATGTCAAATCAGGAAGTGTTCTCAAACCAGCGGCACTCGGCGACGCCATTCCCGCCATCGCTGCAGACGAAGATCCAAGGCTCAAGCTGGCGGACTGGATGAGCTCGCCCAGCAACCCTTTCTTCGCAAAGGCGGTTGTGAATCGCTACTGGAAACATTTCCTACGACGCGGGCTTGTGGAACCAGAAGATGACATTCGGGACACCAATCCACCCTCGAATCCTGAACTGCTAGCAGCGCTCGAAAAGCACTTCGTTGCATCCGGCTTTGATCTCAAAAGCCTCATCCGAGTGATTACCAGTTCAAATGCTTATCAACTTAGTTCCTCGCCAAACCAATACAACATCGCTGATCAGCAGAACTACTCGCGATACTATCCGCGTCGAATGCAGGCAGAAGTTTTTCTCGACGCGATCGATGACTTGGCTGGCTCGCGGACCGAGTTTCCGAATCTGCCTAGCGGCACTCGCGCGATCGCCTTGCCGGATAATAGCTACAACAATGCTTCACCGTTTTTGAAGGTCTTTGGGCGACCTGAGAACGAAAGCGTTTGCGAATGCGAACGAATCCAATCATCGAGCCTCGCTCAAAGCCTGCATTTGATCAATGCAAACGATGTAAAATCGAAGCTTGCGAAAGGAAACGGCAGGGCGGATCGATTGTCAAAATCCGATAACTCAGCAGAGGAGAAAGTTCGAGAGCTATACTTGGTAGCTTTTTCGCGTGAGCCGCGATCCGAAGAACTGAAGGCTAGCATTGAGTTTCTAGCTGAACCGCGTGTTGATGCGGCGGGAAATGCAATCGATCCGCAAAAAGCCAAACAAGAGAGTCTCCAGGACCTGATCTGGGCCTTGATCAATACCAAAGAGTTCCTCTTCAATCACTAGTATTTGAGCCCAACCATGTCGAACTATCTGCGTGCACTATCAGTAAATCCTCCCCCTCGCCCCGCTTCGGGGAGAAGGGGCCGGGGGGTGAGGGGCGGACGGACAAATATTTTTTCGTCGCCTCTGTTCAAAGATCTTGTTTCTAGGGAGGGTGAGGCTCCCGCCGAACCGTTGCATATCAAGCTCGGCAGGAGCCTCGCCTTCCCAAATAGTTTAATCGCTAATGTGGTGAGCAAAATCTTTTTGGCCATGCGGCTCGTTCTTGCGATTGTCTTAACATCAACTCTCTCCGTCACTTCACTAGCTCAGTCCGTTTGCCTGCCACTTCCGCGTTTGCTAACAACCATGCCGATGGGTGGAACCGTTGGATCGCAAGTAGAAATCACGATTACCGGTGAAAACATCGATGGGCCTGAAGCGTTACTCTTTACGCATCATGGACTCTCAGCGGTTCCGAAACTGGATGCAAACGGCAAAGCGGAGGCAAACAAGTACGTCGTCACTATTGCCGCGGACACCCCAATTGGAATCCACGAAGCGAGATTGATTTCGCGGCTTGGAATCTCCTCGTCCCGTGCCTTCTCCGTTGGTTCGCTCCCCGAGGTTTCTCAAAATGGACCGACAACGTCGTTGGGCAAAGCTATGCCCATCAACTGCAACTCGATTTGCAATGCGGTGATGACCGATAAATCGATCGACCATTTTTCGTTCGATGCAAAGCAAGGACATCGGTACATTGTCCACTGTGCTTCGCGCGGCGTTGACTCCAAGCTGGATGCCGTTCTCGTCATCGCGGATGCGGAAGGTCGCGATCTTGTCGTTGAGCGGCGGGGTGGGACTTTGGACTTTACCGCCACGAACGATGGCAAGCACATTCTGAAAATTCACGATCTCACTTTCAAAGGTGGCCCCGCTTATTTTTATCGTTTGACTTTGCTGGAGCTACCAGCAGATGAGGCAATTCCAACCTTTCCATCGACCAAATCGGTGAGTTCATTTTCCTGGCCTCCATCAGGACTAGAGCCCAATGCGGCGACGCAAGAAGCTGAACCAAACAATTCGAATGCCATGGCGCAAAAGATCACATTGCCATGCGACATTGCAGGTAGTTTCTTCCCTGCCGCCGATGTCGACAGCTTCGAGTTTCAGGCGAGCAAAGGCGATGTATGGTGGGTCGAAGTTGCCTCCGAGCGACTTGGCCGGCCTACCGATCCATCGGCAATCGTTCAGCATGTTGCCGTCGATGCGGGTGTCGAAAAGTTGACCGATGTGGCTGAGTTTAGTGACATCGCTAGCCCCGTAAAACTATCCTCAAATGGTTATGCTTACGATGGACCTCCGTATGATGGTGGTTCGCTCGACATCATTGGTAAGCTTGAAATAAAAGCCGATGGGCTGCACCGCATTCAACTGTCGGATCTCTTCGGTGGCACACGCAACGACGCTCGCAATGGCTATCGCATGATCATTCGAAAAGCTGCTCCAGACTTTGCATTAGCTGGTTGGGGACTTCATATGGAACTACGAAATGGCGATCGCAATGCGCTCTCGAAGCCGTTGGCTCTTCGCAATGGAATGACAGTCGCGTTGGAAATTGTGGCTGTGCGTCGCGATGGCTTTGACGGTGAGATTGCATTGATGATGGAGGGTTTGCCGGATGGCGTAACAGCCCAGGGACTGAAGATACCTGCTGGCAAGACTCGCGGGATCATGCTGATTACGGCCGACGAAAAAGCACCAAAAAGCTTGGCTGACGTGACTTTCTACGGAAAGTCGGTTGTGGCTGGCGGTGAGGTGAAACGGCCTGTGCAGATGGCGGCCATGGCTTGGCCGATCGTTGACTCCTGGGGAGAGATACCGAGTCCTCGGCTAGTGAAGGGGTTGCCCATTTCGGTGACGGGGGCTGAGTTTGCACCGATTTCCATTGCGCCTAAGGAAAAGAAAGTTTGGGTTGCGACTGCCGGCCAGAAGTTGACGATTCCGTTGCAACATACTCGAAGATGTGAGTTTTCCGGCACAGTTCTGCAGCTTAAAACATCCGGCGCTGGTTTTGAAAACGTGCCACGTTTCGATGTTTCTCTCGCATCGGATAGTTCCGAGGCAACACTGGACCTGGCTGCACTTAAGACGCCTCCGGGCGACTATCTCATCGCGTTCTATGGCAGTGCGGTTGCAAAATACCGGAGCGGAATAGCCGACAAAGAAAAGACACCGACCAGTGACACAGTGGAAATAGTTCTTTCCGAACCGATAGCAATCAGCGTAATACCTGCGGAGGCAAAATGAGCGATCCCTTTCACGCTTCGTCCATCGTTCCATGTACCGGACCCACCCTGTTTGGCTCACAGGACCGACGGGGCTTTATTCGCATGGGCTTGGCCGGTTTTGCAAGCCTGAGCCTGCCGGCGCTTCTCAAGCTGCAATCGGCTAACGCACAGCACCCAGGCACTAACGCAAAACCGAGTCGAGAAAAGACCGCGGTCATCATGGTTTGGAAACCAGGCGGGTGCTCGCATCTAGATACTTATGATCCGAAACCGGATGTTAGCAGCGAGTACCGAGGTCCGTTTTCGACGATTGCGACGAAAGTTCCCGGGCTGAACTTCACTGAGTTGTTGCCGATGCAAGCTCGCATTGCCGACAAGCTGACCGTGTTGAGATCGATGCGTCAAACTGCGGGAGGCCACCCGGCCGGATCGATGCAAATGTTGTCCGGTGATCCGGATACGCGCGACAAGCCGAAGCCCAAGTACCCCGATTGGATGACGGTCACCAACTATCTTCGATCACAAGGTGCACAGCGAACGAACCCGTTGCCTCTCTATGCAGGTATCAATCCGCCGCTTGAGTACAACGGGCCTGCCTACTTGGGAGATTCCTATTCGCCGTTTACCGTCCACGGCGATCCGAATTCCCCAACGTTCTCGGTCCCAAACATTGGCTTGTCGGACCAAAACGAAGTTCGGCGTCTCGATCGACGTTCCACTTTGCGACAGAGGTTGGATACGCTTGAACGAGCCTTCGATCGACAAGGGGAGCTCGGTGCTCTCGACCAGTTTGAATCGCAAGCTATGACGCTGCTGACCAATCCCAAGACGCGTGAAGCGTTCGATTTGACGCGGGAGACAGATGCAACTCGAGATCGTTATGGACGGAACGCTTGGGGCCAGCAATTGTTGATGGCACGTCGACTGGTCGAAGCCGGCGTAGAGGTGCTTACGACAAGTCTGAGCGGTCCGCTTTGCGGACGGGTAGGCAACTGGGATGACCATGCTGTGAACCATCACGTCTTCGACGCCATGCGGTTTCGAGCACGGGCGTATGATCAAGCTGTCACGGCCTTGATTGAGGACATTTATGAGCGCGGTCTCGACAAACGAGTGCTTGTGGTGGTAACAGGCGAGTTCGGACGAACGCCCAAGATAGAATATTCGCCGAGCACCGGTGAGGGGAATGCAAGCGCACCGGCTGGCACAATGCAACCTGGCCGCGATCACTGGCCGCGCGCGTTCTCCAACATTTGGGCCGGAGGCGGCATTCAAACGGGGCGCGTCATCGGTGCAACCGATAAACGTGGCGAGGATACGATCGAGAGAACCTGTTCTGCTGGCGATTTTTTAGCGACGATTTATCATCATCTCGGTATTGATGCCGCCAATACACTCATCAAAGACTTTAACGGTCGGCCGACACCGATAGTAGACCATGGTAAACCGATACCGGAATTGATGGGTAGCGCGTAACGGAGCCTTGAATGAGGATCGCCGCAAAGCCCGGAGGGCGGCATATGCCTGCCGGTGGCGTGAGCCACCGGTCTAATGTAGAGATACCTATTAAGCCCGGAGGGCGACACATTTCATAGTGTTTGGATGTGTCGCCCTCCGGGCTTTTCATTGGATTTTCAGTGAACCGGTGGCTCAATCCACCGGCATAGTTGTATCGCCCTCCGGGCTTTGCGTACAAGTCTTTATAAAGGCTTTAATAGGCTCGAATGATTACAACGAAAAATCAGCAGTCAACGACATTGACCGCCAGGCCACCTAATGATGTTTCCTTGTACTTCACTTGCATATCAACACCGGTTTGTCGCATCGTTTCGATGACGCGATCAAGCGAAACGAAGTGTTTACCGTCGCCGTAGAGCACGGCCAGTCGAGCCGCGTTGATGGCTTTGGTGGCCCCCATCGTATTTCTCTCAATGCAAGGAACTTGCACAAGTCCGGCGATCGGATCGCAGGTTAGGCCGAGGTTATGTTCCATACCTATTTCTGCGGCGTTCTCGATTTGCTCGACGGTTCCACCCATGCATGCGGCAAGTCCGCCCGCGGCCATGCTGCAAGCGACACCAACTTCACCTTGGCACCCCATTTCAGCAGCGGATAGCGAAGCATTCCGTTTGTAAAGAAGGCCAATAGCACCTGCAGTTTTCAGGAAACGATGGACACCAGCGCGATCTGCGTTTGGATAAAAATGAACGTAGTATGCCAACACCGCAGGGATGATCCCAGCAGCGCCATTGGTTGGGGCGGTAACAACTCTCCCCCCGGCAGCGTTCTCTTCGTTGACCGCCAACGCGAACAGACTGACCCAGTCCAACTGTTGCAACGGGTCGCTTGCGATAACGACAATTGGCTTAGGGGCAGAAAGAAAATCACTCGGCGAAGTTCTTTGCCTTGGTTCGGATTCGGATTGTGCTAGCTGCAACGACAGCTTGGCAAAGATGTGAGGCGCACGTCGAGGGACACGCAGGGAGCCGGGCAAGATTCCGTTGGCCAAACAACCACTATCGATGCACTTGCTCATAACAGCCCAGAGCCGATCCAATTGAGCACCGATCTCGGTCTCGGAGCGTTTCACGAGCTCATTCTGTTGTATCAGCGACTCGATCGACAGTTTGTTGCTCTTGCACATTTGCAAGAGTTCTTTTGAGCTTCGAAACGGGTAGGGAACCGGGATGGTTCCATCATGATCATCGAGCCGATCCGTGGGTGCAGAGGCTTTTTGGAATTGCTCTGCAAACTCAGATCGGGAATAAACGAACCCACCGCCGGTGGAGAAATACTGGTCTTCGAAAAGGCATTCGTTCTCGCTCGAAAACGCTTTGAATTGAATTGCATTCGGATGTTGTGGCAGTGTATCTTTGCGAAGCCAGAGCAGGTCGCTTTTTTCATCGAACGGAATCGAGAGGCGGTTGTTCAGCAGCAGCCGCTTCAGCGTTCTTACCTCGAGCGCCGTCGATTGTATGACTTCAGGTTCAGTACGGTCCGGCAAGCAGCCGGAAAGCCCAACCAAAATCGCGGTATCTGTGGCATGTCCAATTCCGGTCAAAGCCAGAGAGCCATACAGCTCGACTTGAACGCGAGAAATGGGTTTGGCATCGCCGTTCCTTTGAGAAAACCTATCGATGCAATCTTTGCCGAATCGAAACGCGGCGATCATAGGTCCGACCGTGTGGGAACTGGACGGGCCGACTCCGACTTTAAACAGATCGAAAATACTGTACATTCACGAGTCCTTCAGTTTTTTTAAAAAACAGTCGCATCCTCATTGTATCGGAGCCCCCATCGCCAATCTTAAACATTACGGCGTTCTGGGATACTTAACTCAGTTTACGTTAACTTTCGGCGGCCAGAATGCAATCTTCGCCCCATTCCACAACGCAGCAATTTCGCATTTAAGTGGTTCGGAATGTTGCGGAGTAGAAGGCTACAAGGGACGGTGGGAGCTTAGTCAAAAAGATATGGGTAATGGCTAGCGCCCATCGGCTTGTGCGTCGTGCTAGTTGTAGGTTCACTAGCTTGCGCGTCGTGCTAGTTTGCGATTCCACGAAACGTTGGATGTGCGATCGCGTCTTTGGAATCTCCAGCATAGATGCTTCGACCGCCATCGACGGGCAAGCAGGCGCCGGTAATAAATTCTTGGGTTGCGAGAAAGTAAGCTGCGTGGGCAACATCTTCCGGCTTGCCCAGCCGTTTGAGTAAACATTGCTCTTGAATCGCGTGCGCTTTTATTAGCGAAATGGACTCATCCAACAAGACGGGGCCCGGAAGGATTGCGTTGACGCGGACGGCTGGATTTCTTGTCGCCAATTCGACAGCCAGGGAGCGGGTCATGGTTTCGATCGCGCCTTTTCCCGCAAAGTAGGCGGAGAAATCCGGATAGGGGCGAAGAACCGCCCAGTCTCCGATGAGCACAATGGAACCCCCGTTTGGCTGCTTGGTCATTTGCAATCCAGCTGCTTGGCTGCAGAGGAAAGTCCCCAGCGTATTCACTTGAAACTGGCGTTGGATATCCGAAGCTGTGGTGTCCTCGAGCGAGCGCCAATCCCAGATGGCGGCCGAGTTGACGAGGACATCCAGCCGACCGAACTGTTGAACAATTCGTTGCACCGCACTTTTCGCAAAGTCGGGCTCTTCAACGGCACCTTGTACGACAATCGTTTCAGTACCCGTTCGATTTAGCTCGGCAGCGCACTTGGCGGCATTTTCCGCGGATGTGTTTGCGTGCAGTGCGATTTGGTAACCTTGAGAAGCAAAGTGTTTTGCGACAACTTGTCCGACGCGCGGCGAACCACTGCCTGTGATCCAGGCCACTTTTTTTTCCGACATTTTCGTTCCGTCAGTTCGATTGAGTTGGTTTTCTTGATCCCATCCCGTTTTTTTAGCGTTTCTGATAACGTCTTAAACTTGGGATCAAACAGGATATCTTAGGTGGAGAAATCGGGATTCCGTCGATTGGATGGGGAGGAAGTTGCAAATTAGTTCGAGTCGCGACCATCTGGGCTGCCCTTGTTCTGATACTCGGACTAGAATTAAGGTTGTTTCCTTTCCCCTGATATTTTGTCCTACCCGCCCTTGGCGGAAACGCAAGTCGTCCAGTCGAGGAGCCCGTAGTGAGGCAAGCACTGATTAGCGATATTCATGGTAATTTCGAGGCGCTGCAAGCAGTGCTGACGGATATCGCCAGCCAATCCATAGACAATATAGTATGTTTGGGGGATGTCGTCGGTTATGGTCCTAACCCCTGCGAGTGCTTGGATTTAGTGATGCGTAAATCGTCGTTAACGATCATGGGAAACCACGATCAGGCGGCGCTTTTCGATCCTGAGGGGTTCAATCCCGTGGCATTAAGGGCTATCTATTGGACTCGAGATCGTTTGGATGCGGGCATATTGAGTGTCGTCAACAAGCGTTGGGATTACTTGAGTGAACTGCCTAAACTGCAGCACCAGGATAAATTCATGTTCGTTCACGGTTCACCAAGGGACCCCACCAACGAGTACGTCTTTCCTGAGACGATTTATGACAAGAACAAAATGGAGAACATCTTTACGCGGGTCACGCAGTATTGTTTTCAGGGACATACCCACATGCCCGGTGTATTCACCCCCGATCTTGAGTTCATTAAGCCTTCTCAGTGCGATGGTGTTTTTTCGCTAGGCAAAGAGAAGTTGATGGTCAATGTGGGCAGCGTCGGTCAGCCTCGGGACGAAGACAACCGCGCTTGTTACGTTATCATTGACCATGAAGCACGCAAGATTTTTTTTCGTCGGGTCCCGTACGACTTCGAGACGACTTGCCAAAAGATTTACGGTGTGCCAGAACTAGACAACATGTTGGGTGATCGTTTGCGTACGGGGCGTTAAGCCGGATTGTTTACGGATTCCATTTTAGAACACAAGAAAACCCAATTCGTGCGCACTGCAATCGTTAGCGATATTCACGGCAATTTGGAAGCACTGCAGGCTGTGCTTAAGGATATTAAGTCCCAAAATTGCGATCGGATCATCTGCCTTGGTGACGTTGTGGGCTATGGTGCGAATCCGTGCGAATGTCTCGATATCGTCTCGACGTTTGAACAGTGTGTCTTGGGAAACCATGACTATGGAGCGCTGATCGACCCCGAGGGGTTTAGCGCCGCGGCCGAACAAGCGATTTTTTGGACTCGTAGGCAATTGGAGTGCAATACACATCCCGAAGCTGCACAGCGACGCCTCGAATATCTAGCTAGGCTGCCTCGAATGATTGCAGAAGAGAATATTTTGTTCGTGCATGGCTCTGTTCGGAACCCTCTAAACGAGTACGTCTTTCCGGAGGATGTATTCAATCGGCGGAAAATGGAAAAACTCTTCTCCATGGTTCAAGGCTATACGTTTCAGGGGCACACACACGCGCCGGGCGTCTTCACAACCAACATGCAGTTTATGCGGCCCGATGAGTTTGGCTATCAGATGACTTTGCCCGAAGACAAAGCCATGATTAACGTCGGTAGCGTCGGCCAACCCCGAGACGGTGACTGGCGAAGCTGTTTTGTTATTCTCGAATATCCGCGGATCGAATTCCGACGGATTGAGTACGACATCGACACCGCGGTAAACAAGATTTTCGCAATCCCGGAATTGGACAATTTCCTGGGTGAACGCTTGAGAGAAGGCCGCTAACCCGGGTTTACCGTATTTCCGGATTGTTTGGTCACAAATATCCGACGAACTGGGGCGATTCCCGTGGGGAAAAGTTGACATTGGGGGGGCAGTTACCGTACCTTAATGGAGTGGGAATGCCCGCAACTGCTTTTCCGGAAAACTTGCTCCTCTTTTCACTACCGATGAGGTGGCCTCATGCGCCGACGAACACACATTAGTTTGGTCGTTCAATCGTCTTTTTTTGGTGCCATGGCTTTGATGGCCGGTCCGGATTTCTTGGATGCAAAGGTGTACGCGCAGGCGGCACCGCCAGCTTTCAAGCAGCGAGAAGTCAAACTCAAGGACAAAGCCAAAGATGAAAAGGAAAAGGAAAAGAAAAAGGCGTTAAGTAACAAAGCGGAAAAACCAGACTTTGCCCCGATTGAGGAATACTACCGCGATTTCCTGATTCCAGCTTTGACGCAGGACTCGCCAGAGCTAGTCAATCTTGCTCGCAAGGATATTCAGTCCGACATGGAATCAATGGAGAAAAATAAAGAACTCTCCCCCAAGTACAACACATACTTTATCAAAGAAATGCGAGACCTAGCGCTAAAGGGCGCGGACGGAAAGACCTACTCGCCTACAGCACGTATTAATGCAGCTGTCTTGATTGGACGGATGAGTCCCGAAGCGATGGTCCAAAAAACCATTCTTGAATTCATTGATCAGAAAGAAAACGATGGAGTCCTCAGTTCCGGCCTGAGTAGCTTGTTAAAGCACGTCAAGAGTCCTTTAGTAAGCGAACAAGTTCGAGGCCGATTCGTTCAAAGTTTGCAGTCCACTCTGACGAGTCCAGCCCCTCTCTCGCGAGACTCCGAGGCGCACTACTACCTGACGTCTCAGACAATCGATTGCCTAACCGAAATTGCGAAATTGGAAACAGACAAGGACAAGGAAAAAGGGCCCTCGAAACTTGCGATCGCAGCCCTCACACCTGCCTTGATCAAGATCATCGACGAACAAAAATCGGAATGGCTTGTCGAATCTGCATTGGCTAGTTTCGGCACAATCAAGCACGCAACCATTTCAGCAGAGGACGCCGTCGTTCTCGAAAAAGCCATTGCCAAGTTCATCAAAAAATCGACCAAGGATTGGAAGAAGCGTATCGCCAATTCCGGTGCATCAAGTGTTGGCGGCGACATGGGGATGGGAGGAATGGGTAGCAGTATGGGGATGCCTGGTTCCGGTGGAGGGGGAGGCCCGAAGAAAGGTGGGGCATCGTCATCCAGTTCAAGCGGCGGAGAGGCTGGGGACGTCGGCGAAGGCGGCGGGAAAGGTAGTGGCGGAGGAGGCGCAGGTGGTGGGGCAAGGCCCAGAAAGGAAGAACAGCCTAAGGAAGTTAAGAACGCGAGACGAATCGCGCACCAACGTTTTGAAAAAATTCACCTGGCTCTCAACGGCCTAGCTCTCAATGCCGCTTTTCAAAAGCGCCCCACAACAGACGAAAAAGACAAAGAAAAGGCAAAGGCAGACAAAGCTCTCTTGGCTTTCCTCCCAGCACCAGAAAAAGAGAAGGTTACCAAGTTGATTGAAAAGATCGACCAATTCCAAAAGGATCTCAACGACGACAAAATCAACGACCTTGGTTCACTCAACTTGGCGGTGAAAAAGTCGATTGTGGATGTTCGCGCTGAATGCGACGAAATCCTTGGGGAAAAGAAGGAAGTTGTCATTGAAAAGGACGACGATAGTTTCGGACAGTAGCAAGTAACAAGTTAGCTCCTTCCCTATCTGGGCAATGAACTTTAGAATCAGTCGCTCATCCCAATGCAAGCACTGAGAGAAGGTTTATGTCCAACGAGTCGGCCTTAGTCGCAACCACCCCTCACTCACTCATCAATGCTCCACGGATCCCCGATTCGTGGAATCACAAGCATTTGCTGGGGCTTGAACATCTCACGGCGAGTGAGATCACACTGATCTTGGATTTTGCGGAATTTCTCCACAAGGCAACTTCAAATGGGCGAACCAAACTGGATTTGCTCAAAGGAAGGACGGTTGCCAATCTGTTCTTCGAAAATAGCACTCGAACCAAAAATAGTTTTTCGCTCGCCGCCAAAAGACTCGGCGCAGACACAGTTGAATTTTCGTCTAGCGGCTCAAGCGTCGCCAAAGGTGAAACATTTATCGACACCGCAAAGACCATCGAGGCTATGCTAGTCGATGCGGTAGTCGTCCGGCATAGTTCGCCTGGTACACCGCACATGCTTTCGAATCACCTGGCTTGCAGTGTAATCAATGCTGGCGATGGCCCGCACGAGCATCCGACGCAGGGCCTGCTGGATATCTTGACCATTCGTCAACACCTCGGCTCTTTGTCCGGATTGACCATCGCGCTGGTTGGCGACATTGCGCACTCCAGGACAGCTCGCTCTAATATTTGGGGACTTCTAAAACTGGGAGCAAAAGTTATCGTTTGTGGTCCAGCCACGTTGGTTTCCAAGAACTGGGAGAAACTCGGCGTCGAGGTCTCTTACAGCTTAGACAAGATTCTACCCCGTTGCGATGTGTTGAATCTTCTGAGGATCCAGTTCGAGCGACAAGCGATCCGGCCCTTTCCGTCGGTGCATGAGTACACATTGCTCTATGCCATGAATCAAGAACGAATTCGTCGCAGTAAGCCGGAGATCCTCATTATGGCCCCAGGACCAATCAATCGTGGGGTCGAGTTAACTCCCGAGGTCGCTGATGGCCCTCATTCCGTGATTCTCGAACAAGTTACCAATGGCATCGCTATCCGCATGGCCACGCTCTGGTTGCTTCTCAATGGCAGAACGTAACCAACCAAGTCTGTAGGCTCGCGTTGACCACCCTTTTCCAAACACCAATTCTCCCAAGACTCCATGCAACCTGAATCCTCTTGGCTCATCGAAAACGCACGGCTCGTAGACCCGAGCACTGGCATGGATCGACTAGGACGACTGCTCATCGTGGACGGACGTTTCGCTGGAATCGATTTGTCGGATGGCGATCTCCCCGATCAGGTTCAAAGGATGGATGCATCCGGTTGCATATTGGGACCGGGACTTATTGATTTAGCAACCGAGTTTGGAGAGCCGGGTCGTGAGGAAGACGAAACCATCGTAACTGGAACAACCGCGGCTTTGGCTGGCGGTTATACGGCGATTGCTCTCTCCTCAAACTCAGAACCACCCATCGATACCGCTGCCAGCGTCGAGTTCATTCGTCAGAAAGGGGTTCGAGCGGACAACTGCCGCGTCTATGCGTTGGGGTGCGTTAGCAAAAATCAAAGTGGAGAATCCCTCGCGGAAATCGGTTCACTGGTCGAGGCGGGCGCGGTAGCCTTGAGCGATGGTCCACGCCCCATCGAAAACACGGCACTTCTCCGCCGAGCGCTAGAGTATTGCGGGATGTTTGATCGAGTCGTCTTTGATCATCCTGAAATAGCCTCTCTATCCCGCGGCGGAGTAATGCACGAAGGTTTGGAGCAACTCAAACTCGGCCTGTCACCGATCCCGGCAGAAGCTGAGGACTTGGCTACCTCACGAGATCTTCGGCTCGTGGAAGCCACCGGAGGACGATTGCACCTAACTAGCATAAGCACTTCGGGTAGCGTCGAGTTGTGTCGACGCGCCAAGGCCCGTGGAATTCCATTCACTTCCGGTATTTTTATTGCCAACGCGCACATGTGCGATACGCTGATGCGGACATTTGACGCAAACTGCAAAGTGAATCCGCCATTGCGATCACCGGACCATCTCGAGGCATGCTTGGAAGGACTCCGCGATGGAACGATCGATATCATTAGCAGTGGTCATCGACCATGTTCGTTGGAAAAGAAGATGCTGGAGATTGATGCAGCCCCATTTGGAATGATCGCCTTGGAAACAGCTTTATCTCAAGTGATCACCCATCTCATTCGTCCTGGTATTTTGACGTGGTGCCAAGCGTTCGAAAAAATGAGCCTCAATCCCGCAAAGCTACTGGGGCAGCCGGGTGGCAGCCTAACAATCGGACAGCCCGCCGACTTCACTATTATTGAACCGGATAGGCAATGGCAAGTTGACGCTACGGCTTTGCAAAGCAAATCCTACAACACGCCTTTAAATGGAACGAGTTTGTATGGAATTGTTTTGAGCACATTTGTCGCAGGCCGAAAACGATGGACCGCTTTAGCACGAACCGCGAGCTAAGCATATCGACATGAGTCGTCGGGTGAAACAAACCAATAGGACACAGCCGACAAAAGTGAGCCTGAGGCGCTGGCCGAGTTATTTTGACCTGCAAAAAACGGCTAGCGCCTCAGGCTCATGAAAACGAAATCCGACTTTTGTCGGCCGTGACCAATAGCCGCCGTGCCCAATAGCCGCCGTGCCCAATAGCCGTTGGGCGCTAAGTAGCTAGCCCCGGTTCTCTAATTGCTCGACATTCGTCGAGAACTTGGGTTAACGCCGAATGGCGTTGATTCATCAAGTAGTGGAATCTCGTAAGAGTTCCTTAAGTGCCTTAAATCTAAGGAAGTTTTACAACTTCCTCTACCAGGGCAGGTTCGGCCAATCAATGCGAAAAGCACATTTGGATGTACTTAGCTGAACAATTGCTTCGCAGAGTTGGAGTTGAGAGCAA
>CANHVO010000118.1 GCA_947463915.1 Planctomycetaceae bacterium
ACCTGCCGAATCCGTGCTTACTTCAACTTCAAAGGCAGCAACCTTCATCCCTTGATCAGCCATACGGTCTCTAAGCGTCTGGACATTGTTCAAGAGAGCATCGCGAGCGGTGGTGTTTTCGACCTCGAGCTTTGCAAATACCTGGCCTCCTTCCATACGGAGCGACATTTGCAGGGAGCCAAGCTCCGGCGGGTGCAATCGCAATCGCACTTGCCCGCCGCCGTTGGCCAATTGCTCGATGCCCCGCAGCACGCGTTGCACCAATTTGCCTTCTTGGTAGGCGGAGATCTGTGTTCCTGAGTTGCTTCGCGCTGCTTCGCTACGACCTTGATCGGCACGCCCGGGATTAGTGACACTACCGGAAACCGTGGTGTTCGAAAGGCCGGTTTGTGAACCACTCGCAGTTCCGGACGCATTCACGCCAACGATACTCTCGACTCCCGACTTCGCATTCGAGACCGAGGATGCCCCAGGGCTGTTGAGCGTAATGGGTTGTGCGATCACGGGCGTCGCTGCGGGTAACGCAGTTATCGATGTTTGGAGACTCGAATCGATGGACGCGTTTGTCGAGAATTCGGAATCGATCGGTGCCTGGGCAATCGCGGGCAGCAAGTCCAACGTCGGATCAACGGCTGTTTCGTGTTCATCGGTGCCGGTACCGCCGTCGGAAGCACGCTCTGCTAGTCGTTCAGCGCGTTTGTTGCGAGGTTGATCCGCAATCCCTTCGGTTACATCCAAATTGCTCTGTTCCTGAGCCGATTGCCCCACGGAGTCAAACTCCTTCAGTGCAACACCTCGCTTCGATTTTGAATCGGTTTGTTTTGATGCTTCCTGAAGCCCATCGCTTTCACTTTTGGCTTGATCCCCTTTTCCATCGGAAGAATCTGCAGTTGCTCTGCCTTTCTGAACGGATTGCGTAGGATTCTTTTTGTCTTCCAAGCCTTTGGCGTCGCCTTCATTCAACTGCGAAACCGATTCGGAGGTAGCAGAATCGGCCGTAGTCAAAGCCGAGTTAGTCGCATCGACAGGCGCGGCCAAATCCTTGTCCGTTACTTTGGCAACAGCGTCCCCATTTCCAGAGCCGGTCGCAGATTCCCTTGGGTCCACCTGCCCGTCACCATTCTTTTTGCGAAGAGCGTTTGTCGCTAATGTGTCGCCCGTATCTGCACTTGTACTTTCTTTCTCGATTTTAGGAGTTGCTTGCTGAATTTGCGGAGCAATGGCTTGTGCAGCGAGAGCAGCTTGAACCTGGGAAGAATCTGCAGCCTCATCAGGCTGGGTAGGCTCTTCGTTTGAATCGTTGTCGACTTTTCCACTCACGTCCCCCGGGAAACTGCCGTCATCGAATGCAGACTTGTCAGGGAGTGCCGTGACATCTGGAAGGCTGGACGTGAATTGCCCAAGGGTCAGAAGCTCTTCAAAGAACGATTGCTGGCTAACGTCGATGCCCGAGTTTTGTTTCTTGCGCGCTATCGGGACGACTGAATCCGACAGGGAGGAGCGATTGATTGAAGTGTCGTTTGCCATCAGATCGTTCCTTAAAAAATTGGAGGCCGCGGCCGCCCAGTAATCACAATACCGTTCAATTCCTTGCTCATCAGTTAGCCGAATGCGTACTCGACATTAGAAGTACGCCTACGGCAGACGGTGAAACGAATTGCCATGGAAGCAATGCCTCACACCCCCGAATGAAGGTTAGGGCTTTTTCGTTTTCAACGCGTTGTCTACTTCGCTGACGATTTCCGCCTTTCGGATTTGCTGCAATACTTCAGAGAGCATACTCACGTCTTTCTCTTCGGTAAATTCGGCCAGCACTTTCTTTTGTTTATCGGGCGGAAAGCCTTGAAGGATCGAGACAACATCCGACACCTCCTTCTTTTCCAACATCAAAGTCAATTGTTTTTTCGCTTCCAAGGGATCCATGTTCTCAAGGATCTTCTGTATCTCCTTTAGATTGTCCATTTGACTGCCGGAACGCATCTTCTCCAGTTTCAAATCGAATTGCAGTCGGCGTTCATCGAAGTCAGCAATTTTCTTTTGCAGCTCGCGCTGTTGATCGAGAAGCTGACTTTGCTGCCGATCCAGAGAACGTTCGCGGCTGCTTAGCTGAAGTTCCGCACTGACCTTCGCATCCCGAATTTCCTCCAGCGTAGGTGTGGGGGTATTGCGAGCGCTGACCATCGCTTGCTTAAGCCGTTGGCCTTGGATATCGATACCGTTCAGCAGCCCAATAACTTGGGCAATGGTTTGACGATTGACCGTCCCCTTGATAGCTGCCATTCCAAGTATGCACACTTGAGCCAAAACTGTTGCCGCACAGAACCACAAAAAAAGCCCGACGAGTTTTTTCATTGTGCATGGTCACCGTTTGAGTTTGCTGAACGATCTGCAACTTCGCGGATTGCTGTCATTGCGTGGCGTATACTCGACCATTCATCAAGCCGCTCCTGTTGCATCGCCAATGCATGAACATCGGCAGCTTGAGAGCGTTGGTCACGAAGTTTTTCTAAAGATTTGACCGCTTTTTGAGATTGGACCAACGCGAATTGCCTGCGTTCCAATTCTTGGTTCAACTTGCCCTTGTGGTCTGCAATTTGTGCAGACTGAGCCGCCAAGACCATTTGATAACGTTGTGCATCGAGAATTTGGTTGAGATTGATGGATCCGGAACTGGACTGCTTTCGGGCTTCGTTCATTTGGAGGTTGGTTTCGTCGATTTCCTGTTGAGCAGCATCGAGTTTTCCAATAGCCAAGTAAACATCCTGGACCGCTTTGGCGGCCAAATCGCGATCGCGCTCGCGGAGCTTGAGCAGAGTGGCCAAACGGAATTTTGCCATGGTGCGTTATGCCGCTCTCGTACCTTGGGTGCCGTTGGCAAACGCATTACCATTGTTGCTGGATGCTTGGGCCGGTGTTGAGGCAGGAGCATTGGCGATGGTCGCGAGTTTGGTCAAGTCGTCTACGCTTCGCAACCAAGGAATTAACTCATGCTGCTCTTGTGCGAGAAACGCTTCGATCGTAGCTCGCAATTGAATGGCTCGATCGATCTGTGGACTGCTACCTTTTTGGTAAGCTCCGATGTTGATCAAGTCCTCGTTTTCTTTGTAGACAGCCATCATGCTGCGTATTGCTTCGGCTGAGAGTCTCATGTCTCTCGAGATCAATTGCGACTGCAGACGACTAAGGCTTGGCAAAACATCGATGGCTGGATAGCGGCCTCGAGCAGCGATGCTTCGCGACAAGTGAATGTGGCCGTCCAGCAAGCCTCTCAACGCGTCGCTGATCGGTTCGTTGGCATCGTCACCTTCAACCAAAACGGTGTAGAGTGCCGTGATGCTTCCTCGTTGGTTGATACCTGTACGTTCAACGAGTTGGGGCAACATGGCAAATACGCTTGGTGGATAGCCTCGCGTAGTAGGAACTTCACCGGCAGCCAAACCAATCTCGCGTTGAGCCATGGCAAATCGAGTCACCGAATCCATCAGCAGCAGTACATTCTTCCCTTGGTCTCGAAGCGATTCGGCGATCGCGGTGGCCGTTTTGGCAGCCAAGATACGTTTCGGGGCAGGCTGATCGCTGGTTGCAACGACGGTCACGCACTTCTTGCGTCCCTCCTCGCCTAAATCGCGATCTAAGAACTCACGCACTTCTCGACCTCGTTCCCCGATGAGAGCAATGACAACACAATCGGTTTGCGTGCCGCGAGCCAACATGCCCAGGAGCGTACTCTTGCCAACACCAGATCCCGCAAAGATCCCGACTCGCTGCCCAAAGCCGATGGTCAAAAACGAATCGATCGCTCGCACCTGTGTCGGCAATATTTTGTCGATGGGGGGTCTATTGAGAGCAGGTACGGGCGCTGCATCGCACGGCATCTTGATTCCAAAGGGCAGCGGAGGCCCATCATCCATCGGTGTCCCTGTTGCATCCAGCACACGCCCGATCAGCTCAGGGCAGACGTTGACCGATCGATACGTTTGAAACAATTCGACCGTGTCTCCTTGCCCGACACCGTCAAAGTTATCGAGCGGAGCAAGAATCGTTCTGCCGGCGTCAAAGCCGATCACCTCGGCCTGCACGGGTTCTTGATTGCGACGAACGATGCGAACGAGAGCGCCAACCGGCACTGGCAAACCGTCGACAACAACAGTCGTCCCGCGAATGCTCCTGACGCGACCATTGATTCCGTAGGGAACAATGCGTTGCAAGCAGTGATTCCAGTGTTTGCTGCGCGGGATGCTGGGAAAGGAGTTGACCAAGCTTTGAATGCGGTTGGGATCTACCATATCTACTGAAGCTCTTCCACTAACCTTTTGAGTTGCGTTTGTAGCGATCGATCGATGGTGGTATCTGGAGTTTGCAGAATCACACCGAACTTTCCGACCGCAACGTCCTCAACGACTTGGATTTCCATGGAAGGTTGCATGTCTTCGATCAACTCGGAAAGAGCGGTGGATAGTCGGACTGCGTCTTCAGGGTGGATTCGAAGCAAGATCTGACGCTGCCCTTGGATGAGCCTCACCGAGTCTTCGATCCATGAAATCAGAATGCTTGGATCAGACTCGATTTGCCGCGACAAGATTTTTTCGGAGATGCCGATGGCTAGGGTGATGGTTTCGTGTTGCCATTGTCGCAACCATTGTTGCGTTGCTGTTTCGAGGTCTTCGCAAAGAACTTTGACGCTGCTTGCTGCTTCCTGGACTCGCTTCTCGGCGATTTGACCCGCCATTTGCATCGCCAAACGTTCAACGTGGTTTTCGCCAAGTCGCGTGCCCTCTTCTTTCGCCAAAGCTTGAAGGCGAGTGCATTCGACTTGACTTTCGCGCAGGAGCTGTTGTGCTTGCTCGCGCACCGTGTCGATGTACTGTTTTGCCCTGGATGCAACGTCCTCCCAATTGAACACTTCGGTCTGAGCCGTGTTGGTCCCCAAAGAAAACGCGTTGGATTTGATTACGCTGGCCATGGCTGATTGTGTCTGGTGAACAATGGAATTGAAGTTGTAGCTTTAGGCGGCAGCGGTAAAGGAGACACTGGCGGTCGCACCGATCTCCCCGCTTTCCAACATACGCAATGCTGTATTCGCGAGTTCCTTTTGCGCCGCATCTACCTCTCGCAATTGAATGGGACTTAATGTGCTAAGTCGTACGCGAAGTCGTTTTACATCCTTTGCCGGAATTAGTTTTTCAACTCGCTTGATAAACGGTTTGGATGCACCACTAAGTGCCAGCAGGACAGTCTGTGGTTCGCATGCATGCAGCACTGCCACAAAGTCCTTGTCCGAGAACTGCAGCAAATCCTGCAGCACGGGTATTGCTGGCGTTTCATCAATCTGTTCGGCAGGCTCGGGCGCAGTTCGTTGTTTGCGAATGGAACCTTCTGCTGCGATGGGTCGGAAGGGTAGCACCATCGATGAATCGAAGATGTCGTCGACTAGGTCTTTTGATGAAATGGCTTGGGGAGCCGTTGGCGGCGGTGAACCGACGAAGGCAATATCTGTTGCGACAGGAGTTGGCGGAGTTGCGTTGCTCAGTTCCGTCGCTGATTTACCAACCATGTTCCAGCCTAACTTGGCACCCAATACAGGGTTCGATTGCGAGATAGCTCGTGTCCAGCTGTCTTGCTGGCCGGCAGGCAAACAGGCCACAATGGCTTGCAGTTTGTTAATCCCTTCAGCGCTTGCCTTCTTTGGCGATTGATACAATCCAATTTTGCGTTCCAGCTCCAACTGGATTTCTCGCAAAAACTCGGGGTCGGCGAGGTGCAAATTTGGGAGGGCAGCCAGAGTCGCCGCTGCGACTTGCATGGGCAACGCTTGTGAAATTGCGGTCGCCCGCTCGACAGAAACTTGGTTGAAAACGGTAGCAATCACGATGGGCCGCTCGCCCTGGAGGATTTCAGCCAAGGCTTCGGCGGGCATATGTCTCCAGCTGCCCGCCTCCTCGAATGGATTTTTCTGATCCTGATCCTCCAGCGAATTCTGCTGCTGGATGGCCTCCCGGCTCAGCTCGACCTGGTCGTTCTCGGCTGAATTTTGTGACGCCAAAAGGGCTGCGGCAGGTGAAAGCGATTCCCTGTCGGAAGGACGTTGCGCTGTGGCGCGAAGGCCTGCGGCGTTGAGAAGCCCCTGCATCGACTGGAATGCAGCAGCCCGTTCTTGGGGTGTTACGGCTCCCATCTGGACCATGGCCTGCCGGACGAGTTTGCTTTGCGCAGGGGGCAATTGGCTCAATAGACCACGAGAAGTCGCTGCGTCTAAGCTTTGGAGCACGATAGCTACGTGCCGAATTCGCTGATCGGATGCACTGGACATAAGTTTGGTGGATTGGGCTGATACGGCAAAACAGGTACCCAACTTTGACTTGTACGAATTCGCCGTAATTGCGTCCAGCCCGGAATTTCCTCGCATTAGGGGTTTCGAAGCGGTATTCCTGGGCCGTATGCTATCCCACGAACCTATTGTTCTCTCGAATTGTCTGCCTTACCCCAGTTATCATGTCGAAGCACACCAAGATCAGCGTCACTGAAGTCGAATTTGAAAAATTCCCCTTTATCTACCGGTCGCCACTCAAATTTGGCGGACGAGTCGTCAAGGATGTGACGGTTTTCCGCACCACAGTCACGATTGAGGACAAGAGCAAAAAGAAGACCGCATTCGGCATGGGCGAGATGACCATGGGAACTGCTTGGGCTTGGCCGAGCAAAACCCTGACGCCCGAGCAAGTCTTGCGAATCGTGATTGGATTAGCGGAAAAGATCGCACAGGCAGCCACCAGCCTCGATCCTGCGGGGCACCCCATTGCCTTGGCGACCCAATTGAAGATCATCGCCAAGCAGCAGGCCGTCGATCTGGCGACAGCGATGAAGCTGACTGAACCGATCCCGGATTTGGCCGTCGCGTTGGCGATGTCTAGTACCGACATCGCATTGCACGATGCATTTGGTAGATTGCACAACACAAACAGTTTCAATCTGCTAACGCCAGAAATCATCGGGTCCGACCTCTCGCCTTGGTTGGGGGAGGATTTCGTTGGTAAGCATTTCAGCGATGCGATCTTGCCAAAAGCTTCATCGACATTGAATTTGTACCACTTAGTTGGATCGCTTGATCCGCTCTCCGCTGCCGATTTGAATCGCAAGGTGGGAGACGGGCTGCCTGAAACTTTAGAGGAGTGGATCAACAAGCAACAGCTTTCTCACCTCAAGGTCAAGATAACTGGCCAGGATCTCGACGCGGACGTCGGTCGTGTCTTCGAAATCGATCGCATCGCGATGCGATGCGCTCCCACTCGCAATTGGTCCTACTCCATCGACTTTAACGAAGCCTGCGAAAACGAAGACTATGTTATCGACTTCCTAGAGCGATTGGACCGGTTGTCGAAGGACTCAACGCAAAAGCTGCACTATATTGAACAGCCAATGCAACGCGACCTGCGAGCTCGCAAAGAAGTCACGATGCACCGCGTCAGCAGACTCAAACCGGTCGTCATCGATGAATCTTTGACGGACTTGGATTCGCTCGTGTTTGCGAAACAACAAGGCTATTCCGGCATCGCCATTAAGGCCTGCAAGGGGATTAGCGATTCGTTGCTGTTCTCGGCTGCGGCCAAGCACTACGGCATGAAGATCTACGTCCAAGATCTAACTTGCGTTGGAGCTTCCTTTTTGACTTCGGCTGCCTTGGCTTCCAGAATCTCTGGGGTGACGGCAGTAGAAGGCAATGGTCGCCAGTATTGCCCCGCTGGCAACAAGGATTGGGAATCTCTTTACCGCCCAATGTTCCACATTCTTGGCGGTGTTGTTCCAACAGAATTGCTCGAAGGCAAAGGCATAGGCTTCGCATGGCCTAGAAACATGCTCTCGAAAAAGTACGCCAGCCTATCAACGTAAAGTTGCCGACCTACGGTTTGATAACTCGAATTTGAATTGGCAAAGTGGTTGGATTGCCGTCTACTTTCGCCCGAAGGTGGAACAATCGGGTTTGAGGTTCAACCCATGGTGCCGCAGTAATGAAGACCTCTCGAACCGACTGGCCGGCTGGAATCAACAAGCCGCTAAGGCCAATATTGTCCACGTAGCAACCGTGCGGCAAATTTCGTCCGCTGTCGTCACCGCCGAAAGAAATATCTGCTTTGTTCTCACCTCGTTCAATCACTACGTTGGCGGAAATAGTTTGTCCTGGGCGAATGACTAACTCCGATAGAACCGGCGACTGTTCCCCCTGATCTTTCGCAACCACCTTGAGCTGCATTGCGGGCTTGTCGCTCACCTTTACCAACAAGGATAGCTTCTGCTCGTCCGAAACCTTTCGATTTCCAACCAATGTGTGGCTCGTGATTTGGATCGTAAACTCTTTCATCGTTCCAGCCAATTCTGCGGGCAAATGCAGTAAACCGATTGCCCGCGACTGTCCGGCTTGAATGGAGAGAGGTTGCGACAAGCGAACTCCCTCCGGAACGCCTTCGATGTTGATTTGGATATCACCTTCACAGCCATCAAAGCGGTTTGCCGCGATATCAAACTCCGCTCCGACCCCAGGCCGAAGGGTCACTTCTTTTTGTTCCACTCGCAATTGATACCGTGGCATTGGATGTCGCAGCGTAAGTTTATACTTGTAGGCATCGCCCGATTGACCTCGCGAATCGCGCACTCGAATCAAATACCTCCCATCCGATTTTGCAGTAAATGTGACGAGACTGTCTTTGCCTGATTGTCGAGACGCTTCGTCATCGTTGGTATAGTAAATCGGAAAAACCGGTAACCCGTTAGGGACAGCTGTCTCGCCATCTGCCAACTCGCGTACAATCCAAGCAGGCTCGTTGAGGGCGTGGGTTGTTGCCGTCGTGTCAAAAAAAGTGAATCGCGTACCTGCACCTGGATAAACCTTAAAGCCAGAGTCAGGACCGCGTGGGTACAGCCAAAGCTTTACCACTTCACCGCCGGCATAAAGCAGTTCATTCAGCTCCATGTCTTCCCAGCGATGCAAGCGGAAGTCGTCCGGGTTCGTGGAGTCCTTGCCCCGAAAAGTGAAATACGTTTCGCGTATTGCTTGAAGCCGCGTTCGTACAATGGGTTCCCCTTTTTGATCGAGCACGTCCAAAACACTATCGAGTGGCGAGCCGCTGCGGCTTGCATCGATTTGGATCACCCACGGCTGGCCTGCTTTCGCGTCAAAGGAGTACCAATCGCCAGCTGATTCGCCTGACATATCCTCCGAGGTAAGAATAGAGGTAATCTCACACGGGCCTGAAATGGGTTGAGGGGTAGCAACAGAGTGTCGCCCAGTGACCTCCTCAAGCTTGACGACCGATTGGCTTGAAACATCAATCATGGCTCGGTCATCGGACGACAGGCTCTCGATAGCCTTGGGGGGCTTCGAAACCAACAGCCTCTTGACGTCCAGCTGAGTGAGCTTTCCGCTTAAGCTGCTTATCGTCAGATTCGATTGGTCCGAGTCCCAGATGAGCCCTGACGGAACTTCGTCAATTCCACCTGCAACACCAATGGTCGAACCGTTTTCCGCATCCCAAATTTTGACTGATTTATCCTCTCCTGCCGTCGCAAGTAACTTTCCATCCGAGTTCAATGTTAGCTGAGTCACCGATCCTTCGTGTGCGAAGATCGAACACAACATTGGGCTGACGGATGGAGTTTGCGTGGAAAGGATTTTCCAAATGCGAATGCGTTTATCAGCACCCGCTGCGAGAACTCGATTCCGAAGCGGATCAAACCGAACGACATATTGTTCCGCTTCGCATTGCCCGAGTGTATCAAGTCGTTCCCCTGTGTCGACTCTCCAAATCTTGATCGTTTCGTCAGCGCTGGCGGATGCCAGAATTTGCCCAGTCGCATCAAAATCTAGATCATAGATTGCTCCATTGTGCCCCGTCAATTTGCGTAACAGACGACCATCTTCCATGCTCCAAAGCATGATTACCTTATCGTAGCCTGCAGTCGCTAAAACTTCCGCATTGGGACTCAGCACTGCAGCGTAGAGGGTGTCTTGATGGCCCTCAATTGTTCTTTCCAGTTTCGGCTGTGCACTCCCAATCCTGTTTTCGAGGACCGTAGCTTGCCCACCAATGCCAGGTAATCCAGATGCGACGACGGTAAAGCGGCGGTCCTGCGTCGTTCTTATTTGGCTGACTTTACCAACAATGTCAAATGGGAGCTGCTCACTCCATTGCCCTTGCTTGTAATAAACCGAATTAAACCTTCCAACCAAAATCGCTTCGTTGTGAACACTGCCAATTGCAGTGATGGGGGCAGAGCCGGTGAACGTCGATCGAGCATTCATCTGGCTCAGCCTTGATTTTAGACTTTGGGATTCGTCGCTTCCTTTCGCCCCCTGTTCAATCCACTTTTGGATCAAAGCAATTTCATCAGCCGTCGGTTGCGGCGACTCCGAAGGTGGCATCTTCGGTTCATGTGTACCAATCAACACCTTTGTTAACAGGGACGATGCCGGGTCCTTGACGTCAAGGATGGAGCCTTTGGGGCCTCCCTTTCGTATTTGCGCAAGCGACTGCAATTGCACGTCGGACTCATTATCCTTGTCGTTGTGGCATCCAACACAGTACTTCGTAAGAAGGGGTTTGACTTCACTTTGATAGTCGACGTCCTTCGCAAAAGCCAAGTTAGTCAATAGCAGTAGGGTAACCGGCAATGCAGCTTGAAGCTTAAAAACGGGAATCAAGAAGAGGTTGATTCTTGTGCTCATAATGAAATCCATACCAGACAGAGGTTTCGTCCGAAATTTGCAAGAACCTTCCGATTCCTGACGCCGATATCCTAACATGCAACATGGACTCGGCACAAAGGGTGGGACTCGCCGCGATCACAACTCGATGGCGGCGAGCGGGCACATTGGATTTTCGCGATTCAGGCCACTGCTAAATCTTAGATTTCAGCGCAAAAAAAACCGCGAGATGGTACTCGCGGTTTTCGTTTTTTTGGTTCTGGCCAGGCTCGTTACTGTGCACCGCCGCCGCCGAAACCGCCGCCGCCACCGCCACCCTGTGCGCCGCCACCACCCGCGCCGCCGCCACCTTGTCCGGTTGCGGTTTGGCCCGTAAACGTATTGAACGTGTCCACAGCGATAATGTCGCTGAAATTCGGAGAGGGAGCAACCGTCACGTACCTTCGGTCACCCGAGATGACCGCTGTCGGCGCCATAAAAGTACCTTGATTAATGAAGGTCAGAATCGGCCGGTAACCAACAACATTGCGTCCGATAAACGGCCCAACTCCGCCCTGTCCATTGTTACCGATACCATTTGGTCCACCGTAAAGTGATCGCAACAAATTCTGGTAGGACGAGCTTGAGCCGCCTGCAGATGTTGGAGCCATTTGAGCTAGTACAGCCCCTGTTTCGCTCATTCGCTTTTGCACTTGAGCAAGTTGCGCTTCCACAATTGGCTCCTTGCGGTGCCCATTTTTTACTTCCGTTACCAAGACAGCATCTTGCTGCAGAGCAATAACATGCTGAGTAATCTTTTGGTCTGGTGTGCCAAAATCCGTTGCCAAATTAACCGTCACTTTACCTCCCGAAACTTCTCCCCAGACCTTACGAATGAGAATTCGATACTGCCCAGAATATCCACTCGCACAGACATACATTTCGGAAAAACCATCTTTGCTTGGCTTATCCAGCGAAGATCCATCCATCAAGTGCAATCCGCCACCAAGTGTACGAGGATTGCTCTTGTCGCACACCGAGCCGGTCGGTTCCTCCACGGAAACATCGATGTCAGCGTCGCCAGTCCAAACCACTCGGACCATCAGGTCCCGCAATTGTGCTTGATTCAATTCTTGCTCAAAGGCCGCCATTTTCGCGGTTTCCTTGGCGTTCTTGAGGCGGGTGTAAGCGGCTTCGGCAGCAATTAGTGCCTTCTGAATCATCGGCACATGATCGTCTGTCCAAGCTTGGCTAAGAATGCCTGTGCTAGCCCAGCGAATACCCTCTTGATCTTGGATGTCCAAGCTGATTTCTAGGCCGAGTTCAAGAGGCTCTTTCAACATTGGATTCGAACGATGTGCGTCGTGGAAGACACTCAGCGCATCCTTCTTCATGCCTTGGGCAGACAAGTACTTGCCAATCTTGATCGCGGCGTCTACGTCAGCGCCGAAGTCGATACTGGACAAAAGTACGCGTCGAATTTCCGACCCAGGATACTCACAACCCTCCATTGCAGTACTCAACGCTTGATACATCCAAGCAGCGGGCAATGTCTTTCTCATTGCATCACCGATGGTATCAATCACATCTTGAAAGTGCTTTCGAACTTCTTTGTCTTGATTGGCCATCGACGATCGCTTCGCAAGCACCATTTTGTTGACAACCCAACTCTTGAGTGCGGCTTCAGCTACGAGGCGTTCTCCGCCTTCGCTCGCGACCAATTCTTCGACAAGCTGCGTGGCAGACTTTTCAATGGACTTCGATAGTTGGTCCTTCGAAGGCTGATCGTCGACGTTCATCATGCCGCCCATACCGCCGCCGCCCATACCACCCATACCGCCGCCCATGCCTCCCATGCCGCCGCCCATGCCTCCCATGCCACCACCCATGCCGCCCATACCACCCATGCCGCCCATGCCACCCATGCCACCCATCATGCCCATTGAGCTAACAGGAACGACAAGGTCACCGACAGGGTAAACGCGTACGACATTCGCCGAGGTCTTCTTGCTCGTGATTCGCATCACTTCGTCTTCGATGACATAGGTAAGTTGCAGCGGTTCCAAGATCAACTTCAAGGCCGAACGGAACGAGACAGTTGGAAGCTCCAACGTAATGGGCTCTTCGGGTGTGATATTCTCTGCTTCAAGCGCTTTGTCGTCGATCACGATCGGAATGCCGTATTGATCCCTAAAGATCTTCATGACACCCGACAGTGGAGTTGCATTGAAAGAAACGTCACCCTTCTCATTGAGTGCTCGATAGATTTTTCGTTCGGACTCTTTGCCGCCAGACAAATCGATTGAACCATATCGCTCCAATCGACGTGCACTCAACGCCTGCCAAACATCAGCCGGTGGATACACGATGGGTGGATTATCCACAAATGGAACCAAAGCTTGCTCGTTCAAGTACAACGAATCCACAAACGCTCGACTTCGTCTTTTGACAACATCCATAATCAATTTCTCATTGGATGCCATCGCGGATTCAATGTTCGTAACGCGATCAATGACCGTGTCTCGGTCGATTGCTGTGATTTGTGGAGCGATCTCATTGTTGGCTTGCGTAAACATTTGCTGAGCCATTAACGAATTGTATCGTTCCACTAGTTGCTGTACCGTTGCGTTGCGTCGTTCGGTCTCTGCGAGCAAACGCTTCGACGCGGATTGACTCGACTGAACTGCCTCGGTTCGTGCAATGCGTTCGCGTTGATTCACTTCCGCCCGAGCCGCAGCTTGGATTGCCGAAGAAATTTGCGCCTCCAAACGAGCGCGGCCTGCGGCGTCCAACTCGGACGACCGCCGGATCTGATCTTGCAAACCCTTGAGTGAAATCTTGGCACTCGTAGGATCTTTCGAATTGCGAGCTTGCGAGAGTTCGCTCTTCACTTGCGACTCTAATTGCTGGGCGATCACTCGCCGCATTCCTTCGTCTTCCGCCAGAAGTTCCTTCGCTGCAGAGAGTTCACCAAACGGGTCGCTGGCTTGCGAAAAAGTAGAAGGAACCGATGGCAAGTCCAAGCCCGCCCCAGTAGCCGGCTGAACTGGAGTCGCTGGAACCGAATCGTCGCTGAACGGATTGCTCGCTGTCGGTGCAGGCACATCGTCCTCTTTGGCCGGAGACGCGTCCCCCTTTGGCGGATCAGCAAAAGGATCTTCAGGAACCTGGAACGAGATAAACTTCACAATTTTTGGAGAAGCACTCTCTGTTTTCACCGGCTTGGCTGGCTTCTTTGTTTCTTCTGCTGCAGCCAAAACCGTTTGGGCTGCTAAATTGTTCGGAGAACGTTTGATCGCTTCTTTTGCAATATTGATTGCAGCAGCTGTGTCGCCCGAGTTCAACGCGAATCTCGCATCTTTAACCAATTGATCGGAGGAACTTGCAAGCACTGCACCCAGCTCTTGCAACGCTGCCGAGCCAGCCGTTGGCATCATCAAGCCAGCATTGGGAGTCGATTTTGTTACAACTTGGGCAAGAAAAGCAAAGTCAGGGTTGGAAGGCTCACTCTTGAGTTCCCATCGCATCGAACTCGACTTACCCCCCACAATACCGTCCAATTGCAAGCTACCTGCAACCGCGTCTTCCTTGAGACTGCCAACCACAATCGAGTCGCGGTCTAGTCGCAATGGCGGCAATTGGGTCGGCAAAAAGCTTGCTACCCCCTTCGGCCAACTTGACTTGGTCGGCCAGAAAACAGGTTCGAGTGCAACCTTTGCCAATGCATCTCCGATTTGCTGACATGTTGCATCAGTGATTCCTTGACGAACAAAAATCTTACCACCGGTATGATTGCAAATTGTCGAAAGCAACTCGCAGTCCGTTTTGGGCCCGATCGCAATAGAGCTAACGCTGGTCCGAGTCTCACGCATTTCGTTGATCAGCGACTCAAACTCTCGAGTATTCAACAGGTTGCAGAGATGCATCCCGTCACCAATGTAGACAATACTGCCGTCTTGCTGCTTTCCAAATTCCTTGACCGCGGCTCGCAACGCGGCCGCCAAATCTGTAGTTCCAAGCGGAATCCGCATTTCAAGTTTTTTGAATCCAGCCGCAATGGATTCGGCGTTCGGAGCAGAAGCCGACGACAATAACGTCGGCTCTACGTCACATGCCAACAAACTAACCATGGCCGTCGAGGGCAACGCCTCAGCGATGGATTTTGCAATCTCAATGGAATCTGTTCTAAAGTCTCCATTCTGAGAGGCTGACGTATCGACAATCAACACAACTCGCGGCGAACTCTTTGCCGCCAAATCCTGCGTGGGCAATAAACTCAACGCGAATAAGGTTTTTCCATCGTCCTGGTAAGTGACGAGGCGATTGTTGATCGCTTCCGAGGAAAATGCCGAGAGGCCGGTTCCAACGACCAGTCCCAGTCCAAAAACGGAAGACAAAGTTGCCCCGAAAAGCCGCTTTGGAATAGCTGAAATAGTACGACTTGACATGGTGATTCGCTCCGATTTGGCTCGAATGGAGTTGTGGACGAAAGACATAAATCTACCGGCTACGAAATTTGACAATGGAAACTGGACGACTTTTCAAGATACTCTGATCCTGAACATAACCCTAATCGTATTTCTGATCCGAGCGAAACGCCATTAAAAAACGGACCAATTCAACGATTATGAATGTTCCTGGGTACTCTCAAACCAGACGAATCACTCCCTAAGCAAATTTCGATCCAAAAACAGGGATTTTTCCGTTTACGGCTAGCTGTCCCGCAATTCCTAAGAAAAAAGCCCCCCGAACGATTCTCGGTTTGATGTGGATTTGCCAAGGCACCGGAACGACGTGCAAGATGCAACACAAAAAAGCCAGCATTTGCAAAATCGAACACTCAAATCAAATGCCTTTATCGTCACAAACAGCAGAACAAGAAAATCCGGCAAAATCCCTCGATCCGTTAAATCTTACCAGGGCGAACTTCCGATGACGACGAAAGGTACTTTCGTATAGATTCGAATTCACTGGGGTTTTCGGTATGCTTCATAAAACCAATCGCAAAACAGAATTGGCTTGGGCATTGGCTTTAATCGCAACGCTAAGTGTCCCCAGCCTCTCCGGGGCTCAGGAGGATTCTCCTAATCCTTCCAACCCAAAACCTCAGCCAGGCGTTTTTGACAAGCTTTTTGGGAGTTCGACGACAACGCCTCCTAAAAGCAAACCAAAGGTACCGGCCACGCCAACTTCCGGAAAACCAAACCGATCTGGGTTCTTGGTCCCTCTCAAGTCGTTTTCACGAGCGTTTCGAGGTCCTGAAACGGAAGAAATCGAGGAATTCGCAGACGAAGCTCCACCGCGCGTGACGCAACCTCGGATTCCGCGTGAACCGTTCAAGAATTTGCCGCGCGCTCAAGAACGACGAGAACGGGAAACAGTCGATCTTCGAGTCGAGCAAATTGCCCCTGAGCAAATGTCTACGCCTGCCCCGATCGTAAAAGCAGACAAATCTGGAAATGAAAGCCCAGCTCAAACCAAAACGAACTCCAAGCCGGTCGTCGCAGGCAAATCCAAAACAACGACGCCTGAAATCGTGATTGAATCCAGCTCAACTTCGCGAAGAACCGCCATGGATTCCGCTGCCTCAATGAAGCCGGCCGAACGCCCCCTTCCCCCCGTCGAGGAAAAAAAGAACGCTTACACCGCAATAGGCTCCAAGCAGGCCGCAACCAATCAAACCGGGCGGCGAGCCGAGCCCAAAAACTTGGTCGACTTGGGACAACAGATCGAGAAACCGACTCCAAACCTACTCAATGCTGCTAGCGACACAAAACCCGAGCAAGACAAGACAACCAAAAAACAAGCTGATGCACCAAAAGCCTCGCGCACAACCAATAGCTACGTAGCCAAACAAGTCCCATCGGAACAACCTGCCCCGTTGAATCTCGCGTCCAAGCCCACAGCGCAAACCAGTGTGTCACCCATTCATCGCGAAATGGCAGTCCCTGGCGTACGAGTAACCGTAAACGGACCAAGCTCGATCCTGGTTAACGAAGACGGTTTGTATGAAGTCATTGCAAAAAACGAAGGGACAGAAAGCCTAAACGGCCTAATTGTTCAAATCGTCGTTCCTCCGCAAGTAGGCGTTGGCAATGTAGCTGTGACCGATGGTGTTGCACATCCGGACAACACACCCGAAGGCAATGCCATTGTCTGGGAAATCGGTCAAATCCCGCCAGGCGGCACCAAGTCTGCAGCCCTGATGCTGAAAACACCGGTTGCCGAACACTTCGCGTTGGGAGTCGAATGGACCATGCTCCCACAAAACGCAGAAATGAAAATCGAAGTGCAAAAGCCTCAATTGGCTATTGCCCTCGAAGGACCATCGGAAGTCATTTTCGGCAAACCTCAACTGTATCGCATCCGCGTTCGCAACACAGGCAACGCAGATGTGCGATCTGTGTCGGTCGCGATGACCGCAGAACCTTACGGAAGCAATCAGTCTGAAATTGGAGACATCGCCGCTGGCGGTGAACGCGTGGTTGAAGTGGAACTCACCTTCCAACAATCAGGAAGTTTACCCATCGTTGCAACAGCGACAAGTTCCGTGTCCAAGCTGGACGCAAGAAGTGCAATCGACGTTCAGGTCCGACAGTCGGAACTGGTCGCTACGATGTATGGTCCGACTGAGTTCTACCAAGGCAGTATTATCGACTACGAACTCGAGCTTATCAACCAAGGTTCGATCACTGCGGCCGGAACCAACTGCGTACTCAAGCTTCCTGTAGGCGCCGACGTTGTCGCCATGCCTCCAGGTGCCACACGAGCAGGTGACAGCATCAAGTGGGAAGTCAAGAAAATCGATCCTCAAGAGAAACTTGTTTTCCCTCTGAAGGTCTCATTGACGAAACTAGGTGAAAACCAACTTAGCTTTTCCGCCGACTGCAGTTCCTCAAGCGACGCCAAAGCGGAATTCAAAACCAGCATCGACTCGATCGCCGACTTGCATCTCACCGTCGTGGACCCGAGTGCTCCAGCTCCCGTTGGTCAGCCTGTCGTCTACGAAGTCGTAATCGCCAATCGAGGAAAGAAACCAGCGACAAACGTGGACGTCATCACCCAGTTCTCGGAAGGCATCGAACCGATTCGTCTGGAAGGCCAAACCGGTCGCATCGTTCCAGGCCAAGCCATCTTCAACTCGATTCCAACGATTGGAGCAAACGAGAAACTGGTTTTGAAAGTCCACGCAGAAGCTTCCAAAGCAGGCGTTCACCGATTCCGCGTTGAAGTAAAGAGCAAAGGAAGCGACACCGATCTCCTCGAAGAAGAATCGACCCGATACTTGGCAACGAGTATCAAGGGTGATCGTCGCTAGTGAATCCATCCAAGGTAAAACGTAATCAGGTAAAATCCCTCCTGGATTTACCTAACGTCGGTCCCGCCACAGCCGGCGATCTTAAACTGCTCGGGATAACCATTCCCGAACAACTCGTCGGCCAAGATGCGTACGCAATGCACCAGCGGCTATGCGCATTGACCAAAGTGAAACACGATCCATGTGTGATCGATGTTTTCCTTTCGCTGGTCCACTTCGCAAATGGCGGTGAGCCAAAGCCCTGGTGGGATTTTACCGGGCAACGCAAGCGAACTCTCGCGAATAAGTCCTCATCTTGAGGTGTGTTGGTCTCGTCCTTGGACCAGTTCATTTCGTTTAACGGTCAGCCGTAGACGTACCGTCAAAGAAATGGCGATCACCTTCGCCGGACTCGTAAATCGTCGGGTTGCGGATATTCTACAATCGGCCTAACCATTAGGCCGTTGATTACCTGTGGACAACAACCG
>CANHVO010000119.1 GCA_947463915.1 Planctomycetaceae bacterium
CCGCTAGCAACACTCCTCAATAGGTGCCTGGCACCTATTGACTTGGAGCTGGGGATTTGTACTATGCTTTGAAAAGGAGAAATCGAATGCCTCGAGCGCCTCGTGCTGAACAGTTTGATCCGGGTTCCGTCTGTATTGTTCATTTAGTCCAGCGATGTGTTCGTCGTGCTTACCTGGCCGGAGCCGATGCCGTCACGGGTAAAAACTTTGAGCATCGTCGTGAGTGGATTCGCTGTCGTATGGAACGTTTGGCCTCCGTCTTTGGCATCGATGTTCTGACTTATGCAATCCTTTCAAATCACTTGCATATCGTCATCCGTACGCGACCCGACATAGCCGCAAACTGGTCCGATGCCGAAGTCGCCCTCCGATGGCTGCGCGTCTTCCCCGGCCGACGAATCGACGAACAACTTGCTGACCCAACCACGAACGACGTCGAAACGCTGGCTAATAACGCTCAACGTATCCAAGAGATTCGTACGCGGTTGACGAATCCATCCTGGTTTATGAAGGCGCTCTGCGAGCCCATCGCCCGACTTGCTAATAAACAGGATGAAGCAACCGGCCATTTTTGGGAAGGTCGCTTCAAGGCTCTCGGTATAACCGACGAAGCCGGTTTGCTGGCTTGCAGTATGTATGTCGATTTGAATCCAATAAGAGCCGCGATGGCTCAAACGCCTGAAGAATCAGTCCATACGTCCGCTTACGATCGGATCAAATCGCTACAGGGTGCGACTATCCCGTCAGCCGCAGCCGAGTTGGTCGCGATAGAATCGTCTGAGGCTGGTCGAATCCTGCGTACATCGACCCCCGAACAACTGCGAAAGAGAAACGCAGATGTAAAGAAGCGAAAGGGGCCGTCGATTCTGCGAGACGCTTGGCTGTCACCTCTCACAATCAACGAACGAGCCAACGTTAGCCCGCAAGCAAACACAACCGGCATTCGCGCCAGCGACAAAGGTTTCTTGTCGCTGGACCTGCGGGACTATTTGACATTGCTCGTCTGGACAGGAAGGCAACGCGGCACCGTTGAAAAGGCGGACATACCCGCGGAACTGGATCCAATCTTGAAACGCATTGGAATCGATGGACGCATGTGGGCCGATTTAGTCTGGAGATTCAAAAAGTACTTCGGCAGAAGCCGAGCCGCAGGCTCACCACAAAGCCTCAAAGATTCAGCAGCACAGAACAATCGAAAATTCACTCGGGGGCAACGCGCTGCGGCCGCTTGTTTTTCGTAGCTGCTGGAGTGTAACCCGTCGGTAGGTGCCAGGCTGGATGATAGCACCGGCTTGATGATAGCAAATGCCCTCTCAGTTTCCCTCTTGGGAGCAAGCCGATAAAGCAGCGACGGATCTCGGGCTACATCCGAACAAACCTTTTACGCCATGCTGCGGGCGTCATGCCAGTGACCTCGCGAAAGCGGCGCGTGAGATGGCTCTGGTCTGCGTAACCGACGTTGATGGCAATCTCGGAAAGCGATCTGGAAGTTGTCGTCAACAGGCTTTGTGCGGCTTGCACTCGCACCGATCGCAGATAGGCCGTCGGAGTCACTCGCAACGGTTGCTTGAATCGACGATTAAAGTGGGTGGCGGAATGCCCCGCCATTTCTGCCATCACGGTCATCGAGATCTGCTCAGCAAAGTGCTCCTCAATGTAGCGAGTCACAGGGAGTAATTCTTGAAGATAGCGAGTCATTTCCTCCTGCTGCTCAATACGGTACATCGCGCCTGCAAGCCCGATCACCTCTCCCGAAGCGTCCATCAACGGCGTCTTGGTGGAAATGTACCAACGAGGTACACTGCGACGATGGAGAACCAGCCAAACTTGCCCCGGCTGTGGCTTACGACTCGCCATGACACGTCTGTCTTCCCGGATGTAGGCTTCAGCCATCAACGGTGGATGGAAATCACGATCCGTTTTCCCAAGAGCTTCCGAATCGTCCTCTAGTCCGTGATTTTCCAAGAAAAGATGGTTCACCTTGACGAAGCGACTCTGTTTGTCTTTGGCGTAAAAATAGGTTTGCGGCAGAACGTCAAAGAGCGAGAGAACCGATTCCGCAAGCGGATGTCGCTTGAAGAATGCAGCTTGAAACGCACCAGCGGATTTCTCTGACATGGTCAAATCGTTCTAAAAAAAGATCCTAGAGTTCAAGACCTACTGTGGTTCACTGATAACAATAGCATGAGAAACGCGAAAGTAGGGATTTTGGCGAATTACCCTACTACCTACGGTAATCGCAGTGAGGCAAGCTTCGCAAGAACTTAGGAAAACATCAGAAGCGAAAGAACAATCATGAAACCCAATATTTTCCTTTGCCTCGCCTTCTTGCTGGTCGGCACTCACAACAAATCTTTTGCCGACGATGTTCTACAATTCAGCAGGGACATCCTCCCAATACTTTCCGACAAATGTTTGGCATGTCACGGGCCTGACGATCAGCATCGAAAAGCGGAGCTTCGCCTCGATACTCGCGAAGACGCTACGGCGCATGCAATTGTTCCTGGACGCCCGCAAGAAAGTGAATTGCTGCGTCGCATTCTATCGCAAGACCAAAACGAGGTCATGCCACCTCCCGCTCACAACAAGAAGTTGTCCGCCGAAGAGATCGATAGGATATCGCGATGGATCGAAGCGGGAGCTCCATGGGGAAAGCACTGGTTTTTTGAAAGGCCGGTGAAAACAAAGCCAACGTCGGATGGCCATCCCATCGATGCTTTTGTGCAAACTCGACTATCGAAAGAAGGCCTGACGCTTGCCCCCGAGGCCGACAAGCACACACTCTTGCGTCGCCTCTCGTTTGACTTGACGGGCCTGCCTCCGACGTTAGATCAACTTTCATCCGATGCTTCCTACGAGGGGCATGTTGATCGTTTGCTCGCTTCCCCTCATTTCGGTGAGAGGATGGCGATGTGGTGGCTCGATGCTTCGCGTTATTCCGACACCGATGGATTTCAAGCCGACGCCGAACGTGACAATTGGCCATGGCGAGACTGGGTGGTCGATGCCTTTAATACCAATCTTCGGTTCGATCAATTCACGCTCGAACAATTTGCCGGTGATTTGCTGCCCGATGCAACGCCAGAACAGAAGCTGGCCACTTGCTTTCATCGCAATCACATGACGAACGGCGAAGGGGGACGCGATCCGGACGAGTCACGAGTTGATTATGTTCTGGACCGGGTGAACACAATGGGTACGACTTACCTGGGTTTGACACTCAATTGTACTCAGTGCCACTCACACAAATTCGATCCGATCTCACAGAGCGATTACTATGGGTTGTCAGCATTCTTCAATAGCATTGACGAGGATGGCAAGGCCGGAAAGGCTGCAAAGCCATACCTCAGCTACGAATCCAAATATGTGCAACGTGCGATCGAAGAAGCACAACAATTGGTCGATCATCGCAAACCTCTGGAACTCAAAGCTCGGAAAGACGCTGGCCAACCGTTTGAAGAGTGGCTCGCCGAGCGTAAGAGTGCAGTGCAAAGTGGCCATTCCAGTTGGCATCCCTTGCTCGGTGTTTTGGAGTCGAGCGAAGGAACGATCCTGACACAAGAGCCAGATGCAACGGTTCAGGCAAGCGGCCCACACCCGAACCAAGACGACTATCGATTGATCGCGCCCGTAAGTCTCTCTCGCGTTACTGGCCTCCGCCTTGAGATCCTGCCACATCCATCGCACACCCAGGGGGCCTTTGGCCGCGGAAAGTCGGGCGAGTTTATACTCACCGATATCAAAGTACAGGTGCGAAGCTCAAGAAGCAGTCAAATTCGAGACATTGCGGTCAGCGGTGCTGTTGCGGATTACATTCCCGATGCAACAAAAAACAAGGGTAAGTCCTACGGAGATATCAAAGGCGTCCTCGATGATGATCCACGCAACGGTTGGACCACTCAAGATGCACCGACGATCGAACCCCATACAGCCGTGCTGGCTCTATCCGAACCAATTACCTTGCTAGACGAGGAAGAGTTGATCGTCGAATTGCGTCAGCGTTCGACTGATGGCGATGCCAACATCGGACGCTTTCGCATTTCGATTACTGACGAGCGTGGGCCGGCGGTTACGAGCATCGGTCTCACACCGCTGGAACAACTCGCCAAATCGGAGACGATCGAAAAGACGTTGCGAGATCGGCTCCTGGATCAATTCCTGACAGATTACACCCCCTATAAAATCGCCAAACGTTCGCTCGATCGCGCTACGGCTCAACTCAGGGAAGCAACATCGGCAAAGAAAGTCGACGTCATGGTGCTTGCAGAAAAGCCCGAGCCTCGCGAGACCTTTGTGCTCGAACGCGGCGTTTGGGACAAGCATGGCGAAAAGGTCAAGCGCGGTGGTCTGTCGGCGATAGCGCCGATGCATGGTGAAAACCTTACGCGAGTCGAATTGGCGCGATGGCTTACTTCGCCTGAGAACCCCCTGACGGCACGCGTCATGGTGAATCATCTGTGGCAGCTATGCTTTGGGGCAGGGTTGGTACGAACGAACGACGATTTTGGACTTCAGGGCGAGCAGCCTATGCATCCCGAGTTGCTGGATTGGTTGGCGGTCGAGTTCGTGGACTCGGGGTGGGATGTGAAGTACTTACTAAAACGGATCGTCACTAGCAAAACCTATCGACAAAGTTCGCAAGTCAGCGAGGCATTGCTGGCCAAAGATCCGGAGAATCGACTGTTGGCACGTGGCTCTCGTTTTCGACTTCCTGCATGGATGTTGCGAGATGCAGCCTTGCAAGCTTCGGGGCTTATCAATCCATCGCTTGGTGGCCCACCAGTCAAGCCATATCAGCCTGCAGGAATATGGGAAGAGAACTTCATGGGGCGATTTACTTACGTTCCGAGCGAAGGGGCAACGCAGTATCGTCGCACGCTATACGCTTATTGGAGACGCAGTATCGCTCCTACTTTTCTCTTTGATTCAGCTCAACGTCGGACCTGCGAGGTGCGGTCCTCGCGTACGAATACGCCGCTCCAAGCGCTCACGTTGCTCAACGACGAGAATTATCTGGAAGCCTCACGAGCTTTAGCGACTCTCGCCCTTGCCAAACCTCAACCGCTTCACGAAATGTCGCTACGCGTTTTGTCCCGTTTGCCAAGCGACGCGGAGTTATCGGTCCTTGAACGGGAGCGAGACCGAGCATTGAAGCACTTTCGCTCGCAACCACAAGATGCTGTCGCGTTTCTTTCGCGAGGGCAAACAGTACTTGAGAAAGACATGTCAGCGCCCGATCTTGCGTCCTATACCGTGATTGCCAGCCTCCTCTTTAACTTGGATGAAGCGATTTCCCATGAATGAGCCATTACAGCAGACTCGACGCTATTTTTTGGGCCGCGGCGCTGGCGTTTCGTTGGGAGGTATCGCCCTGTCGGAAATGCTCGGGAGGCGATGCCTGAGCGCAAACGACGAGACGGGAGCTCAATCCAAGATCGGACTTAAGGGTCTGCCTCATTTTCCCGCAAAAGCCAAACGCGTCATCTTCTTGACGCAATCAGGTGGCCCCTCCCAAATCGAGCTCTTTGACGAGAAACCCGATCTGATCAAATGGGCAGGTATCGAGCTTCCTGACTCGGTACGACAAGGACAGCGATTGACGACGATGACTTCGAATCAGAAGCAACTTGTTATGCCAACGCGTGTGAAATTTCAGCGTTGTGGTCAAAGTGGTGCAACGATCGGCGAGTGGCTCCCTCATCTCCGCGAAGTTGCAGACGAGTGTTGCTTTATCAAATCGATGTATACCGACCAAATCAATCATGCACCGGCAATGACTCAGTTCTTGACGGGCAATCAACTGCCAGGGCGACCGAGTATGGGGGCTTGGGTGAGCTATGGCTTGGGAAGCGAGAATCGGAACTTGCCGGATTACGTTGTGATGATCTCCAAGATGCAACGGCCTAGCGATCAACCACTTTATGACCACTACTGGGGTAGCGGATTTCTGCCTTCGCGATACCAAGGCGTCAAGCTGCGCAACGGCAAAGACTCGGTCCTCTACTTGAGAGATCCAGAGGGGCTGCCTCGAGAAGTTCGACGCGGAATGCTAGATGGACTTGCTGAGCTGAATCAGCAACGACTAACAGAAACGGGTGACCCCGAAATCGCGACTCGGATTCGACAGTATGAGATGGCATATCGAATGCAGACGAGTATCCCAGAGTTGACCGACCTGAGTGATGAGCCGAATGATGTCTTCGAAATGTACGGCCCCGATTCGCGACGGGCTGGAAGCTATGCAGCCAATTGCATCATGGCGCGGCGGTTGGCGGAACGTGGCGTTCGATTCATTCAGCTCTTTCACCCCGACTGGGATCATCATAGCCGTCTGACATCGTGGTGCACTGCGCGCTGCCGAGATACCGATCAGCCCACTGCGGCGCTGGTCAAGGATCTTAAACGCCGTGGAATGCTCGAGGATACGTTGATCATTTGGGGTGGTGAGTTCGGACGCGGAGTTGCGGGACAGGGTAAATGGGATAGTCCAGAAGCTGGCCGAGACCATCATCCTCGCTGCTTTACGATGTGGATGGCGGGAGGAGGCGTCAAGCCCGGGATGACTTGGGGGGCGACCGATGAGTTCAGCTACAACGTGGCCACCAACCCAGTTCACGTACGAGATCTTCACGCGACAGTGTTGCACCTACTGGGCATCGATCATCAGAGACTGACCTATCGTTCCCAGGGGCTTGACTTCCGATTGACTGGCGTTGAGCCATCGACGGTCGTACAGCAAATCCTATCTTAGTGATGGACGCTCCCGTCCCGGGGCTATTCGCTTGACATTCAACAAAAAATCAAACCTTGCAAAACATCACTTCACAAACAATATTGGTGACTCCATCGAACGTCAATTCACCCAACGTTAGTTACCGAAGCGAGACAAATGTCGATTACTAATTCGAGGCGAAATGCCGTAGCGCACCTCATCGCTAGTGTTTTTTGTGTACTGTTGATCTGCGGTCAGGCGACGGCTCAGTACGAATCACCGGAGGAATTGGACACTCAGCCGGAGGCTTCTCAACAAAGAGCGGTTCGCGGCGAACGTGGAGGCCGACGAATCTATCGCGATCGTGTCGATCCGCATTGGTTTGCGAATGGTGCCAAGTTTTGGTATCGCAACAACCTAGTAGAAGAAGCAAAAGAATTTATCCTGGTCGATGCAGAGAAAGGAACACGCTCGTTTGCCTTTGATCACGAGGCCGTTGCTGTCGCATTCGGAAACGGGACAGATGCACGTCGGTTGCCCATCCGAGAGATCGATTTCAACGATGACGGCTCGAGACTCTTTTTGGTTGGAGAGAAGCGATGGGAATGGAATGCCGAGACGAAGTCGCTTTCCGAGTCCAATGAACCATCGTCGACCAAACCGACAGAAACGAATCCATCGCCGACGCGAACGCGGGCTCCACCAACGGGTGCAGATACGGAGATCTCGTTTGAGAACAAAACTGCTGCCAATATTGAAATCTTTTGGATCGCCGGCGACGGTCCACGAGCGTCGTATGGAAAAATCGGCCCTGGATCGAGAAAAGACCAGCATACGTTTGGCGGGCATCGCTGGTCCGTTGTCAATGACAAAGGAGAGGAGCTTGGTATCTACGAAGCCACCGACCGCCCCTCCGTTTTCACTATCGATGGAACCAAACAAGCCATGCCAATTCCATCTGGCCGCCGAAATCGAGCGAGAGGGAACGGAGCTGACTCAGGACGTTCACCGGATGGCAAGTGGACGGCATTCATCCAGAATCACAATGTAGTTGTAAAGGGCGAGGACGAGTTAGAGATCGTCTTGAGCCAAGATGGAAACGAAGGGAACGCATATGGACAAGTCTCGTGGTCGCCCGATTCCAAAACCGTCATCGCTTTTCGTATCGAGCCTGGGGATGCCAAAGAAGTTCACTTGATCCAGTCTTCGCCAGAAAATGGAGGTCGAGCTGTCCTGCAATCCCGTCCATACGCTCTACCCGGCGACAAGTTCCCCAGCTACGAACTGAATCTCTTCCAAATCGCGACCCGAATACAAACCAAACCGCAGATCGATCGATTCGAAAGTGAATTCGCCAGACCGAATCTTCGTTGGAATAAAGCCGGTTCGCACTTCACCTACCTACAAACCGACCGCGGCCATCAACGATTCCGTTTGATCGAAGTCGATGCGATGAGTGGTAAAGTCCGGAATATCATCGATGAAAAGTGCCCGACCTTTATCTGGACCGCACACACGGATAACGTCAGCCAAGTGACATGGCTCGAATCGGAAGAACAGTTGCTTTATGTCTCGGAACAAAGTGGCTGGCGACATATCTACTTAGTCGATGTCGCGACAGGCACCATTATCAATCCGATCACAAAAGGGGAGTGGGTGTTTCGAGGTATTGAAGAGGTAGATGAAGCAAACCGGCAGCTCTGGTTCCGGGCCAGTGGCTGTTTTGCGGGGCAGGACCCTTACTTGATTCAATATGGCCGAGTCAATTTCGATGGCAGTGGATTGGTATGGCTAACCGAGGCAGATGGAAATCATGCGATTCAGTACTCACCTGATCGCAAGTACTTGATCGATAGCTACTCGCGCGTCGACTTGGCTCCTGAGACTCAACTGCGTCGAGTGGCTGACGGAAAACTCATTTGTTCTCTTGAGCAGTCGGACATTAGTGCATTGGTCGCCAGCGGATGGACGCAGCCAAAAGTCCTGTCGGCCAAAGGTCGCGATGGTAAAACAGATATTTGGGGCTTCGTCTCGTTGCCTCGGAGTTTCGATCCGAGCAAAAAATATCCGGTCATTGAAGATATCTATGCCGGACCGCATGGTTCCCATGTTCCCAAGTCATTCAGCTCTAGTCAGCGATTTGAATCTCTGACTGAGTTAGGGTTCATTGTTGTCAAGATGGATGGTATGGGGACGGCCAACCGATCGAAAGCCTTTCATGATGTTTGTTGGCACAATATCAAGGATTCAGGATTCGAAGATCGGATCCTTTGGATCAAAGCGGCTGCCAATCAGTTCCCTCAGATGGACCTCGCCCGAGTTGGGATATATGGCACATCCGCAGGTGGTCAAAACGCTGCGACCGCTGTGTTGTTCCATTCGGACTTCTATAAGGCAGCAGTGGCCGCTTGTGGATGCCATGACAACCGGATGGACAAAGCCTCTTGGAACGAACAATGGATGGGCTACCCAGTTGGTCCACACTACAGCGAGTCCTCGTGCATCGATAACGCTCATCGCTTGGGCGGGAAGTTGCTATTGATTGTCGGCGAGATGGACACCAACGTCCCTCCAGAATCAACGCTGCGGTTTGCGGATAAGCTGATCAAGGCTGACAAAGATTTTGATTTGCTTGTCGTTCCCAACGCAGGTCATGGGATGGGCGGGGCATATGGCCAACGAAAGATGCACGAGTTTTTTGTAAGGCATCTTCTTGGGAAGGAGTAAATGAAGGGACCTCTACTGGTAACCCGACGCGTGAGCGAGGTATTCCCAACTTTTTCGATCACCGGCTTGTGGATATACTCGTTTGATAGTCAGCCGAAGGCGTACTTTGCTTATTTGATAGTACGCCTACGGCTGACCGTTAAACGAAGTGCACTTCAACTTCAATCCTAGGATTCAGCAGCGGAGCAAGTCAGTTTAGTTTAAGATAGGCCTACCCGCCTTCGACGCTCGTCGCAGTGTATCGAATCCTCCCTTGTGGTCCCTCCGGCTTATGATTCCGTCTCAACGCCAAATGAAACACCAGTTCGAACGACTCCTCTGTTTCTGCTTTCTCGCACTGGCTCAAGCAACTCATGCGCGCGAGAGCGACTTTGAACGGGATGTTGCTCCGCTGCTCGTTTTGAGGTGCCTAGAGTGCCATAATGCTGTTGACCCAAGTGGCGGCTTGGATCTTTCCAGTCACACAAGCATGGTTCGGGGAGGTGAAAGTGGCTCACCTATCGCGGTGGAGCTCGAGTCGAGTTTGTTGCTCCAACGTGTGATGCATGCGGAAATGCCGCCGGAAAAGAACGGCAAATCGCAATCGCTTTCGAACGAAGAGCAATCGATACTTCGAGAATGGATTAAGGCGGGCGCGAAGTGGCCCAATGGACGTGAGCTCGATCCCTACGAGCGAACGACGACCAAACGAGCAGGCCGCGACTGGTGGGCTTGGCAACCCGTTACTCCGCCAAATGCTATGGGCGCAACCACTTCGGACAAGATCGATTCGATTATTCGTCAATCACTGGAGGCTCACAATCTGTCGCCAGCACCTCCCGCCGATCGCCGCACGTTACTTCGCCGATTGAGCTTTGATTTGATAGGGCTACCGCCAACGGCCGAGGACATCGCTGCCTTTGAACAAGATGCTGCACCGAATGCATATGAAAAAATCGTGGATCAGCTACTGGCTTCGAAGCATTTCGGCGAGCGTTGGGCACGGCATTGGCTAGACTTGGCGCGATTCGCTGAGACGAACGGTTACGAGCGAGACGAAGTGAAGCCCTATGCGTGGCGTTATCGAGATTGGGTTATCGAAGCGATGAACGCGGACATGCCCTACGATCAATTTGTAACCGAGCAATTGGCTGGAGACGAAATCCCTAGTCGATCTCAATCGAGTGTGATCGCGACGGGATTCCTAAGGCTGGGGACATGGGACGACGAACCCAACGACCCCGGTGAGTATCAATACGACCGCTTGGAGGACATGGTGCACACCACGACGACTGCGTTCTTGGCGATGACAGTCAAATGCGCACGTTGCCATGATCACAAGTTCGACGCAATTCCACAGACCGACTATTACCGAATCGCATCCAGTTTTTGGGGCGGGCCTGTCGCCCAGAGGAATCGCGAATGGAATGGAGGCCCTTCCAAAGAAGAACTTGGCTTTGACGTTCTCGGGTGGACGGACCTGACCAACACCCCGCCCGAATTAAGGCTTCTCGCAAAAGGGGATATCCATAGGCCTTTGCAAGTGGTTGCGCCGGGGGCGCTCACTGGTTCACCAGAACTCGCTCGCACATTTGATGCCCCGCCAACCGATTCAAAGACCTCGACGAGAAGACTCCAATTGGCACGTTGGATTGTCGACAAACGGAATCCTTTGACAGCCCGGGTCGTTGCCAACCGGCTATGGCAGCACCATTTTGGTGAAGGACTCGTTCGCACGCCTGATAATTTCGGGTTTCTTGGAAGCCCACCCACGCATCCTGAATTGCTCGATTTATTGGCTTCGGAGCTGATGGCGGGCGAATGGCGGCTCAAGAGAATCCATAAGATGATCGTCATGTCCAAAACGTATTGCCAAAGCTCAATCCATCCGTCCGCCAAGTCGTATTCGGAGCTCGATGCGGCGAATCGCTATTGGTGGCGAGCTGAGCGACGAAGGCTGGACGCCGAACAACTTCGGGATTCTCTGTTGATGTGCAGTGGACGGCTCGATCGAAGCATGGGAGGCCCCAGTTTCAAGGCTCCGATCAGCGATGAAGCCTTGGAGGGATTGTCGAGAAAAGGGGATGCTTACAAAGCTTCGCCAGCCGATGAGAGCAGGCGTCGGGGCGTCTATATGTTTTCCAAACGTTCTCTGGCCGTACCTATGATGGCGGTGTTCGATAGCTGTGACACCACAGCACCGACTGGTAGGCGGGATGTCTCGACAGTCGCACCACAAGCGCTCACGCTGCTCAATAACGAATGGGTGCATGGAGAAAGTCTCGCTATGGCAACGCGAGTATTGGAGTCCAGTTCGGATCGAGAAAAGCGAGTCTCCGCTGCTTGGCGAATGGTGCTCTCGCGTGAGCCTACCGATCGCGAAAGACTCGCTTCCGTTGACTTTGTTTCCCGATTGCAAACAGATGAGAATGCTGGGGGCCGTACCGATTTGCGAGCTTTCGCAGCTCTCTGCCACACGATCGTCAACACCAACGAATTTATCTATTTGGATTGATCATGAACGAACAACTTTTCCCTTGTGGTCAAACCCGTCGACAAGCCCTCTGGCAAATGGGTGGAGGATTTGCTGGGTTGGCGCTTGCCTCTCTGCTGGACCAGGATGGATTCTTTGCGAAGCATGCAACCGCATCGGATTCAAACAATCCGTTGTCTCCCAAGTCCTCGCATTTTCCGTGCAAAGCCAAGAGTTGCATCTTTCTCATGATGAACGGTGGGCCAAGCCACGTGGATACTTGGGATCATAAGCCCGAGTTACAGAAACACGCTGGCAAAGCCATGCCCACGGACAAGAAGTTCATTAACTCCGGTGGTCGGGCTGTAGGCATGCTTTCTCCAGCGGTACGGCCCTTTAGGCCAGGTGGCGAGAGTGGAACCATGGTGTCGGATTTTTTTCCACGCCTTCGCGAACACGTGGACAAGTTGGCGGTCATTCGGTCCTGCTACACCGACACGCACGCACACGGCTCCGCCTCGGTGCAGATGAATACAGGCAAGCCCATCATTGGCCGGCCTTCTTTGGGTAGTTGGGTCACGTATGGGCTGGGGTCAGAAAATCAGAATTTGCCCGGCTATGTCGTCATGCTCGACAAGCGAGGAGGGCCAATCGGAGGGCAACCCAATTGGTCGAGCGGATTTGCACCGGCTTCGTTCCAAGGTACTCTTTTTCGTCCACAAGGAAATCCAATCTTGGATCTCAATTCGCCGGGTTCCATTTCGCGAACACAACAACGCGAACAACTCGATCTGCTGGCCAAGTTCAATCAGGAGCATTTGGAAATGCGGCCAGGAGGAACAGAGCTAGCGTCGCGATCTGCTAGTTACGAACTTGCATTCCGCATGCAGGCGGAGACGCCAGACGCTGTTGACTTGAGTGGCGAAACGGTCAGCACCCATTCCGCATACGGTTTGAACGACCCAAAAACTGCTGAGTTTGGACGCAATTGTTTGATTGCAAGGCGACTCGTTGAACGTGGAGTAAGATTCATCCAGTTGTACTCGGGCGGCGGGCATTTGGAAGAGACTTGGGATGCGCACGAAAGCGTGGAAAAGAACCATGGAAGGCACGCTGGCGAAACGGACCAACCCATTGCTGCGCTATTGGCTGATCTGCAACAGCGAGGCCTCCTCGATTCGACGTTGATCGTTTGGGGCGGCGAGTTTGGACGCATGCCTTTCACGGAAGGGGTCGACAAACCTGGTCGAAATCACAACCCCTACGGGTTTTCAATGTGGCTCGCAGGCGGCGGCGTCAAAGGTGGTATGACTTATGGCGAGACGGATGAACTTGGCTTCGCCGCGGAAACGAACAAAGTGCATGTACACGACTTGCACGCTACCATTTTGCACCTGATGGGAATGGACCACACCCGACTAACTTACTTTCATCAGGGGCGTGACGAAAGGCTGACCGATGTTTACGGTCATGTTGTCAAGGACATTCTACAATGAGACGAAAAAGTTTTCGTACGATTCCAGTGGAGGCGAATCCCATGAACTCAGACTGCCAATGGAGACATCCTGCTATTTCTCGGCGGACAGCGATCCAAGCTGGAGCCATTGGAATACTGGGGCTTGGGGCAAACCACCTGTCGGGACTTCGGCAAGCCAACGCGTTCTCTCCCCTTGGAAATCAGGCGCACAATCAAGGGTTTGGCAAAGCCAAGTCCTGTATCTTTATTTTCCTCTCAGGCGGGCTCGCTCAACACGAGAGCTTTGATATGAAGCCAAACGCGCCGGAAAATGTTCGGGGCGAATTTAGGCCAATTTCGACGAGAACACCGGGCGTTCAAATTTGCGAACACCTACCGCTTCTGTCCGAACGAAGCGATCGGTGGGCGCTGTGTCGTTCTCTAACGCACAGCTCCAATGACCATTCGGCGGCTCACCATATCATGCTGACAGGCCAATCGCAGTTGCCGACTGGATTCAATCCGAACGGATCAAATCGCACCGACCGGCCTTCCATTGCGTCTGTGGCTGGTTATGCGACGAGAGCCCGAAACAACCTACCTACGGCTGTGGCGTTGCCTGAACGACTGGTGCACTCGACCGGCAGAATGATACCTGGCCAACACGCTGGCGAAATGGGAGCGCAGCATGATCCTTGGATGATCGAAGCCTCGCCATTTCACAACTCCTCCTACGGCGCTTTTCCGGAATATGGGTTCGATCATCAAGACCGAGGCAATGTTGACAATCGACTCTTTCAAGCGCCGCAGATTACCCTGCCCGAGGGCCTAGGTCTGAAAGAAATCAGTGGCAGGCTTCAATTGCTTGCGACTCTCAAGAAGCAGCAGTCTACCTTGGCTCACTATGCCGAAACCCAATCCTTTGATCGTTTTCGCCAAAGCGCGGTTTCGCTGCTCACGGAAAACTCAATTCAACGGGCGTTAGATGTGACGCGAGCGGAAGACGCGACCCTGGATCGATATGGACGAAACTCCTTCGGTTGGTCACTTTTGATGGCTCGACGACTAGTGACCGCCGGTGTCAACTTGGTGCAGGTGAATCTGGGTAACGACGAAACTTGGGATACCCACGGGAATGCTTTTCCGCACCTAAAGAACTCGCTTCTGCCCCCGACTGACAAGGCTCTGTCGGCACTGTTAGATGATTTGCATTCGACAGGAGAATTGGATGAGACGCTGATCGTGATGGCGGGTGAGTTCGGCAGAACCCCTCAAATTACGCTGCTGCCCGGCCACTACAAATTGCCTGGGCGCGACCACTGGGGAGCTGTCCAATCCGTTTTCTTTGCCGGCGGAGGCGTTCGAGGAGGCAACGTGATCGGCAAATCAGACGCTCAAGGAGCATACCCGGCAGAACAGCCAGTCAAGCCAGAGAATTTTGCGGCCACGCTGTATCACTCGCTCGGAATCCCACAAACAGCTGTATGGCATGATGCGACAAACCGACCACACCAAATCTACCACGGTGAACCGATCGCCGGTGTTTTCTAAAGAAAAGAAAAGGTATGCCTCTCGAATTAAGACCAAATTGCGAATGTTGTGATCGAGACCTTCCAGCGGACTCCAGGGATGCGTATATATGCTCCTTTGAGTGCACCTATTGCTTCGAGTGCTCTTCAGGAAAGCTCGGATTCGTTTGCGCGAACTGTGGCGGAGAGTTGGTGCGGAGGCCAGTGCGTCCAGCGGCAAAACTAACGAAAAATCCGGCATCGAGCGTAAGAGTTATAAGACGCGAACCGTGCGCTCCGCTCATTGGACTACGCACCCTGCCATGAACGAAAGGATGCGTCTCCATTTTAGGTGTAGTTTGGGACCATAGGTGTAGGATGGGACCGTTGTCCCGTCCGTTTCCATGTTCGGGACAAGGGTGCCAAACGACATCGGGGAAGTGTCGAGCACTTTGGGAAAGCCGGTCAAACGTCCATCGGCTAATTGTTCTGCAAGACACAGGGGTATTTGCTTAGAATCAAGATTCAATAAGAGTTCAAATTGCCTTTCAAGAATGAAAAACAAAAACAGCACGGGATTCAGTCTCAAGGATCAGCTTTTTAATCGAGAGAAAGTCGAATATCTGGCGGGGCTATTTCGAGCCTCGGATCATCGCTTTGACGTCTCGGGATTTGTCGCAAAGACGATGAGTCAACTGAGTCAGCTTGAATTGAAGGAGAGGATTACGCACATCGCGACGGTTCTTGAAGTCCATCTGGATTCAGACTTTCGGATCGCCGCTGAGCAGATCGTTGCAGCGTTGCCACCGCCGCTCGATCCGAATCGTACGGACAACGACTTCGGCGAGTTTATCATCGCACCGCTTGGCCAGTTTGTGGTTCGCAACGGTCTCGAGGAGAAAAACCTACGATTATCGCTAAAGACTCTGAAGGCCATCACCATGCGATTCTCGATGGAAGATGCGATTCGAGCTTTCATCAATGCTCATCCGACGAAGACGCTCAAGGAGTTGGAACGTTGGTCAACCGATTCCAACTATCATGTGCGGCGACTTGTCAGCGAAGGGACGCGGCCCTTGCTCCCATGGTCAGGACGACTTTCGATTGATCGATCCGAACCAATGCGATTGCTCGACGCGCTTCACGCCGATCCCACACGCTATGTTACACGTTCGGTTGCAAATCACCTTAACGACATATCGAAACAGGATGCTCAACTTGTCTTAGAAACACTCAGTCGCTGGCAACAAGAAGGCCGTCAGGCCGAGGAAGAACTTCAATGGATGATCAACCACTCGCTTCGCACGCTCATCAAGCGGGGCCATTCCGAGACGATGCAGTTTTTGGGGTTCGCGACGAGTCCGAAGATACAAGTCACTGACTTTCTGCTCCAGCCAGGCCGCGTTCAAGCTGGCGAGGCGTTCGAGTTTTCGTTGACGATCCAAGCCAAACGCGATGAAACTCTTGTGGTGGACTACGTTATCGATTTCGTAAAGGCTGGCGGCAAGCGATCGCCCAAAGTTCACAAACTAAAGCAATTGCGACTGGAGCGGGGAGAGTCGGCGACCATCAGGAAAAAACACCTGCTGCGGGCCGATGCGACAACGTACAGGCTTTACCCCGGCATTCACACAGTGACCATTCAAATCAATGGTCAGCCGTTTGGGCAGCAGTCCTTTGAACTGTTGCCCACGTCTTGAAACGGATGCTTTCATCGCTTGTTCCGAGACAGGCCTGGGCTGGCTGCTTACTTAAAATGCGTCGCTCAAATCAGTCGACATCGCTCCTAGACTCTCTGGAATCGGCGAATCGACCACGGTTTCCAAATCTCGCTGCTTCTTAGCAAGCACAGCATCCTTCTTTGTCTTTGGACGCGTATTCTCGGTTGTAAAATCGTCTACCAAAGCCTGAATTCCGGGCTGCAGTTCCTTCAACATCTCCGAAAGCGAAGACATGACGGCATACGTATCGGCGTCCTTGTGATGCCCGATGACCTCGATACGACCGAGCACTTTTGTCTTGGAGACAACGGGTAAACGCAGGAACCAACGCTCCGAAAACTCAGGGAGCTTGTTCTTGTGCCAGCTCGCGTGAAACCCTTCGTGCAGCCATGGCATGTTCAAGTCGAGACTAATCTTGGCCAATGCGTGCTTCTCAGCGAACTCAACCATAATGCTCCAGACGGTATCCCACTCGCGCGACCCTTGGAGGCGAACGGTTTGCTGTCGTATCTTGTGATCGGAAATACCCTGCCTCGCAACGATGCTCTTCGAGAAATTAAGACTGCGTTTGCAAAGGAGTTCTAGCTCTGCAAAGCCAAAGACTCGCGTGGCAACCAAGGACCCGAGAGCGAATACCATAGTCCCAATCGAGATAACATCCGACTGAAAAACCACGCCGAGAACAGCCCCACCAGCCGTGACCAAACTCAATAGTGTGATCACTCCTACCAACCAGCGATTCTTGATCCCAAACCGCATCAAGTTGTGATGCAAATGCCCGCGATCAACGGTGAAGACGCTTCGCCCTGTCAACTTGCGACGAACAATTGCCATTCCAGAATCGAACAACGGTATTGCCATTAGAACAACTGGCACAGCAATCGAAATTGGGCTCCCCTCGGTCAACCAACTTCGCATCGCCAAGACACCCAGTATCAATCCAACGAGCATACTGCCAGCATCTCCGAGGAAGACTTTCGCTGGGGGTAAGTTGAAAATCAAGAAGCCAAGGAGCGAGCCAGCCATCGTTGCTGCAATCATCGATTCCATATGATTGCCTGTATACCAACCGATGGCTGCCAGAGCCGAAAACGAAATCCATCCAACCGATGAGCAAAGACCGTCAGCGCCATCGATCAAATTCACCGAGTTGATCGACAAAAGCAACCAACCAAGCGTGATTGGTATCGCAAGCAACCCTAACTCCAACGGCATTCCAAAAATGGAAATCGTATCGATAGTAAATCCAAAGGCGATAACCGACATACAAATGACAATTTGTCCGGCCAGTTTCTGTCGTCCACGCAAACCAAATCGATCATCCAACACCCCGAGCAACACGATTGCAACCGCGCCAAGAGCCAAAGAAGTCGCTTCGTAGACATGCCCACTAAACATGTTTGCAAACTCGATGTTGGTTAGCAAACAAATAGCAACCGTGGCGATCATACTAAAGAGGATCGCCAACCCACCACAAAGAGCAATCGGCTCGCGATGCAATTTGCGATGCGTATCTGGGTGGTCCATCAACCCGATGAACAACGCCAGCCGTCTAGCAAGCGGAGTTGCAATCAATGCAAAAAGGAAAGCAATCGTAAGCGCAACAACTGGAAAAATCGGAAAAACCGGACTATTCATTGATGTGTATGCCTAGATGAGTGTTCTGCAAGAATCCAATGTCCCTGGTTCTCGCTCGCGTCAAAGATGTGGTCTGGAATCCCGCCGCGTTAGCACTATGATCCTCAGCC
>CANHVO010000120.1 GCA_947463915.1 Planctomycetaceae bacterium
AACCTATAGTTCAACTCGAGCGGTTGGTTCCCTAACGCGCCAGTTTCCATCAAACGAACATTGTCTCGCCATTTGGGCTTGGTCTGCAGTAGCGAAACCGCTTCGTCGGTGAACTCCGGAGCGACGATGGCTTCGATAAACAAACCGGGTTGACAGAGCACCTCCGCGGTCTCAAGGTCGACCAGGGTATTAAAGCCAATAACACCACCGAATGCGCTTTGGGGATCGCCGGCCAAGGCCTTGCGGCATGCAAAGGAAAGCTTGTGCGCCGAAGCACCACCGCATGGGTTGTTGTGTTTGATAACAACAGCAGATGGCTTGGCAAAACAACGCACGATGGAAAGTGCATTGTCCAAGTCCAAAAGGTTATTGTACGAAAGCTCCTTGCCGTTAAGCTGCTTGGCCGATGTCAGCGTCGCTGTCGAGTCACCCGGCAATTTGTACAATGCCGCGCTCTGGTGTGGGTTTTCGCCATATCTCAAACCGCTCTGGAGCGTCATCGGAATAGTAACGTTGGCCGGCAATGAGACTTCCTGCAGATTGTTAGGTCCCATCGACGCTTTGGCCAAATAGTCCGCAATGTTGGCATCGTAACGAGCCGTGTCCGCAAAGCACTCTGCGGCCAACCTCAATCGCAAAGCATCGCTGGTTCCCCCGTTGCTGTGCAGCTCGTCGGCAATCGCGCCATATTGGCTTGGGTTGGTCGCAACGGTGACGAACGCATGGTTCTTGGCTGCGGCTCGAATCAAACTCGGGCCGCCGATGTCAATTTGTTCGATGGCTTCGGGTAACGTCACATTCGGTTTTTTGATGGTCGATTCGAATGGGTACAAATTGACCACAACCAGATCGAACTCCAAAATCGCATGGGTTTGAAGCGATTCCTTATCCTCGGCTACATTCCGACGAGCCAGAATTCCACCGAAAATCTTGGGATGCAGCGTCTTCACGCGGCCGTCCATCACTTCAGGAAATCCAGTGTACGAAGCGACTTCGACCGACTCGATGCCGTTTTCGACAAGGTGCTTTCGAGTTCCGCCGGTGCTGTAAATCTCAACACCGCGGCTTAGCAAGGCCTTGGCAAAAGCAACCAAACCCGTTTTGTCGCTGACACTGATCAACGCTCGTTTAATAGACGAAAAGCTGCTCACGGATGGAGACTTCGGAACTGTTAGAGGCTCGACAGGTGTAAATCGACCGCATTGGGTCACCTGCGATATAATCCCCGAATGAGCCCAAAATCGCAAGCCTGGATTCCATTGGGTTATCGATCAGGACAGCCCATAACTTAACGAATCCGTTAGCAATTCCAGTTCCTCTAACGTCGACGAAAGCGGCGGAACGACAGGAATTACATTGCCAATCGGTCGAAGCCAAACCCCTTTCTCCAGAACACGCCGACAAACTTGCCCGGCTCGTTGGTTCTGCCAACGTATAGGAGTCTTCATGGCTTTATCGGAAACCAACTCGATCGCGGCCATCATTCCGCACTGACGCACATCTCCTACCTCATTGCAGGAACGCAGTTCGCCCAAACGAATCCTTAACAACTCGGCCTTCGCTGGCAGTTTCAGCAGCGTCTCATCTCGCTCGAAAACATCTAAGGTCGCATGCGCCGCGGCCGCAGACAGCGGGTTGCCGCCATAGGTATGACCATGAAGAAAACTCTTCGAATCTTCATACTTCCCTAAGAACGCCTGCCATATGCGGTGTGTTGTGAGGGTCGCGCTCATCGGCAAATAACCTCCTGTTAGCCCTTTGCCAATGCACAAAAAATCCGGCTCAACGGACTCGTGCTCACATGCAAACATCTTACCTGTTCGCCCCATGCCAACGGCAATTTCGTCCGCAATCAACAAACATCCGAACTCTTGGCACAACCCAGCTAGGCCACGCAAAAAACCGGCAGGATGCAACACCATACCAGCAGCACACTGAACCAATGGCTCCACAATCACGGCAATGATTTGATCCGCTTTCTGCTCCAAAATCTTGCGATACTCAGTCAAGTAATGTTCGCTCGCTCGTTCAGGGGCAACCCCATTCGGCAATCGATAGCTGTCTGGGCACGGCCCTCGCAAAACAGGAAACAAAAGCGGTTCAAATAGCGAATGAAATCGCGAAACACCACCAACACTCACCGTGCCGAGCGTATCACCATGATATGCACTACCCAGCGCCAAAAAGGTGGTTCGCTTCGGCTCTGGCATCTCGCGCTGCCGCCAATATTGAAACGCCAACTTCATGGCGACCTCAACCGACGAAGCCCCATCGCTTGAAAAGAAGACATGTTCCAAACTTCCCGGGGCCAAGTCCACCAAACGCTTCGCTAACCGAATCGTAGCTGGATGACTCATGCCTAAGTTGGTCACGTGTGCAACACGATCCAGCTGGTCTCGAATGGCTTGATCAATATGCGGATGCCGATGTCCATGAATGTTGCACCAAAGCGAACTCGCTCCATCAAAATAACGTTTGCCGTCGATATCCGTTAGCCAACAGCCCTCAGCAGAATCGATGATCAAGCCATCGTAGTCCGCCATCTGCGAAAAGGCATGCCACACCACATTGCGATCGAGATGCCGAAGCTCATTCAAGTCGAATTCTCTACTCATCCGGAATCTCGACTTGAATCTCATCGTCCACTACGAACACTTGAAAGATGTCCGCCTTGATCTTGGGATTGTCCAGCCAACACCCGTCCGCAAGCGAAAATCGCCATGCATGCCACGGGCATGCGACCGTTCCATCCTCAATCCAGCCGCCAGCAAGCGACGCACCCATGTGCGGGCAAAAATCATCCATCGCGTGAAACACTCCCGCCTGATTAAAAATGGCGACCATGCGATCTCCAACGGGAAACGCCCGAGCTTCGTTGAGCGGGATCTCGGAGGTCTTGGCTACCGTGATCCTCTTAGTCATGTTGCAACAGTTCCAATCGCAAAAAATTGAGCCCTGCCTTGGCAAGCCGATGATAAAGCACATCCGGATGTGCTCCCAAGGATACTGTGGTGCATTTCGTCTCTTTGCCTCGGCGAGCTAATGCAAAAGAAAAATCCGAGCTGGGTAAAGTGGCTGATGTTGATACGGCATCCCATGTCGGGTAAGTCCCCGCGGCCAAGCACAAGTCCAAATCATGCTCCTTGCGAAATTGCTCGGCGGCCATCGATAGCGCATTTGTCGCACTGTCGGTGTCTCCACATTTCACATCGGGACTCATGGCTACCATCGAGGGAAACCAATGCGATGCTTGAAGACCAATCGCTCCCGGCTCTGACAGCTTTGCTAGACCATGCTGAATCCAAGCTCCCGCCCCCACTTCCAAAACCCCCAACGACACACCACGCTCGATCAACATGCGATGCACCGCCTCGTCGATATCGATTTCCCCCTCACCAAATACCAACAATCCCAACTGACTGTGAATCTCACGCAACGTCGACTGGATTTTTTCGCGGAACTCACTTTCGCTTGAGCAGAGGGCTGCGATTCGCAAAGTAATCGTGGCCTTGGAAACCGTGATACCAACAATCGGATCGCGATCGCGATGGATCAAGTCAGGAAGTTTTTTTTCCACATCGCTTTCACCAATCCCAAAGACCTTGAGGCTGTGAAAGAACCATCTCTGTGCCCCAATTCCCATCTCGTTCATCAGCCGCGGCTCAACCGTGGCCTTGAACATCTGCATCATCTCAGCCGGCACACCAGGCAATGCAAACATTCGGCACGGGCTCGTCCCATCCGACTTCAGCTCTGGAGCAACGAGATCAACGCCTGGAGCTGTGCCGTGTGGGTTATCAATAATGCGAGCCCCAACCGGAAACATGGCTTGGCTGCGGTTTCGCTCCGGCATAGGACGCTTGCGACGAGCAAACAACGATTCAATGTGCTCAAGTGCTTCCGGACGAATCTCCAGTTGCAAGCGAAACGCCTCGGCCATGGCTTCGCGAGTCAAATCGTCTGCGGTCGGTCCAAGCCCGCCTGTCGCCACAACGATGTCCGCTCGCCTAGCAGCGGTCCGAAATGCATCCACATTATCCGACATGGAATCGCCGACCGTCGTGTGAAACACAGTCTTGATACCGAGATTGCCAAGCTGTTCGCTGAGCCACTGGCTATTCGTATCGAGCCGTTGACCACTCGTCAGTTCGTCCCCGATGGAAAGGATCTCTGCTCGCAATACCATTCCCTAATGCTCAATCTTTCTGTGTCTCGCGTAAACTCGATAAACCGTCAGTCGTAGGCTTACGATAACCCTTTCGAACAAAACTCTGGCTGACGGCTAGACAAATACTTGAACGGCATCGGGTTTGATCGTCAATTGACGGATTGCTAGATCGAGCAAAATTCATCGGAAAATAGATAGGAATCAATAACCTAGAACGACGCGCGAGCTAGTGAATCTATTGCGAGTTTCACTAGCTTGCGCGTCGTGCTTAGGGTCGCGTAGTCATTGCGTTGTCATCGTCACCAAGATGACGACGCCAATTTCCGTCGGAATGAATCTTTGCGAGACAAATGCTAAGAGTTGAACGAATTGTTCCAAATGGCATGACCCGTGCAATTCAAGAATGTTCGTTAGATTCAGCCCCCTCATTCCGGAGATTCAATTTATGTCGTTTCGCATGTTGCAAGTAGGATGTTTTGCCGTTGCTGTTTCCTTTGGCTTGATGACAACGAAATCAGTCCAAGCTCAGTATCCGTTTCCATCGGGCCCGTCCTGCCCCGGCGGATACAACCAATCGTATTATGGCCAACATGGATTCAGATCGGGATATGGTCAACCTGGAGGATTTTCAAGTCCGGGCGGTAACTATGTATCCAATTACTACGGAGCACAGCCAGGTTATGCTCCCCAACCCCCAATGGGTTACGGTGGTGGCTATGCTCAACCAGCAGTCAATCTCAATCAGAGTTTTTATCCTGGCAACTACAACAGTGGCCCATCGCAACACCATGAGCAACGGCCATCGCATCACCCACATCACTCCCACCACGGATGGCACCTCGGGCACTATCTGCTGGGAATTTGATTGATTATCTGATCGTTTTTTAGCACACCAAGCATTTGCGAACTTTGGGCACGAGTCCCAAGTTCGCTGCGTTGTTTAATGACCCGAAACGCAACAAAACTGAGACGCATCCTAGGCTCGCCGCCCCCTGGCTTCGCTAGATTGCCCTGTCCCTCTTGTTCTTGCGATCTCGAACCACTACACCACCATAATTGTTTGAGAAAAGGATGGGAGGGCGATGCGACTCACCCCTCCAACTTATGGTTCGGTTGGCTAACGTCAATAAAAATGCGTTCATGTGGTAGGCAGGAGGCCCAAAAATGGTTGAAAAGGCGAGCTACTCAGTAGCCATGAGTGTTTGTTGGTTATTGTTATCGACATCAACACTATTCGGAGCGGATCCGACTAAAGCCCAAAACTGGATTGATCAACTTCGCCACCCAATTCCGGCCGTTCGAGTCCAGGCCGCTACCAAACTCGCGGAGCTAGGCAGGTTGGGCGAACTGGCCGAAACCGCACTCGAGCCTCTGGCTAAATGCTTGCAAGACACCGATGCAAATGTGCGATTGTATGCATCCTTTGCTCTAGGGAGAATCGAAGCTGATACCGAGCGGAGTCTAATTCTGCTCATCCCGCTTCTCGCTGACCGTGACGAACACGTTCGCTACTCCGCAGAGTGGTCAATCGCAGAAATTGCAAAGAGAGTTTCCGTTCGCGAGATTACCGACGAAGACGCACGCAATCTCCCCCCCGTATTTGAATCCGCCGAGCGCGAACTCACCAAAGCTCCCGTCCAGGATCGTAACCTCCAAGCGGTCAAACTTGCACGTACACGACTCCAAAGCCACGCGAAACAAATAGTTGCCCCAAAAGTTGCTCCAGCCTCGCAACCAAGCTTGCCTGATCCTCTGCCAGCGCCCGTAGTGGCTGAACCAAAGCAGCCGACGGTACCAATTGATCAAGCGATTATGGATAAGGCGACCATGAACAACTTGGACGTGACCCTTTCTCTCTACAAAGCGAACGACTTCGTCGGACGGCTTCAGATAGTAGAGCGGATGGCCAGCGGTTCCGAATTCGACGACTCCTTGCGACTAGCCATTCTCAAATACGAACTGCAAAGCGAGTCTTATTCCAGCGTTGCAACGTATGCGATTGCTCGTTGGCAATCCTCCGCTCAGCAACTCTTGTCTCAGTTGTTTTCGGAGCTCTGGGACGGCGACCAAAAAGGCAAGTGGAATGAGGAATATGCTGAAGGCATAGTCAGTCGTCTCAATCCAGTAGATACATGGCAAGTGGAATCGCTATGCAAAATGGCCACAGACCCAGGTCGGTCTAGCCAACTGAGACTTGCATCCTTGAAAGCGATTCGATCCGCTATTACGCTTCAAAATCTTGCATCTGTCGCAGCAGCAACGACAACTCCCACTTTGACAAGCATTGCAGCTAACTCGATGGAAAGCGATGACATACGATGCGTCGCGATCGAAACCATTGCTTCGATCAAAGCCGGTGGAAACAACTTGGCACCGCCCCTAATCGACCTTTTGACACAACCTCAACTCTCGGAGGAGGTGCGTGCGGAAACAGCTTATGCTCTCGCAAAGCTCGTACCTGAATCGGTGGAAGCCGCAAGCAAGATCGCGGGAATCATGAAAGGCCTGCGGCCAGAAGAATCGCTCTACGGTCGGCTGGCCACCAGTCTCGGTGAGTTCGGTGCAACAGGTGCAGTCGGAATCGATCGACTGGTAGAGGGGCTCAGATCATCGGAGGAGTCGACGCGATTGAGCTGCGCAAAAGCTCTTGAAAACATTGGCGATTCTGCCGCCAGAGCCGCCACCTTCCTCGTCGCCAGGATCATCGACCCGAAAGAAACGATCGCGGTCAAAAGCCAAGCCGCAATCTCGATCCGCCGGATGGGTCATAATGCGGCCAATATACTGAGCGAACAAATCCAAAACCCCGAAGCAAATGTGCGAGAGAACGTCCTACGAGCGCTCAGCCAAACATTGGATTCCAACCCCGCTTTTTCGGATTCGTTCCTCTCGGTATTGACCGACACGTACGAAAAGGGCCCTGTGAGAGCGGCCGCAGCCACAGCACTTGGCAACCTCGGACCGACCGCGATCTCTACCGTTCCGGCATTGTTAAAGAGCTGTGCAATCAATCAGCCGAGCGAGTTGCGAGCCGCCGCGATGATCGCCATGGCTCGCATCGCACCTCAGCAAGCATCCGCCGTCGTTCGAGAGTGTTTAAACGACTCGGAACCACTTGTTCGAGCGAGTGCTTCTTTTGGACTTCACTTGTGCGGTGATACCGCCGCATCATTAGAAGGCCTGTTAAAGCTTCTTGACAGTCCTGAGAGCGAATCACTGGTGCTGGACATGTTGGCTGATATCGGCCCGTCGGTTGTCACGCACGCAATTGCCATCGCCGAGTCTCGGGACCGATCCGCCATGGAGCGATTGTGCTGCGTGCAAGCGTCCGCTGCGATGCCAAATGCCCCATGGCCTGCCATTGTTCGACTGCTAAACGATGATGAGATTGGCGACGGTGTCGCCGCTGTGCTTGAATCCGCCGATCTCTTTGAGTCGGACAAGGCGCCTCTCTTGCTCAGTTTATTGCGAGATGGACACGTTGATAAGGCCACACGCAGCAGGATCATGACTGTCATCGAAGCGGAAGGGTTTGGCGGCGCAGGAGGCGAAGACACATGGGCCAACACGCTGGCCATCAATCAGCCAGATGCCGCACGTGCTTTAACCTCGGTACAAGAAAAACGCGAGATGTCCGCGATGCAGTCGTCCATGGTTCCCCATCCGGCTGTTCCGCCACGTGCTACCGCGGCCAACGAGAAGCAATTGATGACTGACGAGACATCTTCTAAATTTGTTCCACAAGCTGCAAAAAAACGTTTGCCGCCAAGCAAAGCAGATGAGGAAGCCGACCGAAAAGTTTCCGTGTTTTATGGCACGAACCGTGCGCCCATCGTCGCTGCCGGATTGCAAATCAAGGTTGGTTTGACTCACATTGTTGTGGCCGCGGGATTGCTAGCAGCGATGGTTTGCTGCTTCTTTTTCTTCCCGCGACATAGCAATATCCGTTACGCCATCGCATCCTTAGTCGGAATGGGTACCGCCTCCACGATTGCACTTCAAATCATATTCCTCACGAATTGGCAAGGCGGAACGGAACGATTAGCCTATGGCGGACAATACAGCGAACAAGTGGAATACGGCGTGTGCGAAGTTTCCATTCCAGTTGGCCACCAACCGGGCGAACTCGAATCGCCGCAAATGCTCAAGTTTGAGATCAAGCCCGATGCAGAGAAGCATGTTGTCTTGACCAACGTTGGACGTTTGGATTTGAATTCGTTCCATGCCGCTCTACAAAGAGAGATGGACAGCAAAGGGAAAAACATCTTTGTGTTTATTCACGGCTACAACGTCTCATTTGAAGATGCGGCACGCCGCACCGGCCAAATGGCCTACGATTTAAAGTTCCCAGGTGCACCTGTTTTTTACAGTTGGCCATCCCAAGCCAACTGGTACAGCTATGGTACCGACCAAGACAGCATAGAACTGAGTACAAGTCAAATTCGAGACTTCTTGTTGGACATTGCAACTCGATCAAACGCGGACACTGTCAACTTGATCGCCCACAGTATGGGGAATGTTGGCCTAACAGCTGCTCTGAGCGAGATCGAACAAGGTGTGAAACCGCATTTCAATCAAGTCGTCTTGGCGGCGCCTGACATCGACGCAGATGTGTTCAAGAACGAGATTGCTTCGAAAATTGTAACCAAGGCTCGACGCACAACGCTCTATACATCGAAGACGGACTTGGCTTTGATCGCGTCGCGGTACTTCAATCAAGGAGACCGGGCAGGTGACTCTGGGGCACAGGTCGTGATTCTAGATGGCATCGAAACGATCGATGCAACAGCAGTCGACAGCAGCCTACTTGGGCATTCGTACTACGGTAGCAACGTGACGGTTCTCGATGACTTGGGACAGCTGCTTCAGAATCAGCCGATCGCCTCGAGGAACTATTTGAAATTAATCGCCACTGGCTCACAAGCATACTGGGCATTTGAGCCGATGCGCATTTCAAGAACGCCATCGTTGGAGCCAGAACAACGCAGATAGCGGTGAATGCAGGAAACCAAAAGCAATTCGCAGTCGGAACCCTACTTCTGTTTACATGGATTACGGCCTTAATCACAGGTGCAACGATCCGATACGGAACGATCGGATTTGCCGTGGGCTATGGACTCAGTTTGTTCTCGTGGTATGGCGCCGCCAGGACTCGTTCGCCAGCTTTTTGGCCGATTTCAAATCGACCACTCACCCTCACCGAGTTGGTGACACTTATGGCCATCGGCCTGATATTAACAGGTCTCACCTTACCGGCAGTTCAATCAGGGCCGCATCCGCGTCGGCTCGCTCCCGCGATACCCGCGGTAATTCAAGAGTGACCAAAGCGATCGAATTCGAACCGTTCTATTGAGATTAATCGCTTGCCGCACGCTACCTTCGCGGAGCGAAGGGCGACAGTGTCGCTCGTCGCTCCGCGACGATTGCGTATAAGCGACCAGGATTCTAGAGTGTCCGTGATAAACCAAAACGAAAAAACGGCGGGTGATCCCCCGCCGTTTTCTAGAATGGTTTTTTCCCTATTCCAAACTAACTTAGATTGCTCTTTAGCACGTCTGCTGCGAGTCCATCGAGGTAGTCGAACTCTTCTTCGCCAGCCGATTGCTGAGCCAAGTATTCGTCTAAGCTAAAGGCCTCTTCCACTTCTTCAGTCGTTGGTAGTGGACCGTAGACAAAGGCTGGGGCGACCGTCGAACGTTTGGTCGCGAACGGAACCTCGACCAACTGGGTCTTGAATGAGGATGCGAGCGGAGCTGCTGTTGCAGCTTCACCTTCTCCTTCACCACTTCCACCATTTTGTCGCAAGTTAAGTTCGTTGATGACCATCAATGCATCTAGCGGCGACAAATAGTTGTCTTGGTTGACGTCCAAGAAGTACTTTCCGGAACCACCTTCACCACTACCAGCACTGGAGCCAGCAGATAGCAGGCCGCTGCCGCCGGTATTCAATGAGTTCACCAGGATCAAGACGTCGATTGGCGAAACGAATCCGTCATTATTGACGTCGAACGCGTTGGTCAAATTCGTGTTGCCTTCGCCACCGCTAGATCCGCTTCCGCCTGAGGTGGAAACGATCAAGAGGGTATCGGAAAGGTAGCGGATTTGGGATGGTAGCAAAGGTGTCGTTGGATCGAACACAAAGCTATCATGGAACGGTTTGATGTCAGCAGGGTCACCGATGAAGGTGGCAGTACCTGTGTTTCTCGCTGTTAATGTAATGGTGAACTGCAGTTTTTCGCCACGACCTGTCGGAGCGCTGCTTGCCTGAGCCGATCCGATCTCGTTGATCAAGCCGGGGATGCGAATATCACCCGCTTTGGCATTGTTGTAGGCGGCATCGTAAACAACTTGGAAACCTGGATCAGCGGTAGTTGTATTCACCGAAACAAGATTCTTGCTGTACAAAATGTCTTGGAACGCAGCAAACACACCGTATTGAGACGCAGCGGTTCGAAGGTCCTCAACGTAGCCTCGCAATTGGAACTGCTGGCCAACCGTGATTTGGTCGATTGGTACGCCAGCAAGGTCCGTAGCACTCAATCGCAATTGGATGACGTCGTCAGCTGACGATACCCCAACGTGCATGGTTACCGTTGCCGTCGAGATAAAGCCTCGTTCATCTGTGATCGTATACTGGAACTGATCCAAACCGACAAAGTTTGTGTTTGGGATGTAGGTGACAGTATCGTCTGCGAAATTGTTTGGAGTGCCGTTGTCGTTGACTTGGGTCTGGCCACTACCAGGTTGTGTCACCGAAGTGATACGAATGGGTGGCTGTGTTCCGACCGTGTCGTTGGACAATACATCGACATTGAATGGATTGCCTTGAGGAACATTGAATCGAGTATCATCGACTGCAAACGGGAAATTGACTCCGTTCGGAACAATTTCAATGGTGGATCGACCGAATCGAATTTGTTCGTTCGCAACGCGTGCGGAAGCCGGTGCGTTGTAGAAAGTCACTTCCGAACCGGGGAGCTTGTCGGCAGGATCGCCAACAAATTCTGCGATACCGGCCGAGGTCGCTGTGAAGTCCAGAATCACGAGCGGCAATTTATTCGGTTGATTGAACGACGTGACTTGTCCGATAAACGCCCCGAGTTCATCGATGATACCGGGAGTCAACGCCGAACCACCCCGACCCGTTTGATAGGGCGGTTGAAAGGCAGCCGAAAAATCTTGAGTGCCGCTGGTTGGTGCATTGGGTGTTACCAGTCCAGAGGTGTAAAGCAAATCCAAGTACGCTGAATAAACACCTGGATCAGTGATGTTCCTTGGTGGAACCTCGACAGCTGCTTTTTCTGGTCGCAAGTCGTCTACGTAAACAACAACCTTGAAGCTGTCACCTTGTCGAACTTCAGTGATCGGTTCGTTCACCGAATTGAGGAAGGAGAAACTAAATTCCACTTCGTCGTCCAACCGATCACCTTGAACCGTGTGGACCGTAATGTTCGCAGTCGAAACCTTGCCGGTTCCGTCGACCGCTGTGTAGCTGAACTGCTCGGTGCCGCCGAAATCCCGGCGAGGAGTGTAGCGAATGCTCTGGCTACCGGAGCCAATGACAACCGATCCACCCTTGTCTGGAGTTGTAACACTTTGAACGATCAGAGGACCACCGCGTCCCTCAACGTCGTTGGCGAGCACGCTAAGTGGGAAGCCAATCGAGTTCGTGGGTACGTCGAATGAATCGTCGACCGCAACTGGGTCTACGAACTGAAGAGCGACGTTGACCGTGACAGTTGCTGTTTCTCGGAGACCGCTCGTGGTTACTGCGGTATAGGTAAACGTGTCACGTCCGGTAAAGCTAAGCTTCGGAGTGTACCGAACGGTTTGAGTCGCTTGGTCGATGGTCACTCTTCCGCCTTGAGAGCCTGAGCTCACCGTGCTTAAAGTGAAGGTTTCGTTCGGCAACTTAAAGTCATTTGCTAGAACATCCAAAACGTTGTTTTGGCTGTTTCGAGCGACAGTAAACGTATCTGGCTGGAGCAAGACACGAGGGCCGTCAACGATGTTGTAGACGTAGTCTTCTACTTCACCTGTTGATGACCTGCCAGTTGGGGCAAGATTTTGATCTTTCGATAGTCGGAAGCGAGCGAATGTGCGACCTACGGCGTTGGAAGGGGCCGTGAACGTGATATTGCTCGCACCACTCGTTGCAAATACAACATTGTTTGCAATTTGTTCACCGCTCTCCCAGCTACCGTTTCCATTGAAATCGATCCAGCCTTGGAGGTAGGCTGGCGAGCCTGAAGTGTTGGTGACATTGACGCGAATGATATTGGAACGGTCACCGCGAACGATAGGAGTTAGGAGGCCGACACCGTCTTCATCGTCGATCACTGTTCCGGAACCGTTCAGCAAACCGTTGACATCGTCTCCGTCTGCATTCGCAGAAGGTCGGCCATCTTGATCCGCGTCAAAGGCATCGCCTAGACGCAGTCCTGGCGTGGTCCCGTGTGATGCACCGCTTTGGGCTCGTGTGGTTGGGTACGGAGAGGGAGCGTCTCCCCAGTCGGATGACTCGTTGTTACCAAAGTCGTAACCGCGGAGTGGAGTGCGCCCGTCATAAGAAACCGTGTGTTTGCCAGATGCTGGGAAGGTTTGAATGTATCCCGCCGCCACAACTTCACGGATCGAGTAGGTACCTGGTCCAGGTGGAATCAGATTATAGGAGCCATCTGCTTTGGTGAGGCTACTAGGCTCACCAACGTCCGGTCGCTCGTCGCCATCAAGATCGAGATAGATGTACACACCAGCCAGTGCTGGCTCACCTGCATCGCGAACGCCGTCCGCATTCACGTCCAACCACTTGAACCCAGTCGCTATGTCCGATGGAATCACTGATCCAAAGTTGACCGTGGCTGTAGCGGTAGAGACCGTTACGGACTTGAATTCCTCTGAGCTCTTCGATGCAATCCATGGAGCGGGACGGACAATTCGAACCGTGTAAGTACCTGGAGCAACTCGAAGATTGTAGTTCCCGGCGCCATCGGTTGTTGTCCGTGGCTCACCCTGATCGCGAGTACCATTGTTGTTAACATCGGCGAAAATTTCCCAACCGCCGATTCCTGCATCGCCGGTATCCTTAGCCGCATTTCGGTTTAGGTCGTTGTAAGCGTTTCCAACAATGGAAACGCCGGCCTTACCCGTGGACATTCCGAAAGCAAGGGCCTGACCAGAGTTGTTAACACCGCCGCCGAAGTCGGTTTCTCCAGGTCGGTAATCGTCGTTGATGAATCGAGCCGGTTCATCGTCCGCGTTTCCGATCAAGCCGTCACGGCCTGCCGATAGAGTTGGATCATAAATCGCGTCCATGATCGTGAAAATCAAGCTGGTTGGGTCCTGGTGTGCCCCACCCAGATTGTGCCCTGCTTCGTGAGCAATAACTGTCGCAGTAAATTCAGCAAACGCGTTTGCAACGGAGAAATTTCCAGCCAGCGGGAACGAGGTGGCAAGTTGAGCCAGCAAGTCAACCATCACGAGGGCTGTGTCTTCATGGTCGAAATTCCCAATGTCCACTTCCTGAGCAATCCCCAACAGCCCAATCGATGTCGGAACACCAAAATCGGCATTACCACCGCCGATGACCACTCTCGAGACATTCTTTTGACCGAAGATATCGGGACTATCTGCGCTGTTTACAATCTGAATGTCGAAATCACCGGGATTACCGGTCTGCGCATAGAATCCGTTATTGGTATCTTTCGCAAGCTGTGTTCGAAGCTTCAACTCGACCCGCCGTGAGATGTCACGCACCAAAGCAGGACCTTCCGCAGCTGTCAACCCGATCGTAGGCAGAATCCTATCCATCGATGGAACGCGTTGAGTTCTTGCAGGCGTGTTCGAAATAGCATCCAAGCTCAACAAATCGTTCCGGATGAAAGAACCGTCGAAGTCAAGATACAGAATCTGCTTCGTTCCGATCGGTTCCGCTTCGAACGATGGACGGTACGTTCTCAAGTTGAGTGTGTATGCCCCAAGTCCGTCGCTTACACTGAGGTAGTAACGCCCATCGGTGTCAATGGTGTAAGTGAGCGACGAGTCGGCCGTTTGGAAACGTGGCGATTTCCCTGCCGCAGGACGGCCTGCGGGAATCGTATAAAATGGCGACTTGCTATACAGAAGTTCCAAACCCGCGCCGTTGTAGAGTGTCAAGCCAGTTGGATTGGTTCTAGTAGCAACTTGCGAACGCAAGTCGAGGATATCGCCTTTCTTCAAATCGAAAGCATAATAGTCGATGTCAAACCTAGTTTGTATTTGGCCGGAAACATTCACGACCGAGGTTTTGCCGGGAACATTTCCCAAGGGCAATAGGTTGGCTGTCGCTTGAGTGTTGTTTAACTCGACTTCCGTTGTATTGAAGGGCGTATTGTCTTCACCTGCCGATTGACTGGAACTGACCTGTCCTCCAAATTTGTTTTGCAGGATTTGCCCAACCGCATTGTAGGATGCCTCGTTCGAGAACAACATTGTTCCGAGCGCTGCCTCAACGGACGGCGAAAAATCCATTGCCATCAGTTGGCGACGTTCCAACGTTTCGAATTGCCGAGTCCGTTTGGCAAGTTTGCGGCTCTTTGCCTTTTTTGACGATTGGGATTTCATTGAACCAAGAACAGGCTTACGTGAATTCACCATGGGATCCCCAAGTGACGAACGGACAGAAAAGAAATGCAGTGTTTTTCGTTGTCTCAGTAACTTCCTCCCCACTCAATTTGGGGATGCCACCATGACAGGCGAATTTCTATGGTAGTTGGAGGCCATTCACTGTCAACAAAACGAACATGGAGTACGATGCACTAAAACCTGTCAAAGTTCCGATTATCCAGAGTTTTCGGCAATATCGACACAACCCAAACCGCGGTGAATTCGATTAATGGTTGCTTTTTTGGGCAAACCAACGGAAAATCTAGGGATTGGCCCTGAATGCTAAATTTCCGAACAATTTTTTGATTCGGAGGGATTGACGCGCAATTCACGGAAATGACTGCGATACCTTGGCCCCCCCAACAAACAATCCAATCCCCCAAAATCTAGATTTGCTCAAAAGGCGAGACCTCAGTGTCTTCGTCATTGAGCAAAGGTCGTGGTCTGATCTTCGGGCTTGGCTGGTAAGCTGCGTTTTTCATACGATCTTCGTCGTAATTCTAGTGCTTATGTGGCGTCCTGGCACCCACGGGACTGGCGCCGAAAAAGATCGCCCAATCGGTATCGCCATCGCACATCAAACCAATGAGGGCAATGAGTACTCGCTCGAAGGAGGCTCGAGTGGCTCCGGCTCAAGCTCAGCCTCAGCTCAGTCCGTTCCATTAACCAACGAAAATGACGCTGGGCCGCCAATTTCGATTGACAGCATTGTCTCGAATTTGGTCGGTAACCAATCCGGCACTGCCGAAAGCGCTTCTGGTCTTGATGGTTCTGCAGGCAATGGACTTTCTGGCGATGGAGGATCAGCCAGTAGCTCGGGACGTGGGCCTGGCAAAGGTACCAAATCAAAGGCAGACTTTTTCGGCTTGGTCGGTTCCGGCTCGTCCTTTGCCTACGTGATGGATCGCTCCGATTCGATGAACTCCTACGAAGGTGCTCCACTCAGGTACGCCAAACGTGAACTGCTCAAAAGTCTCGAATCACTCAACGAATACAACCAGTTCCAAGTCGTTTTCTACAACGACTCACTGTCACCCATGTCCGCGAGAATGATTTTCGCGACCGAGAGCAACAAGAACAGGGCTGCTAACTTTGTCCGAAACATGCCCGGCGACGGCGGAACCGCACACCTGCCCGCTTTGCGACAAGCGTTGGCGATGTCCCCTGAGGTCCTCTTTTTCCTAACCGATGCGGACGACCCCAGGTTGAATATGGCACAATTGCTCGATATCCAACGACTTACCGAAATCTCCAGAACGACCATCCATACAGTACAATTTAACCTCGGCCCCGCGGCCAACGATGGAAGCTGGATTCGGAAATTGGCGGAGATGAATCGTGGCACCTACAAATACATCGACGTCACCACTATCAACCAACCTCCAGACAAATAGCTATGCAAAACGTATTCGAGCTAACTCATCCGTTGGCTGCTCATCACCTCTCCATCCTGCGTGACGTGAGCACGACGCCCGCACAGTTCCGCACTCAAATACACCTTCTCGCAATGCTGCTCGCTGTTCGGGCAACCGACGATCTCGGGCTTGAACCATCCCAAGTCCAAACTCCGTTGACGCAAATGACCGGCAACCGATTGGCACAACGCATCGGCATCGTACCGATTCTTCGGGCAGGGCTAGGACTCGTCGAACCAGTCCTTCAGCTGATCCCTGACGCAGCAGTTTGGCACCTTGGTATGTACCGCGATGAAGCGACCGCACAGCCAGTTGAGTACTACTGCAAACTACCTGCGGGCAACGCGGTCGACGTGGGGCTCGTGCTTGACCCAATGCTAGCAACTGGCGGCTCCATTCGAGCCGCAGTCTTAGCATTAAAACGATGGGGGGTTCAAGATATTCGAGTCCTCAGCGTCTTGGCTGCAAAACAAGGCGTCGAGCAATTTCACCAGGACTTTCCTGAGGTCAAGGTTTTCGTTGCCGGGATCGACCCAGAACTCAACGCACATAAGTTCATTGTGCCTGGACTCGGGGACGCTGGTGATAGAATGTTCAATTCTCAGCGAGATTAGGTAAGTGGCAAATCCCCAGAAACCTTTGGCATAGGTTTTCACCCTCCCGAACAACAAATTGCTTGCGTGAGGTTAGCACACCAAGCATGTTGCGAACGTTTGGCACAAGGCCAAAGCTCGCTCGGGCCAACCGTTTCGACGCGACGGGCGGGCTTGCCCCGCAATCGTCGTCTATGCTTGGCGTGCTAGAGCCAGCTTCGCATTGCGCGCCTGCCAATACTCGACAACAACCAAAAATAAGTGATCGACATGTAACAAAAATCGTCGAAAGCACGGGCTATTTCCGCTATATTTTTATCTTTCAACGCAAATCTAAAATTCAGCGAATTCGATTCCATTTCTATCAGGGCCTTTTTGTGAAATTTCATTCTCCTTGGCTAGTCACTAACGGCGTGCGAGTTTCTCCATCGATTGCCTCTGTCCTTGGTCTTGCCGCCCTCGCTTTTACTGCTTTGCTAGCCAAAGCAGATGACAACCCGGCTAAAGGCCCTGCGAGCGAGGTACAAGAAAGGCTTTTCGCCGATATCAAGTATCTTTCCTCCGATGAACTGCAAGGTCGTGCAGCAGAGACGCCAGGCCTCAAGATGGCCGCCAAGTTTATTGCCAACCGATGGCAAGAGCTCGGCCTCAAGACAGATCTCTTCGATGGTAAACCCTTTCAAGAATTTCAGCTGCCAGGAACGTCGGTCTTTGCTGCCCCCGAGAGCAATAGACTTGCAATCACCAAGCCAACGGGCCAAAAGGTCGAGCTGGCTCTAACCAAACAATTCAATCCCCAATCCCTAGGCAAAAGCGGCGGATTTGATGGTGGCCTCGTCTTTGTAGGCTATGGAATTACAGCAACAGAGGAAGACCTCAAGTACGACGATTTTGCTGGCATTGATGTCAAAGGAAAAGTGGTCATCGTGATTCGAAAGGAACCGCAAGCCAACGACCCAACCAGCCCCTTCAATGGCGATAGCCCCAGCCAGTACGCTTTGTTTACGGCCAAGCAAAAGAATGCCGCATTGCATGGAGTCGCAGCCATGATCATGGTAAACGATCAGAACACCGACAAAACAGCACCTGATACGGTCCTCCCTATATCTGGAAGCGGAACTGCTGCCTCCAAAGACCAAGTCCCAACTTTGTACGTAAAACGTAGCGAAGTGGAAAGCTGGCTAAAGGACACAGGGAAGTCACTGTCCGAAATCGAATCTGAAATCGATCTCGACCTCAAGCCTCGCTCTTTTGAAATGGCTGGCTGGAAAGCCGAAGGCAATGTCGAACTGAAGAAACTACAATCGATGAACGTGCTCGGTGTGCTTCCTGGCCAAGGTGCTCTTGCCAACGAGTACAT
>CANHVO010000121.1 GCA_947463915.1 Planctomycetaceae bacterium
GATTCGTTGCACCGCCAAAGGCGGTGCAACGAATCCGGAGGTGTCATTTTCATCACGCGGTCAATTAGAACACCAAAGCGGTGTCCGGTCGGGACGAGCCCGAACCGGACAAAGCATTCGCGATTCGATCAACTAACTAATCAACGACGACAAGCGAACAGGGCCTTCGATTTGCGAGAGCACAAATGGCACTGTGATGGTCGCATTGAGGCGTTTACTGTTGCAGTCGACTTGCCAGCCGATCGAGATCAAGTTGCCTTGGACGCTGATCGGACCGCGAGGCAATTGACACTGGAAGCTTCGCTCGCCACTCTTTGCATCAGGCGTCCAGTCTTCTTCGAACACGATGTCCAAATCGTCCGTTCCTTTGCCCGAAGTCTTCCAGGAAACGTCCAGTTCGATTTTGCCCGGAACAGAATCAAAATCCCAAGCGACCATTCCCTTTAGCCATTCGCCTGGACGAATGACGGATGCTTCGAGCTTGATTTGGATCGACATATTATTGGCTTTGAATGCAGAGTTGGCTACTGAGTGATCATGCGAACAATGGGTGTGTCACGGAATTTGCCGACGCTCATGTTGGCTCCGCCAATAATCGCAAATGCTTTGTCTGATATCGGTACGATCCGATGAAAGAACCGTCCCGTGGGAATTTGGCCAATGATCTCCCAACCATTTTTGACATCATTGAATCGCTGGATCGCCCCATCAACGGTGCATATAACAAGTTGATCGCCAACCTCGGCGGCGGCCGTTCCAAAGCCAGTCAGCGGTACGCCTGCTATAGGTGAAACCGTGGTCCAGCTATTTGATTTTGGATCGTAAATGCAGGTTTCGGTGGTCGTTTCCGTGTTTTCATTCATACCGCCAATAACGAAAACGCGATCCTTGTGAGCAGCAACCGCAACAGCACGACGTTGGAATGGAGGAGCAGCAATCGGTTCCCAGCCCTTCTTGGTGTTTTCGAGAGGGAGCCGCCAAGCGGTTTTGTGCCACTCGGTTTCTTCCGAGTTCCCTTTCATGTTCCATCCCCCGATGGCGTACAGATAGCCATTCAAGACAATAGCATCCATCGAGGATCGGGGCTCCGGCAAACTAGGTAGGTCAGACCACTTGCCCGCAGCGAGATCGTATTGTTGAACGTTGGATTGGGAAACCAAGTTGCTTTTCTCGCCTTTTGCGTTCGTAGCTGTAAAACCGCCAACGAGAATGACACTGTTTCCGTGTGAGACCAACGCGTTACCCTGGACTCGAGCGCCCTCAGTAATCGCTTCCCATCCTTTGTTGTTCTTCAAGTCGAGACGAACGAGCTTATTGAACTGTTGGTCGTTGGAATAGGAATGGGCACCGCCTGTGTTTCCACCGTAGGCGTAAATCGCATCCTTGTAGTGTGTCGCGCCGAAACTGGTAATGGCTTCAGGCAATGCGCCCAAGGATTCCTTCTCCTCTGGGACTAAAGAAGCGACCTTCAGATTGGGCACAATGAAACTTGCTGTGGTGTAGTGCGTTACTGATTGATAGTCCACACCATCAAGCTGACCGGCTGTCTCGTCGGTCTCGAGGCAACGCACTGCGTAAACGCCAGGAACGAGAGAGTCGGCAGACGCTGTGCCGTTATCATCGGTCTTGAGAGTACGATGATTCTCGCCAGAATACAGTTCGAACTCCAAGCCCTTGACTGGCTGTCCCTTTTTCGAAAGAGCGACGTTTAGTTTCTGGCCGTCAAAAGTTGGGCGGACAACGAGGCCCTCTGTTTCCATGTGGACACTGTCTCTGTCCTCCATACCGATTCGTTCGCAGGTCACGCTGAGTGCGGTGTAGATGAGCAGTTTCTTTTTTTCAGTGCCTTGCAAACCATAGGTATGCATCAATCGCCAGGCTGTAGCGCCTTTCGAACTAGCGCTGAGGCTCTTTTGGTCTTCCGAAAAAGCAAGCGGTTCCGTTTGCGATTCCTTGTCTCCTCGAAACGCTTGGGCCTTGATGCCTGCTAGCTTCTGCAGGAGCTTGGGGTTGGCTGGTAGCGGTCCTTCACTGAAATAGAGTTGAACCGTCGAGCCGCTTTCGTCTTGTGGGACTAGCCAGAGAAAGTGCCCAAGTGCAGTATTTCCAAAAACGACGCAAAGAGTAAAAGAAAACACACCGACCAAGACCCGATTAACCAACATGCTGAAACCTTTTTCCGAGAACGCAAAAAACTCGAGAGGAATCGTGACTTAACTACACAAAAATATCCAATCTTGGCGTGAAATCGGATTGGCGATCTGGAATCAGTATAGCGAATGCAGGCCTACGGATATAGGCGACGTGAGCGACAGTAAAAATGGATCACGATTCGTAGCTGGATTCGCCAGAATTCAGTACTGTCTGAATTCTGGCGAATCCAGCTACGGTAGAACCGTCCACCCGTAAAAAAACGGGGGACATTACTCCCCCGTTTTGTGCTTTCAAAAAACTAGCCCAAGTCGATAACTAGACGTTTTCGCCTGGCTTTGGTTCGATGCGAGGCATGGATTCGACGACCTTGTCAATCAATCCATACGCGCAAGCTTCTTCTGGATCCATGAATCGGTCACGGTCGGTATCTTTTTCGATTTGGTCGAGACCTTGACCGCAGTGGTGGATCAGGATTTCGTTGAGCTTGCGCTTCGTGCGTTGGAATTCCTTCAAGTGGATCGAGATTTCCTCTGCAGTTCCCTGCATTCCAGCCAAAGGTTGGTGGATCATGATTCGGGAGTTCGGCAGCGAATAGCGCTTGCCCTTGGCACCCGCTGTTAGGAGGACAGCACCCATCGAAGCCGCTTGGCCGATGCAATAGGTTGCAACGTCGCAAGAAACGAATTGCATCGTGTCATAAATCGCCATGCCGGCGCTTACGCTGCCGCCCGGGCTATTGATGTACATGTGAATGTCTGCTTTTGGATCGTCCGATTGCAGAAACAGCATCTGAGCGACAAGAGCATTGGCAATTTCGTCATCCACTTGCGAACCCAAGAATATGATTCGATCCTTGAGCAAGCGGCTGTAGATATCGTAAACGCGTTCTTCTCGTCCGCTTTTTTCGATGACGTATGGAATCAGTGGCATTTAATCTATGGCTCCAAGTTGGTGTGCGTTAGGAATTCTCTTCGTCGCCAGATGGCGTCTTGGTCAAGATCTTGTCGACCAACCCGTATTCCATGGCCTGATTTGCCGTAAGGAAAAAATCACGATCTGTATCCAAGGCGATCTGATCAGCAGATTTGCCAGTGTGTTTGGCAAGAATCTCGTTCAGTTGGGATCGCATCCTGAGGATTTCCCTAGCTTGGATCTCGATGTCTGAAATCTGGCCACGGACGCCACCGTGCGGCTGGTGCACCATCACAGAGCTGTTCGGTAGGCAGTAGCGTTTGCCCGTCGTTCCACCGGCCAGCAAAACCGCAGCTCCGCTAGCTGCCTGACCGACGCAATAGGTCGCAACTGGACAGGACAACATCTGCATTGTGTCGTAGATCGCGAGCGTCGAAACGACTTCGCCACCAGGCGAATTGATGTAGAAATGAATGTCCTTGCGTCGCTGTTCGCTTTGCAAGTACAGCAATTTCATGATGACATCGTTTGCATTGCCGGCGTAAATTTCGCCTTGGAGGAAAACGATGCGGTTTTCCAAGAGCAAATCGCCAAGGGTCATTTGCCGTTGGCGTTGATAGCTTTGGTACGCTTGCGAGTCATAGACCGGCGGCATTTTCGAAAAGTGATTCAATTGTTGCCTTCCCATACTTTCGAGTTCGTTACTTCGATGTGTACATCTTTCCGATTGCTCACTTTTTGACAAGGCCACAACATAGAATCTTTGCCCCCATTCCATGCCTCAATGCCATCCAAGAATAGGTTAGGACTATGGCAAAACGCTAGCATTCGACTTAGAATTCCAAGGCGGTTCGTTAGATTCCAGCGAGAGTGATTGCCGATAGACGGTTGGCGGTCGCGATCCACAAAATCAAGTCCATTCAGCTTAGAAGGCTCTAGATTGTCTACCCCAACTCAAATCCAGGCATCTTTGGAACGCGTTCAAAAGGCTCAATCGGAAGGATTGCTTAGTCTCGGAGCTGTTGAAAATATTCGGTGCTGGCTGACCCAAGATCGCTATGCTACCTATCTCCCGCAAGTTATCGAGCATATCGATTCAGGTAAGTGGCAAGCGCTCGATGACGCGTTTTGGACAGTCATTCCGTTTGGGACCGGTGGCCGACGAGGTCGAATGTATGAAATCGGCTCCAACGCAATCAACGATCGAACGATTGGTGAGAGCGCGCAAGGGCTTGCCGATTACATTCTGCAAATGCCCGTGCCACCAGCCAATTTGTCTTGCGCGATCGCTTACGACACACGGCATAAATCTCGCCACTTTGCGGAACTGTGCGCGTCGATCATGGTCGCCAACGGCTTTCATGTGTATTTCTTGGACGATTATCGTGCGACGCCGCAACTCTCATTTGCCGTACGCGAAAAGAAGTGCGCCTGCGGGATCATGGTCACCGCTTCGCATAATCCTCCGAGCGACAACGCGGTCAAAGTCTACTGGTCTACGGGCGGCCAAATTCTGCCGCCCCACGACTCAGCCATTATCGATCGGGTAATGAACGTCCAGCAGATCAAGACCGTTCCGTTTCAAGAGGCCCTGGGAGCGAGCAAAGTTTCCATCGTCACTCAAGAGATCGACCGCAAGTATCTCGCTGCCGCAGTTCAGTATGCTTGGTCGGGCTCTCGCGATGTCAAAATTCTCTATTCACCTCTTCATGGCGTCGGGGGCTTCGCGGTTCCGCCATTGCTCCATGCTGCGGGTTTCCAAGACGTGATCGTCTACGGTCCACATGCGACCCCAGACGGCGATTTTCCAAACGTACCTGGGCACGTCAGCAATCCAGAAAACACGGCCGTCTTCACCGCCATCATCGAGGATGCGAAGGCCAAGCACGCGGACTTGATCCTAGCGACAGACCCTGACTGCGACCGAATGGGGTGCGCGTGCCCCCTGACCACCGAACCCAACAGCCCCTGGGCTACCATCAATGGCAACCAATTGGGTGCACTCCTAACCGATTTTGTGCTCGGCAAAATGAAACCGCTCGGGCAAGTGACCGACAAGACGTATGTGATCAAGACGCTGGTCACCACCGACTTGACCCGAAAGATTGCCGAAAGCTACGGCGCTCGATGCGAAGGGAACATCCACGTCGGCTTCAAGTGGATCGCCGGCTTGATGGACGAGCTTGGACCTGACGATTTCGCATTTGGAACCGAAGAGTCCCACGGCTACTTGATCGGCCAATACTGCCGCGATAAAGATGGCGCTGTTGCATGCCTTCTGATGTGTCAGCTAGCTGCTGACCTGAAAGCCAAAGGGCAAACAATGCACCAGCGACTCGACGAACTGCAAATCCAACACGGCTGCCACCTCGAGGACTTGATCAACGTCCAAATGGAAGGAAGCGAAGGGATGGCCAACATGAAAAAGCTGATGCAATCGCTTCGAGACAATCCGCCCGCAGAAATGGGAGGCCTCAAAGTAGTCGCCGTTCGAGACTACGGCAACTTGACTCGGAATTTTGTGGGTGGAGAAACCGAACCAATCGTTGCACCGAAGAGCAACATGCTCATTCTGGACCTTGCGCTGCCTCAAGAATCGACCCCATCCGGCAACGCGATCGCAGTTCGACCATCCGGCACCGAGCCTAAGGTGAAATTCTACATGTTTGGTATTGAACCGGTCGAAGGCAAGGCGGGACTTGCCGAAGCCAAGCAATCGGTAACCGATCGCATTTCGAAGATGAAATCGGACGCGAAACACTTGGCGTAAGCAGAGTTTTGTCCGGCTCGGGCTGGTCCCGACCGGACAACGCTTTGGTGTTCTAATGGGCTTCATGACGAATCAAGAGTTGTGCTATCAGTGAATCTAGAACTCTGCGCAGCTTTCTAGGGGAAGAGAACTGTTTAGACACCCTCCCGCTGGGAGGGTCGAGCGTAGCGAGGGGAGGGCGAAGTGCCAACAGCAACTGCACAAGTCAGTTCACCCTCCCCGGGCCGAAGGCCCGACCTTCCCCGAGGGAGGGTGGCTAGCGCCCAACGGCTAACGCCCAACTGCTAACGGACGGGAACCACAACGTTATTTGCCGCTGAGTGCATTGGAATACACTTGCAGGACCTGGAAGAAAATCATGAAGATGGCCGTGATGATCATGGCGGCGATGAACAGCCATACCGCAAAGCCCGCCATGATTGCGAACTGCTTCAAGGCCAGTTGCGCCTTCTCGCGGTAGACCACCGCCATGCGTTCTAGAGATTCGCTGTCCGAGCCACTCATCTCGCCTACCTCGACACTTTGAATGAACTCCTCCGGAAGCAGCTTGGGCGCATCCAACGCTTCTGAAAACGATTTTCCTTTTACGATCGCCGCAGTCGTCTTTTCAAGCCCAGAAATGTAGTAATAGTTGCCTGTGCTGAGCAAGGCATCTCGGACGCTTCGTTTCGCATCCACTCCAGCACCCAGCATCATCGATAACGTCATCGACAACCTCGATAGAGCGGTCATGGTGAGAGCAGTTCCAATGACAGGCACGTTGCGAACGAGCGGCACCAGCGTTTTATGGCAACCAAACCAATTCTTCCAAATGCCGAACGCAACAACCGCGAGTGTTCCAAAGAAAACCGCGGAAATGCTCATGAAAATCAACACGCCGGACACCCCACGCAATCCAATGCCGGTTAGATCCAGCGGTTTGTCTTGAGGCGACCCTGCTTTAAAAAATCCGTTGATGAGTATCACGCCGCATGCGATCGCAAAGGCTAAACACAGCTGGATAACCGGGAATGTAATTTGCGAGATAAAGGCGCTACGTGTTTGCTTGAGATCCTGATAGTAGTCGGCCATCTCGCGAAACGTTCGGTCCATGCCTCCTGCATGCTCGCCCGCGTCGATCATCTTCACCAGCAACGATGGGAAGTAATAACCTTGCAACCCCATCGACTCCGAAAGTGTATGGCCGTTGCGCAAGGCATCGATCATGTTCGTAGCGACTTCGCGATGGCGTGCCGTACCGGTCTTGGTCTCGAGGCCGAGGATTCGCAGCAAATCCACTCCCGATTTCAACCCCATCGACATCCGTCGGCAAAAGGCCTCAAGAGCTTTCAGTGATATCCCACCAAAAACCCGTTCCATGGTTCGGGCATTGGCAGACTTGTCGTCGGGCTGACTCGATGCTTTGGCGGGTATCGATTTGGAAGTCATAATTGGGCCAATGTCTAGCAAGATTGATGTGTCTAGATTTTTATACCAGGATACAACCATTGTGGCTCGCTTGCCCAGAGTTGGCCAGCAGCAAAAGAAAAAGTCGACCACCCTTGTCGACTAGAGCGCCGCACGCTTCCTTCGCTGGAGCGAAGGGCGACATTGTCGCTCGTCGCTCCGCGACGATTGCGTACAGACGACGGAGAAACGACTCGCGTTCAGTAATGCGGCGGTTTGTCGTCGGCGAGCGATCTCGGTGAACTGTCGCCACTCAAACCGGAACGGATGTCCGATTTGGCTTGCTCAAGTTGACGGCAAAGAACATCGATAGTCTTTTGCTGCAAGACCAACGCGGAGTTCAAATCTTCTACCGTCTTTTGCAGATGGGTGATGACAAACTCCAGTTCCTGCACACGTCGTTCTAAACGTTCAGGACTTGGTGTACCAGCTTGGGATGCCATCGGTTACTTTTTCATGATAAAGCTTTGAACGGACCAACCATCTTTTTCCGTACGGACAACTCCGCCGGTCGCGGTGAAATAATGTTGAATCTTGGCGAACGGTGGCAGATTGGCGCCATTTAGTTTTTGGACTTGAGGTTGCCCTCCATTTTTCGGCTTGAGGATTTTATCCATGATCGTGGCCATCATGCTTCGCGACTGGGGAAGAAGCCCCTGTCGGAAAAGCTCGTATTGCATTTCGAATGCGCGATCGGATCGGGTGATTTGCACCATGCTCTTGCCCTCACCTCCATCCACATCTCCGAGCATCTCAATAACCTTGGCAACGTCAGATTCCTTTTCAAACAAACTCTTCATGGCTGGATTCTTGCCACGTCGAATTGCCTCTTTGATCGTTTCGATATCCGAAGCGAAAATGAAGTACTCGCCGAAAATCGTAATGGCCCATTTGTCGAGCAAAGGCTCTTCTTCGGCGGGTTTCTTTTTGGTGTCTTTACCACCACCGAAGTCGAGTTCAATTTCGGTTTCAGGTTTGTTCTCAAAACTCCAAATCCGAGTTCCTTCAAAGTCGATCGGTTTCGAATCGGGCTCTCCTTTTCCATATCGGTCTAGGACTTTCGGTAATTTCATCGTTGGATCGTTTAGTCTGAGCACGACCATCGATTGCTTGCTGTCCGGCGAGATCGGCTTGACAATTTCCGTTACAACGTAAAGCTCCGTGGACAAATACGGCAGAACCTCTTTGAAAATATCGATCTGCGGGCCTTGAGGATCGTCTCGAATCCCCTCAATCATCCCCTCAAATGTCCCTGGTCCGACCAAAGCGTCTACGATCGTCTGAAATTTGGGGAAAGCATCCTTGATGTTCCAGGAAAAGGACAATACCGAAGCGGTCTCTTTGGTGATCCACTCTGGCGTTTCCAATTTTTGCAAGTTTGGGAAGTCCAGAATTTGAACCGCTTTAGCGGGCGGTTGTTTTGCAATCAAATAGCCGTGATGGAAAAAGTCGAATGTGTCGGTCGAAATTTGAACATTCCCTGCGAGGCATTCCAAATCGCCAAATCCTTCGCGATCCAAGATAAGCAAAATGTCTGCTTGGTTTTTGATCGGCTTGCCTGAGATAGAGCGAAGCAATTTGGCAAAGCCGATTGGCCGAACAAAGTATTCCATCTCGGGATGGTCCCCTTCGTTTGGTATTTTGGCTTGGACCCGAGTGTAAAGTTCTGACTCGGCCAGAGAGTCCTTTTTTGTCCCTCCCTGCGCGGCCAACAACTCGTTCATAGTCAATAAGTCATCGGATGCAAGCAACTGATCCTTCGAAAGACAGTAAAAGGCCTCGTGGGCTCGAGTGTCACCTGCGACTTTGGGAAGTGTGTATTGGAATACCTTAATACCTGACACGGTGATCGCGTTTGCAACAGCATTCTTGGCCTTGAGTTCGGTATCGACACGTTTCAAAAAACTCTCAGCTGGAACCGAACGATTTACCACGTCAATAATCATTGCGATCGAGAACGGTTTGTTCGCTTCCGAAGGTCTCGAAATCCATCCCAGGCTCGTCTGGCCACCAGATAGCTCTTTGATGTCTTCGATTTCTAGATTGAGCTGCCAACCCGCTTCGCTGAACCTATCTTGAATTTCGTTGCGCTGAGTCGTCCAGAAATCTTTGAGCTGAGGATCCTCTGCTAGCATTCCGAGTTGAGTCTCATTCCAAGCCGCAAGAAACGCCTCCGAATGGGGAAGCGAGAAAAGTGCTTGCGTATCAGCAGGAAACAACTTGGCTGCTGGCAATGGCTTGTCCTGTCCCAATGCAGGAACCACGGTAAGGACAACGGCTGCGAACGCCGCAGCAATTCGGCACGACAATCCTGCGCGCGAAACGAACGAAAGAGGGAATATACTCATGCTTAGTCTTGGTCGGCTGTTGGAGGAGTAGACTGTGTGGATGCAAGGAAGGGGCACCGATGGATTTCCTAGTTGCAAATTGATCGAGAAATTGAATAGTCAGCTTTTGCCAAACCGTGTATCGTATCGGAAATCGACAAGTCAGGGGAACCCTGTTTTCCTGGGTGCTACGTTCCAAAGAACACCAAATTCCATAGAAAACGCAGTCGCAAATGGCTAAAGACGAAGAAGTTCTGGTAATTCCAGCACAATTGCTAGACCAACTTGGGCCTTTCTCGGGATTTCAGCCCAATGTCGACCGTTACCTTTCGACCATTTTGGACCGTGGAAATCAGTCGTTTCGCCCAAGAAGTCTTGTTGAAACGGATCCTTCGTTCAAACAGCTGATTCCGTACATCATTCTCGAATGCAGCGATGCTTCTGGAACGCGTGTTTTTCAATACACTCGGGGTAAAGGTCAGGGCGAAAAACGACTTCACGCCCTCCGATCGATCGGAATCGGCGGCCATATCTCGGTCGAGGACGCGACCGGCGAAGATTGGTATCGGACCGGAATGCAGCGAGAACTAGACGAAGAAGTCTCCATCGAATGCAATGGTCAGCAGCGGATCGTCGGTCTTATTTACGACGATTCCACGGAAGTTGGACGTGTCCATCTTGGCATCGTTCACATCATGCAGCTTTCATCCTGCAAAGTCCAAACCCGCGAGGATCACCTCGAAGATAGCGGTTTCCAAAGCGTCGAAACGATCAAGTCTGAGCTAGATCGACTGGAGAACTGGTCGCAGCTTTGTATCAAGCATTTGTACATGTGATGGGTGCTTGTAATTGTTGCTGAAGCAAAACGATTGACTCGGGAGGGCGAGGCTCCTTTTGCCCTCGTTCTACGGCTCTGCTTCAAGGCTCCGCGCAATGCCGGTAACGATTTTTTCTTATTAAAAATGGCTTTTGTGTAGCGAAAGTCGTCAAGACTTTCGGTCGTATAGGCGATGCAGCCGAAAGTCTTGACGACTTTCGCTACAAAATGCTTTATGGTGTTGAGGCGGAGCTAGGAAACGAGTTTGTTTTAGCCGTTGGGCGCTAGCCCCGCTTGAACGATCGCTTGCAACTCGCGACCTGCTCTCTCTGCATCGAGATACTTCACTTCGATGCGATGATTGGCCGGTCCTGAAGCAGCCGTGTCCACCTTAAGCGTCGCCATCTTCCAACGCCGATCGAACGGTGACTGATTCAAGGCCACGCTCTGAAATTTATCAAAAAAGGCAATGGAGGTTTTGCGCTCCCAAGTTCCGCTGCGATAGACCACCCCCCAATCAGTGCGAGCGTATCTGCGACTCTTGGCTTTTTTACCAACATACATCCAGCCCAGTGAAAGAAAAGCGATTCCAAACAAAAGTCCTGCAACGATACTCCAATAGAAAATCGTGAGAGAGATAATTGTCACTATCACAAGGATCGAGCGAAACATCCTCGCCTTAGTACCAGCTGCTTGTGGCTGCCATTCAATCCTTTCCTCCATTCCCGCCAGCTTCGGATCTAGGATAGCTAAGATACGTGGGACATCCGAAAAGTTTACGATTGGCACAAACCACTTGCGACCAATGGAGGTAGCATCATCGGAATTCTTTTCTCCGCCACCCGCTGTCTCGATGCGAATAGTTGCTAACCCAAACTGCCGAATGAGCCATTTTTGTTGAACGCTAATCAATTGGATTCGGCCCAATGGTATCGTTGCGGAAACTTTCGTTAGAAGACCACAGCGAACATGCACCGAATCGCCAACTCGCTCAAGTCGGTAGCCATAAAATTTGAGCACATACCAAACCGCAGAGAACGTCCTCAAGATTGCGAATAAAACCGTGATCCCAATCAACATCAACAAGATGGCTCCTGCCGATCCTGTTTGTGTTCCAAGGTACTCAACGACACCTCGAACCCATCGGAAAGCTTGTGAAATACTATTGCCCTGAGTCCCCTCTCGCATCGATTCCCTAATTGACTCCCGCAGTGACTCTTTGGCCCAGGTTTGTGAGGCAAACCATTTATCAGCAAAGCGTTGTTGCCACAAAAAACCAAATACAACCCCAGCGACCACTTCGCCCCGATTACTTAGAAAACCTGCCAAGATGACGAGCCTAGTCGGCAATTTCAGAATGAGTTCGGATGTTTGTGTCGAGGTGTCAATGACGGTTGCTTCTTGGACCGTCTCCGGTTGAGCTTCCTTGCGATCCGAATTGCGAAACGAAAGGAGTTCGTCTCGTAATTGCGAATATTCCTTGATGGCGATCACTCGCATTACCGCTTCAGCCTCTTTTCCAGAGGCGGTCTCGACGCGTACTTCTCCAACCCTCAGTATGCGATGGAAAAGGTTTTGAGACAGATCGATGTTTTGAATTTTGCTAAGCGGAACCGTACGATGAACATGGTTGATCAAACCGGAATCGACAATCAACTCCCCATCAACAATTCGGTAGCGAAACGTGGCATAGCGAATAATTGCAATGGCTGCGCTGATGCCGAACACAACCGCTCCCACCGCAATTCCGACCCATCCACCTCGGCTAGTTGAAACGATGGCAGCAACTGTCGGAATCACATTCGCCCTCAAGATCGAAGCGAACTCGAATAGCAACGACAACGGGTGCAAACGCCGTGAAGCGTTTCGATCTTTGTTCAAGGCGATCATGCAACGACTTCATCTTTCGTCGAAGAATCTTTCGTTGAAGAAGGCAATTGGATCGGTTCGCGTTTCGACAATTGCTCTCGAAGCGACTCCGCTAGGGGCATGTCGAGCCCATCTAAGGTAATGGACGGTTCATGCGTACCGCCGGTATTCAGCACAAGGCTGGCCAGACCGTATGCGCGTTGTAGAGGTCCTTGATGCACATCGGTATGTTGAATTCGATCTTTGGGGACGAAGATGCGATGACGCCACCAAATGCCCCGACGAATCTCAAAACCATGCGAATGCAAACGCCAACAAGTCGCTTGGAAACCCCGGCGTGGAAAGAAGTACGCAGCCCAAAGGAGCATTGCGATAACGATGCCGATCGGAACAAGAACCAGCCACTGCCAAGTATCAAAGCTTTGACGAATGAATACTCCGAGCACTAACCATCCCAACCCCAGAACAGCGCCAACGATCGCGATTAATATATGCCAACTTCGCCTTTCCATCCTCAACCAGTTTACGGACAATGGCTGAAAACCTGAGTCGGCCTCGGTCGGTTGGGCTGGCGAAACTACATTGGGAACTGCGGTTTCAGCGTCAACTTTGACGGAGACCACCGGTGGCGATTCAGAGGAAATAACTGCGGGTGAATCGCTGGCAGGTAACGCATTGGTGATTTCTGGAGTGGCGTCAGGTCCGGACATCGCGATAGAGAACTTTCTTTCAGTCATTAGAAGAATGGAATACTCTTCGTCCGACTCCGCTGATTATTGGTAACGGTGTTCTTTAGGATAGCCGAAAAGAACGAAAGAATGTCATGCCGTCGGGCTGGGCATTCCAGACCCGCCGTGGGGGACTAAGAGAGTCATTTGTAGCGAAACTCGTCAAGAGTTTCGGAGTTGGGAGGCAACCGAAAGTCTTGACGACTTTCGCTACGCCCTTGAACCATCAAGCTAAAAACCGCGACCTCACACTAACGCTTGCTACGTGCGGCTGCGTACTCGTCGACGTCAATCTTTCCATCTTTATTGGTATCCACCTTCGCAAAATCACCCGAGTATTCATTTGGCGAAAGGAATCCATTGCCATCTTTGTCGCTTGATTTCAACTTCTTCGCTGCCCAAGCTTTCATGTCGCTGTCCGTTGAGCTCGCAGAACTGCTAATGGGTGCTCCGGACGCTGGAGGGCTCATTGGGGTAGCAGCGGCGTTCGCAGGCCCGGGTGCGGAGACGGTTGTCGCGGCGCTAGGCGAGCTGCTCATTGCACCCGGGATGTAGCCCTTTTTGACAGCCACTAGGCATTCCTTGCTCGTGATGAAGCCATCGCTATTCGAATCGAAACGGGCGAAATCTTCGATTGCTTCTGTCGACCATCTTTTGGAGAACTCGGCCATCGAGACTTGATTGTCTGCGTTGATGTCGTTTCGCGTGAACCATTCAGGCATTCCGGCAGGTGCAGGAGTTTTGCCTTCTGCGTCCGTCAGTCGGTAGCTGGCTCGCTTTTCGAAGGGATTGGGGGCAACCTTTTTGTCTGCCATGTCGCGAGCTTCTCGGGCTCGCTTGGCGGTTGCATCTTCCTTCTTTGGATCGGGCTGACTGCCGCCGGCCAGTCGGCGCCGAGCGAACCGAACGGCAAGCTCTTGTCGAGAGAGCTTGCCGTCTTGATTCTTATCGTATTGCATGGGCGTATCGGACCAACGCCCTTCTTTCAGTTCATTTTCATCGAGACTCTTGTCGCCGCTCCTGTCGTAACGAGCAATTCGCTCGTCTGCGTCCTTGAGGTCCTTTTCCTCGATTTGAACGTTAAACCTTTCGCCGCTGGCACCAAAACCTGGTACTCCCGTTTTCTCGGTCTTGGCTGGCGAAGTGAAGCTTGGGACGAGTGTGTTCTTTTCGAGAATAGGAATTTCCTCTTCTGACCCACCAAAGCCTCGGCCGTCGGAACCCGGCCCACCGCTTCGCATCTGCTGGAAAGACTCGGTTAACACGGACATTGGAATCGGCTTGGTGATATCGATTTTTGGGTTGCTGCGAGCCATTCGGTCAAGCATGAATCGAGCCGGCCCCTGAGCTTCCTCGGGATCAAGCATCCCGTTGCCATTGGTATCCATGCGAGTCAAAAACGAAGATGGATCGAAACCACCGCCGGGAGGCCCACCGAATCCACCACCGAATCCACCACTGGGCATTCCGCCAGGCATTCCACCGGGAGGCCCACCAAAACCACCGCCGAACCCGCCTCCAAAGCCGCCACGGTCACCTCGATCGCCCCTGTCTCCTCTATCTCCGCGGTCGCCACGATCACCCCGCCCTCCAAACGACATTCCTGGCGGCTGAGCTTGAGCAGTTAGCGATGCCAATACAAAGGCAGCGACAAGCGACTTGGCAATGAGTGACATGGTCAGGAGATTTTCCGGTTTTATTTGCAAAGATTTCCAATAATGTCACCCTCCCCCTGGGAGGGTCGGCCAAAGGCCGGGGAGGGTGAAGTGACTTGTACAATTGCCACTGGCACTTCGCCTTCCCCTCGCTACGCTCGACCCTCCCAAAGTGAGAGTTTCGATGCAGCAAAAACGTCCAGCAATGTTTAGATTTTAGCTAGGCGGACAGCCCATTAGTAGTGAAAACACGCAGCGAACGATTTTGTTTCCCAGATCCGACCATTTATTGGGCACTTGGTGCAAACGGCTCGGCTTGGTAGCATCTTCCGCTATGAATCTTTCACCCATGATGAAGCAATACGAAGAGGCCAAAGCCGCCAGCGGAGACGCAATTCTGTTCTTCCGCATGGGCGATTTTTACGAGTTGTTTCACGAAGACGCCAAAACCGTGGCTCGAGTCCTCGGCCTAACCCTCACCAGCCGTGACAAAGGGGAAAATCCGATCCCCATGGCCGGTTTCCCATACCACCAATTGGAGGGTTACCTCGCCAAACTCGTTCGCCAAGGATTCCGCGTCGCGGTTTGCGAACAAGTCGAAGATCCTGCAACTGCCAAAGGCCTAGTTCGCCGCGAAGTCCAACGCATCGTCACCGCCGGCACCTTGACCGATGACGCTCTTCTCGACCCTCGCTCGGGAAATCTTTTGCTAGCAATCTACCATCCGTCGCCCGGAAAAGCGGGCCAGGAACGGAGCGCGTGGCTGGGTATGGCTTGGGTCGAACTCTCCACAGGCCGGTTCGAGGCAGGAGCTTATCCCGCACAAGCGGTCATGGATCAAATCGCTCGACTTGAACCAGCTGAAGTCATGATTCGGGAGGACGACTCAACGCTGTCCAAAGGGGATTTGGAACGCTGGCCCATCACCCGACGTCCATCGTGGCAATTCGGAATCGAGGAGGCACAGCGAGTCCTCCACGAGCATTTCGGAGTGCTCGATCTCTCCGGTATGGGTTGGGACACACAAGGCGATTCCAAAGACACAGCGAGTACCTACGCACAGGACAGCCTTGCGATCAGTGCGGCCGGCGCGGCGATGGCTTATCTTCGCGAAACGCAAAAGACCGCGCTCGATCATATTCAACAGCTGCAACCAGCCCGACTCATTCGCTCGCTCGAAATCGACTCGGCCACCCGTCGTTCCTTGGAGCTGACTCAAACGATTCGAACCGCCTCGCGCGAAGGCTCGTTGCTCGAGGTATTGGACCGAACCGTCACCTCGATGGGTGCTCGTCGGCTTTCGCAATGGCTTGCATCGCCTCTCGTCTCCAAAGAACAAATCGAATTGCGTCTCGATGCGGTCGATGAACTTGTTCGGGACACACGACTGAGAGCCTCCGTTCGGGAGATGCTCGATGAAGTGTACGACATAGAGCGTTTGCTGGCTCGCGTCGCTACGGGACGCTCAAGTCCTCGCGATCTCAAGCAAGTGGGGCGTTCGCTCGTTCAAATTCCAAAGATCAAAGCGATCTTGGAAGAACGCGCTTCGGTCCGGCTATCGCAGCTTCAAAAACGAATCGACCTCTGCCCAACGTTGCGTGAGCAGTTGGATGTGGCGTTGCAGGATGACTGCCCATTGTTGGCTCGCGATGGAGGATTCATTCGTCCTGGCTACGATCAGCGCCTCGATGACTTTCGCCAGTTAGCAGCCGGGGGCAAAGAATGGATCGCTCGCTACCAAGCCGATCAGATCGCAACGACCGGCATACCAAGTTTGAAAGTCGGTTTCACCTCCGTCTTTGGTTATTACTTGGAAATCACCAATACGCATCGCGATCGCGTCCCTATCAACTACATCCGCAAGCAGACGCTCAAAAACGCCGAACGCTACATCACGCCCGAACTCAAGGACTACGAAGAGAAAGTCCTGTCGGCGGACGATCAAGCCAAATCGCTTGAATATGAACTGTTCCTGGAGCTGCGTGAAGCCATTCACGCCAACACGCAAGCGTTGCAAATCAATGCGAGCGTCTTGGCAGAGCTGGATGTACTGGCGTCGCTGGCCGAACTTGCAGTCAAGCAACAATATGTCCGTCCAACGATGACCGATGAATCGATCTTGGAAATCTACGAAGGTCGCCATCCCGTTTTGGATTCGACGCTTCCCAAAGGGACATTCGTACCGAACGACGCGATGATCGGGGCGGAACATGGTAGTGTCTTGCTGATCACGGGCCCGAACATGGCGGGAAAGAGCACGTACATTCGCCAAACGGCGTTGATCGTCGTACTTGCTCAGATCGGTGGCTTTGTGCCCGCTCGCAAGGCGACGATTGGAGTCGCAGACCGCTTGTTTGCTCGAGTTGGAGCGAGCGATGAGCTGGCTCGCGGTCAAAGTACGTTTATGGTGGAAATGGTCGAGACGGCCCGGATCTTGAACACGGCCACCGAACGCTCGTTGGTCATTCTCGATGAGATCGGGCGAGGGACCAGCACCTACGATGGCTTGTCACTTGCGTGGGCAATCGTGGAACACTTGCACAACAACAATCGTGCGCGAACGATGTTTGCGACCCACTACCACGAGTTGATCGACCTGCAAAAATCGTTGCCAGGCGTTCGCAACTGGAACGTCGCGGTCAAGGAATGGGATGACAACGTGGTCTTTCTGCATCGCATCGTTCAAGGTGGAGCGGACAAGAGTTACGGGATCCACGTCGCGCGTTTGGCCGGGGTGCCTCGCGATGTCAACGAACGAGCCAAAGAGATCCTAAGTCAACTGGAATCCAATCACCTGAACCAATACGGTCAGCCTCACATCGCCCCAGCCAAAAAGAAGTCGGGCCACATTCAAATGACGTTGTTCCAATGGCAAGAAAACGCGGTCGTAGAAAAGTTGAAGTCGCTGGACATCACACTCATGACCCCGATGGAGGCGATTCAGCAACTGGAACAACTGCAGAAACAGGCAATTGCTAGTCAGTAATGATCGAACATCTGATCAAGATATCGGTTTGCGCGTTTGTGCTTTGGGTTCTATGGAAGGTAAGCCGCCCGAAGTGGGATATTCACATCAGCGTTCGAGATGGTTCCGTCAAGATTCACACTGGAATCGCCGTTGGGAGAACCGATGCGATCCGTCAGTTCTTTGTGCAGGACTTAAAGCTAAAGGAACGAATCGAGGTGCGAGCTCGTCGCGAACGGAATGGCCGGCTCATTACGGACATCCGAGGCAAGATCGATAGCGGTACCAAACAGAGAATTCGCAACTATTTGCTTTCCATGTGATGAGCGAAGGCAAATAACCACAATAAGATGTGGTTTCCTCCCCCTCGCCCCGTTTCGGCAACGCTGTGAAGTTTTTCAGGACGGTGGGGGCTTGCCCCCACCGTCCGCAGTTTTGGTGTTCTAGATTCAAGTCGCGCGATCGTACAACTCTGGATTCGTCGCACCGCCCCTGGCGGTGCGAC
>CANHVO010000122.1 GCA_947463915.1 Planctomycetaceae bacterium
CTGTGAACTTTCCTAGGAATCCCCTGCGATTTAGCTAATTTGATATCATTACGGTTGCTCATGGTGGAGTTGTAGGCTTGGTCGTCCCGTCCTAAATCATTTCATCGTTGTGACTTAGCGAGTTTCGCCCAAAAAATGCCGCAAACAATGACTTCATTGGTTTTCCTAATAACGTTCGCCTGTATCGCATTGGCTTATGCTGCAGCCAGTTTGTTTTGTCCTGGGAGGTACACGCCGTGGGAGCGAGTTCTGTACGCGCCCGTGTACGCCTTGGCGAGAGTGCTTTGGCGCGTGGAGATCGAATGGCGGGGTGAGCTGGGAGCGCCGACTGGTGGTTTTTCGAAGGATGCAAGGGACCGTCTTTTGGGTGATCGCATGGCCGGAGGGGCGGTTTTGGTTGCGAATCATCGTTGTTCTGTGGATCCGTTTTTTGTTCAACTGGTGGGTGGAAGACGGGTTCATTGGATGGTAGCCGGCGAGTACTTCAAGCATTTCCTGTTTGGCCCGATCCTGCGATCTTTTCAAGCGATTCCAACGAATCGGGGCGGCATTGACACGGCATCAACGAAACGGGCCATTGCATTAGCCAAGAGTGGACGGTTTGTGGGTATGTTTCCAGAGGGGCGGATCAATCGTACCGACAGCCCATTGCTCAGCATTCGGCCTGGCGCTGCGATTGTGGCGCAGCGAGCGAATGTGCCATTGGTGCCGATTTGGATCGAGGGTGCGCCAGCGGGTTGGGCGGTCTACAGCGCCTTGTTTATCCCGGCCCGAGTTCGAATCATCGTAGGGACTCCCGAACGCTTCGAGGCAAATGGTCAAGAATTGGCTGCGGCAGCGAATACAGTGAATGAGGCTGGAGAACTTGAAAATGTGTCGTATGATCGTACACAATCGCGAAGCGATGCCGTCGCATGGCTCTCGCGCGTGATGGGGAAATCGTTGAGAATGGGTGGTCACTCACCGGACGACGTTGGGATAGCAGGGAAGAATTGGGTGGACAACTAGTCCAAACCGAATACTACACAACTCGAGGAGGGCGAACTTCGCCGTGTCGAAAACAAAAATCATACTGGCTGCACTTGTTTGGTTGGTCGTGCTGGCTGTGGGCGTTTCCATTTGGAAATTGGTCATCGATCCGGTGCGCGCTCAAAAGAGCGAAGCCGAAGCGAAGAAACAAGTGGAGGCAGCGGTCGCGGCGACAACTGGAACCAGCCTCTTTAGCCAAGAGATATCAATTGGGGTGGATAGTTTTTCGGGTTATGCCATTTTTCGAACGCCGGACTTTCAAACCCAGCTATCGAATCGAGGTATCAAGCTCAAACTCGTCGATGATGGTGCCGACTACTCAGCTCGGGCGACAGCTCTAGAGAAAGGTACGTTGCATTTTGCGTTGTTTCCTGCCGATGCTTTGCTCAAGGCATTTGCAAACCTCGACTATCCACCGGCCACCATCATTGCAGTCATCGATGAAACACGAGGGGCGGATGCGATGTTGGCTTACAAGAAGAAATATGAGAACGTCGATCGACTGAACAATGCAGAGACGCGGTTCGTGCTCGTCGGTGATTCGCCAAGTGAGACATTGGCGCGCGTTGTGATGCAGGACTTCGGACTGACGCAAATCAGCAAAGATGCAATCGTTCCAATGGCGTCACCGGAGAAACTTATCGAACGATACAAGGCAGCGGATCCATCTACCAACGATGTTTATGTTGTTTGGGAACCTTTCGTCAGCCAAATGCTAAAGAACGATGCTTTGCATGTATTGACAGACAGCTCCAAGTTTACTGGTTATATCGTGGATACGCTGGTCATCAATCGTGACTTCTTGCTCAAGCACGAGCCGGTCGCGGAAGCCGTACTCGAAAGCTACTTCACGGCACTCTTCAATTATCGGGATGCAGCGAAGCAATCGCAGTTGATGCTCGATGATGCCAAGTTGACCAAGCTGAGTTTGGAGCCAGACCAAGCCGCCAAAATGGTACAAGGAATCCAGTGGAAGAACACACAGGAAAACTTTGCCCATTTTGGCTTGCGACCAGGTGCGATCATTCACATGGACAACATCCTGGAGCGCATATCCAGGGTGTTGCTGTCGACAGGAGCAATCAAGCATCCGCCGGCGGATGGCAAATGGAACCGGCTTTACTTTGACCGCCCGATCAAGCAGATTATGTCTCGCAACTTCTATCCCGGCGTTCAATCCGAATCGATACGAGAGGAGTTGACGCTCAAGGAACTGACGGACAAACAATGGGGGGAATTGATCAGCATTGGCACTTTGAGCGTTCCTGAGTTGGTTTTTTCCCGAGGAAGTTCCGCTTTGACGGATCGAAGCCAGTTGATTCTAAAGGAGCTAGCGGAAAGGCTTCAGGTGTGGCCGCAGTATTATTTGATGATTCGAGGCAATGCATCCAATTTAGGGGATGTCGAGGCAAACAAAGAGCTAGCTGCCAAACGGGCGTTGGGTGCATTACAATACCTCGAATCTGCGGGGATTCCGAAACAACGGATGCGAACGATTCCTGGTGATATCACTGGAGAAACGAGAGTTACGTTTGGAGTCGGTGAGATTCCGTACTGAGTGATTAATCTGTTTTCCAGAAAAGCGAAACTGGGTGCGCGCCCTTGTTCGAATGCGATTTGGGCCTATGAAAACTACCATTTTCAACTCGAGAACCAAACATTGAAAGACTTTCGGTCCAGAATCGCTAGTGAACTACTTTGGGCACCATCCGTGGCGTTACCCTTGGTGGCGGGCGCTTCGGCTTGGCTTGTTTCCTGGGCTGCCAACGGAGTGACTTCCCTTAATGTTGCGGGCCTCGCCTTAGTATTGGGCGGAGTTGGCTGGATGGCCACACGCTTCATTTTTTTTACAGACGATGTTGCGGCCAAAATTTTGAGGGAAGAAGCCGACAAGATTGCCAAAGCCGAGGAAGAGAAACTAGATCAGCTGCAGTTTCGACTGCGGTCTGACCGCGACTACCGAACCAAAGACTATCTGACGTTGCTCAGAACTTGCCGCAGTGACTTTGAGGAGTTTGCTAAGCAGCCTGGCATCGTGATTCAAAGCCAGGAGATCATCAAGCAAGTGCGACAACTGTTTTGGTCGGCAACGGATCAGCTAGAGCAATCGCTGAAACTGTATTTGCTCGCCGAACGTTTAACCGGCGACGAAAAGAAAAAGATTCAGGCACAGCGAGAGAAAAGTCTCGAGGAAATAAGAGTCAGTATTGACCACATGCAGTCTGCGGTAAAGCACTATCAAGAATTAATGAACAAGGAGCAGCAAAGCGACTTGGGCAGTTTGCGAGACGAGCTGGATGCATCTCTTCGAATTGCGAAGCGCACGGAGGAACGCATGCGCGAGCTAGAGGGCTCAATCGATTACGATGCACACTTGAGGAACTAATGTTCGCGAAGCAACTCAAGCTTCCGAGGCGAGTGGCGGGCTACATTATTCCAACCCAAAGCGTAAGCGAGGGGCAAGTCGCCTGTCGGATTGTTAACCCTAACTTTTAAACCAATTTCAATAGACCATTAACAGGAGCAGATTTTCGATGTTCAGAGCCATTGGCCGTTTCTTTCGTGCGATCGGATACATGTTCACGGGCAAAGTGAATTCAGCCGCCGATTCGATGAGCAACAATCCAACCGTAATCTCAGCCACCTTCGATAAGATCATCGAAGAAAAGAAGAAGCGGCTCAATGAGTACAAAGATGCGATCAGCGCCATGATCGCTCAGGAAGAGAGCAAAAAAGACAAACTCTCCGCGCTCACTACAGAAGTCGAGAAGCTCGAGAAGCTCAAGTCGGGTGCAGCCGCTCGCGCCAAACAGATCGCAGATAAATACAACGGCGATGCGGCTGCGGTTCGCAACGATCCGGAGTACCTCAAGTGCCAGTCGGCCTACAAAGACTTCACCAGCACCTTGGTGGAAAAACAACAGCGAGCTCAAGAACTGGAAAACGATCTGAAGCAGTTGATGAGCAACGTCAATGGCCACAAGAGTCAGATCCAATCCTTGATGCGAGACTTGGACAAGCTCAAGGAAGAAAAGCACGATGCGGTTGCTGACATTCTTTCGGCAACAGAGGAAAAGCAAATTGCAGACATGGTTAACGGTATTTCCAATGACCGCACGAACGAAGAATTGCACCGATTGCGAGAGTTGCGACAAAAGGCCAGCGCCAACGCAAGAATCTCGCGCGAGCTTGCCGGGATGGACAACAAGAAAGCGGAATCCGAATTCTTGGAGTACGCTCAAAAGAGTGCAGCCGATGACGAGTTCGATGCATTGATCGGCCTGTCCGCGAAAAAGGAATCGACCGAATCGATAGCCAAAGAATCGAAGATCCCCGAGGCCTAATGCGCCACTAAGGCGAGCGGCAGGATGAAGACACGAGCTGTAGTATGGGACCATTGTCCCGAACGAATAGACGGACGGGACAATGGTCCCATCCTACGGTAGATCTAGGTCTGCCGATCGCCTAAACAAATCGTCGCGTAACCTACGGGACAATTAGCCGGTGGGCGCTAGCCCCGGTTTCCAAGATCGCTCGACTTTCGTCGGGAACCGCGGCTAGCGCCGTTCGGCTAAATTATTTTGCTTCAAAGACTAAGTCGTTTAACAGTCAGCCGAAGGCGTACTCGGTTCATTGACAGTACGCCTACGGCTGACTGCTAAACGAAAAAAGTCTTCTACTTCAATTCGAACTATTGCGAAAGTACTCAACGATGAAACGAATCAATTGCCTGCCTTGGATTACGCTAATCGCGGTATCCACTGTTTTTGCCGGTTGCGAAAGCAAGCCTGCGAACAACCCCGCAACACCAACCGCTGCACCGAAGTTCATGTTGGCTTGGAGCGAATACCCGTCCTGGAGCATTTTCGGAGTCGCGAGCGACGTGGGGCTGATCGATGGCGAACCTGGCAAAATGGGTTCCATCGAAAAGAAACATAACGTTGATATCGTCCTTAAGCTGGTAGACTACGACAGTTGCATCTCCCTTTACGGCAATTCGGAAGCCGATGCGGTTTGTATCACCAACATCGACATCCTCGGACCGGCTGCCTCGCGAAAGAGCGTTGCGATCATGCCGACGTCGACCTCGAACGGGGCTGACGCCTGCATTGCTTCCGGAATCGACTCAGTAGATGCTTTGACGGGCAAGTCGACACATGGGTTGGAGAAGAGCGTATCCCAGTATTGCTTTGACCGATGCTTGGTCAAGCTAGACAAAGATCCGGCGAAGTTTCCCTTCTTGAACATGGCCCCCGAACAAGCGTCGCAGGCTTTTGAGCAAAAGACGGGCAACATCCAGTCGATCATGGTTTGGAATCCGTTTGTCATGCAATCGCTCGCTCGACGCCCTGATGCGAAAGTTCTATTTGACTCTTCGGCTATCCCAGAAGAGATCATCGACATGGTTGTGGTCGGAGCGGATTCGCTGAAGAAACCAGGTGGAAAAGACTTTGCGGCAGCCATCTTGGAAACCTTCTACGCCATGAACAAACGGATGACCGATCCGGCGACCTCCGACAAGACACTCATGGGCATCGGTGCTAGATTTGCAAAATTGGAACTTGCCGACATGAAGAAGGTTGTGACGCAAACCCGATTCTATGGCGAGCCTGCAGAGGCGATTGCCTTGTTTGGAAGCGACAAGTTCCGCACGGAAACCATGCCTGTCGTCAGCAAGTTTTGTGAGAAGTATGGTTTGACGCCAAAGCCAACCGCTGTGTCGTTCGGCACGGGTGAGGGAATGGTCGACTTTGACGATTCGTTTCTCAAGGCGGTCAAGTAAACGACTGGGAATGCTAAGGCGTGCGGCAGGCAGATAACTACCGTAGCTGGATTCGCCAGAATTCAGTACGTACTGAATTCTGGCGAATCCAGCTACGAATCGTGGTATGTTGTCTCCCGTCGCTCGCCTAAGACCGTTCTAGACACCCTCCCGCTGGGAGGGTCGAGCGTAGCGAGGGGAGGGTGAAGTGCCAACAGCGATTGCACAAGTCAGTTCACCCTCCCCGGGCCGAAGGCCAGACCCTCCCCGAGGGAGGGTGACTTTAAATCCATTGAAAACAAAACGGGGCTAGCGCCCAATGGCGTTGAGATAGCAAGTAGTGGAATCTCGTAAGAGTTCCTGTGGTGCCTCGAACTCCAGGAAGTTTTACAACTTCCGCTACGAGTACAGGCTTAATTCAACGTCATTCGGGCTAACGCCTAGCGCTCATTGACTGGTAGCACACATGACGAGGGGCTTATTCGTTGTGGGATCCCATGAGCATTCCACCTAGGCCACCCAGCACCGAACCTTCTTCGGTATGCTTGCCGCGTCCGCCTGCTGCGTTCACGATGCTTCCCGCCAATCGCGAGAATGGCAAGCTTTGGAGCCAAATTGGCCCGGGCCCGGTTACTGTCGCAATGAATAACCCTTCGCCTCCAAACAGCGTGTTCTTGACCCCGCCAATAAATTGGATGTCGTATTGAACCGATGGCCCAAGTGCCATAATGCAACCTGTGTCAAGTTTCAGCTGTTCGCCGGGACCCAAAACGCGATGCATGAGAGCACCACCTGCGTGCACCAATGCGATTCCATCTCCTTGCAGGCGTTGCATGATAAAGCCTTCGCCACCAAACAGCCCAACGCCAATCTTCTTTTGAAAGGCAATGCTGACTTGGATGCCGCGAGCCCCGCAGAGAAAGGCTCCCTTTTGGCAAATGAGCTCGCCGCCCATCTGATCCAAATGCATCGGAGTGATGCGGCCCATATAAGGTGCCGCGAACGCAATATGCTCACGTCCTTGTCGCGTATTGGTAAAGGTTGTCATGAACAAGGATTCGCCGGTCAATACTCGCTTGCCAGCGCTGACGACTTTGCTCCAAAAGCCACCGCTGCTAGATGGGTCGCCAAATACGGTTTGCATTTCAATCCCCGCAGTCATGTACATCATAGATCCAGCTTCCGCGATGACGGTTTCGCCTGGATCCAAAGTTACCTCGACATACTGCGTATCGTCCCCATGAATGCAGTAGTCAATCTGGTCCGACGAGCCTTGCTTTCCCGCTGGTGATTGGTAGGAACGCGGGGTCGCATTGCTTGTGCTGGAATTCGGAGGGTTGCCCGAAGATGGCGGAACGGGGGACGCCGGGGCCGAGCCGCTCAGATAACCATCGTCCATGAACGACTGCGGCGCACTTGCTGCTACGTCGCTCTGAGCAACAAAAACCTGTGAACAAGCTTGACAGCGGACACTTTTCCCTAAATGCTCTGGGGCAAGCCGATGCGCTTTAGAGCAACTTGGGCAATAGATGGTAAGCATGACGAATTCCTACTACGGCAAGAATGTAACCGGGAGCAGCCGACAAAAATGAGCCTGAGGCGCTAGCCGAATTCGTTCGACTTGCAAAAATCGGCTAGCGCCTCAGGCTCATTAAAACGAAAATGACTTTTGTCGGCTGTGTCTAATCAGCAAATTATAGCAGAACCGAACGCATTCAAAAAACACCTCACATCGGGTAAGATAATGCAGTTGTTTCTTTAAAACGCGAGATCGGCTTGCGTTGGGTTTTTAGGCAATACCGTTCATTGATTCGTTTAGCAGTCAGCCGTAGGTGTACTTCCAACTGTGCCGAGTATGCTTACGGCTGACTGCTAAATGAATTTTCATCATTGCGATCAAGCGAATTGAGCCAAAAGATTAGCAGCACCGAAAACCATCCGTGGCAGGACTTAGCGTTAAGTGATTCCGGAAGGACCGCGATCGCTGATTTGTTGAGTCTAGCAGCTGAACCTGATCTCCAAGAGAGCTTAACAACTCAGCTCGTTCCGCTGCTTTCACAGTTCCCTCATCTTCAGCGGGGGCTGGCCCCATTGCTGCAATTCCTTGCGAACACGCGAAATCCAACTAGCTTTCTCGTGTTTCTTGACCGCGATCGAGACGCGATGCCGACCCTGTTGCAGATCCTGTCGATCGAGTCAGCAGCCGTTGAATGGCTCGTTTCGGATCCAGACAGTTTTGATTGGCTACGAATGAGCGCTGGCCAATCGGTCGATGCCACTCATCTCAAAGATATCCTGCTAGGCGAGATCCAGAACCTCGAGGAAGAAGGGCAAATTCTTGCGAGCATGCAAAGGTTTCGGCGACGCGAAACCCTACGAGTTATCTGCGCATTCTGCCTACAAGACATGACGCCAAGCACCGTCGCACAGCAACTGTCTTGGATTGCAGATGCGGGGATCACGGCCTCGTTCGTTGTGGCCAATACCGAACGCAAAACCGACAGACGAACGAGGGCGAATCGTTTAGGCTCCGCGTCCGAATTGCCGGACCTGCTTTGCATCCTAGGGCTTGGAGCACTGGGGGGGCAAGAGCTCGAACTCGGAGGTCCACTCGAGCTCGTTGTCTTGTCTGACACGGAGCTATTGCCCGATGAGTCTCGCGAATCGTCTGTAATGGATGAATTGCAGCGAGTGCTTCAGCGAACCGTCTCCATTCTTTCTCATCCCGACGGGCTCAACTATTCGGTCGCATTTCCATGCCATCCCGAGGACAAAGCAACCGGCGAAGTTCACTTACATGACTTTCGACGATGGATTCAGACAATCGAAAATCAAGGTCGAACTTGGCAACGGTTAACACTCCTCAAGGCACGGTACCTAGCGGGATGTCCGAAATTGGCAGCCAGGTTTTTGGAAGAAATTCCGTCGTTGGTTTATCGCCGATATTTGACCCGAGCAGACATCGCTGGGATCGGCGCTCTAAAAAGGAAGATTGACCGCGAAGGGAAGGCGATGGAATCGACCCAACCCAACCAGCCGGTTTGGTCGTTTGAGCTGCTGCTGCGATGGAAGCGAGAGATCGAGTTTTTGACTCAGTTTTTGCAACTAATCAACGGCGGTGAGTTGCACCAAATTCGGATAGCCAACACGGTGCAATCCATCGAGGCATTAGCTCAATCCAACTGCTTAACCGACCAAGAAAGAGCGATCTTGGTCTCCGCTTACAACCGTTTTTCGCAAACCATTTTTGCGATTCAGCTTCGTAATCCACTTTCCAAAGCAAAGCAGGAAAAGATTACGGATGCAGAGGCAAAGATCGCGTTGATACAACAACTCGCGTATCAAGGCGATCGTGCGGGAGAACAGTTGGACGCTGACTTGGCAGAGTCCTGGAATCGAGTCAAGCAGATCCGAAATCACTTGCGAGGTGAAGTCTTTGCCGATGAAAACCAGGCATCCGAGGAAACGGATTTGATTCTCGATCCAAACCCAAAGCCAGAATGGATCGATGCGTTATTGGCAAAGCATGGCTTCAAGAGATCGAACGCGGCCTACCGTTTCCTGATGGAGCTTTCTCGCGAAGAGGTCTCGATGCTTTCGACGCGGCGCTGTCGCCATTTCCTGGCTAGCATCGCAACGCAATTGCTTTCCAAGATTAGCCGCACGCCGGACCCAGACTTGACGCTTGAGAACCTCGCGGTTAGTTGCCGATCCCTCGGTGGCAAAGGGGTGCTGTGGGAGCTTTTCAGTGTCCATGAGCCTTCGATGGATCTCTATATTCGCCTCTGCGGTGCGAGCCCGTATTTGATCGGGATTCTCACCAGCAACCCTGGAATGATTGACGAACTGCTAGACTCGCTGATGCTCAATCGTTTACCGACGGAACAACAGATGGGCTTGATGCTCCACGAATTGTGTCGAGGTGCTGAAGACGTCGAGCCCATCCTGCACTCGTTTAAGAATACGAGGCACCTCAACGTTGGCGTGCGAGATATCCTCGGCAAAGAGAGCATTACCGACACGCATAAAGCATTGTCGGATATCGCCGATGTGTGTCTGCATCAAACTGTCGATTGGCAATATGGACGACTGGTAAAACGCTTTGGAGTTCCTACATCGAGCGATGGGGAGATCTGTCGCTACGGAGTGATTGCAATTGGAAAGTTGGGGGGGCGTGAACCCAATTATCACAGCGATGTGAATTTGTTGTTTTTGTATGACTCCGATGGCTCCACAAAACCCATCGGCTCGAGCCGGCATCACGAACCGATTTCAACGCAGTACTTTTTTCTGCAGCTCGCTCAAAAAGTTGTCCAAGCGGCCAATCGCGTTTGGCGAAGCGGCCGGCTTTATGAGACGAAAAACTGGATCTTGTCAGCCAATCGCAACACAACTCTCGCCTGGAAACTAGACGAGCTTCGACAGTTCTTTCTCGAAACCGACGGACTTGCACTGCAACGCCAGCAGCTTTGCAATGCTCGATGCATTCTCGGGTCCACACCCTTTCAACGCTCCGTCGATCAAACGATCTTGGATATTCTGCGGCTCCGGAGTTGGACCGAGGCGGACGATCAGCAATCGCTAGCCGCACGTATGCAGTTAGAAAGCACCGCGAGTCCATTCAACCTGAAGCGAGGTGTCGGTGGCACAATGGATGTCGAGACGATCGCCCAACTGCTTACGCTTCGCAATGTCGCTGCCAAACCAGAACTGTTCGCCTCTGGAACCTTGGACGCGATCGAGAGACTTCAGCTCGCTGGCTTAGTCTCACCAGAGGATACGGACGCGCTCAAAGAAGGATACAACTTCCTCCGAGGAGTTGAGTCGGGATTGCGATTGATGAACACACAAGCCCGGCATGATCTTCCAATCTCAGAAAACGAGCGTTCCCGACTGGCGTATGTTCTAAATCTAAGAAGCGGACACGAACTCGTCGAACAGTGCGAAGTTCATCGCCAAAAACTGAGGCAACTCTACATAAAGTATCTAGGCACCTCGCCAAGTGCTTTACGGGGCAATTAGCCGGCGGGCGCTAGCCCCGGTTTGTTTCATTGGGATTTAAGTCCTACAGGGATTTAAGTCACCCTCCCTCGGGGAGGGTCGGGCCTTCGGCCCGGGGAGGGTGAACTGATTTGTGCAATCGTTGTTGGCACTTCACCCTCCCCTCGCTACGCTCGCCCCTCCCAGCGGGAGGGTGTCTATCGAACAATATCCGCCATGTCCGTCACATAAAATTGCTTGAGCAGCAAGTAAACGTTGGGATGGTACTCTGCCAATTCGTTCGAGCGTTGGAAATAGAGTTCGCTGGCAACCGCAAAGAACTCGCTTTCTTGAGTTAAGCCGTAGTCAGGCATCAGGATCATATAACCCTGGCTAACCATTTCTTGTGCTCGCTGATACTCACCCTTCATCGCTGCAAGCCATGCCGTTTCGTCCACGTTGCCAGGTAGTGGTGGTAAGCCATCAGCCGATGGGCCATTGATCATGTCGAGTTGGTGGGAAAATTCGTGAATGACCAAATGGTGGCCGTCGTTTGGGTCTTGTGCAGCTATCGCAATGTCATGAGAGTTCAAGACGACGGGGCCACGGTAAATGGTTTCGCCCGCTCGATAAAACTCGCCGGCCATCTCGGTCCCGCTGGTCAGCGCCGAATGCCGGGCGGTAACGGTTACTTTGTAGGCTTGCGGATGAATAAGAATGGTAGAGGTTTTGTCAAAGTACCAGTCGGGATAAGCGAGCACCATTAGGCCTGCGGCCGCAGCCACCTGCCACTGAAGGTCCTCCGTGATTTTGACTCCATTGCATCCTTCCCATGTTTTCTCAGCAATAAAAACGCGGGACCATCGGATGATCTGCTCACATTGATGATCTTCAAGAAAAGAAGCTTGCCAGATCGAACGACGCAGTTTGTCTCGTTCGTCGGGTTGGACCTCTTTTTTCAGCAACTGCTTTCGTCGTCCAAAAAGCCATTCGAGCATAAACGGGTAATCCGCCAATTCCGAGCGAGAAGGATAAAGAGTTGGACATCAAAACGCAGTTAAATGCTCGCGTAGATAGCGCACCTTGTCCAGCCGAAATCCGTCACTCGCAACACTGGTACAGTCTGCTACGAACAGCTAACACGTTAATATTCATCGATAGGGAATTAACCACGAAAGACTCGAACCACACGAAAAACAAAATCCACTAGATCACACACTGAAGTGAGACCAAGTAGTTGGAATGTACGTTTTCGTTCTACTTGCCCCACCGTCCTGTTTTCTTTTCGTGTATTTCGCGTATTTCGTGGTTAACTGACGGAGCCATTCGGTCGCGATGATTAGTGTTATGCATATAGTGACGACTTTGTTCATCGACAGATACTGATCCTCAGTAGTGATAAGGCGTGCGTCGGGTTCCAATATACCTAGCACGACATTAATCTTCAGACGAGAATACCAGTATGAGAGGCGATTCTTCCTTCACGATGAGGGTGGGATATTGTCGGACATCACCTTCAACGGACTTGTTGTTCTTGGGGTAAATCACCCATTGGGTTTTTTGCCCACGGTTTACGTCTTGCTTGGTGTACCTGATTTCCAATTTCCCTTGATCGTCGGAATATCCGTATTTGATCGGATGATTCGAGCCCACGGGGATCAATGCAACTCGGCGTTTGGGAAGAGGCTTTCCCTCTGCGTCCACTAATTTTCCCGTTTCACGTTCCAATCGGGGGAAGAACAAATCGGGTATTTGACACGTGTCCATTTTCGATGTGACGCGAACATTGGGTGAAGACGGATAAGAATAATCCTTCGCCAGCTTGGATTGACTCATATCATATGGCTGTACGGAGTAGTCGCCTGGATGAAGATAGACCTTGAATCTCCCTTCCACGTCTGAAACCGCATCTTGATTATTTTCGTGTGCATTGTCCAGCATCAAGCTGACCGAAACTCTAACGGACGCTATCGGCTCTCGCGTATCCTCCGTTAGCAACCTTCCTTCGACCGGAACCGCTTTGGCGACCTTGATTTCCACGTTGAGCACATCGTCAGCCTTGAGGACTTCAGGTTGTTTTGGAATCGGCCGAAATTCCGAATCTCCCATATTCAAATGTACTGATACCGTTCCCGACAGAACGCCGGCCAACTCAAAACAACCTTCCCGATCCAATTCGATCCTTTGAAGGCATTCAACAGGCGTAGCGTTCCCTTCCGCAAACGGGGCTGTCGGCCTCTCGTGGGATACAACTGCCATTTTCCTATTTGTCCATTCAGGGCTGGGGATATCGGTGTCGTTGCACTTTACCCTTCCGCGAACGGTGCCTGTCGGACGCAAATCAAAGGAGAGTCTTCCATTGCCTTTGAATCTAAAAAGCTGAGGCACCATTCCCGGTGTGTTGCAATACGCGCCTTTAAATTGTCGAATCGGTATCCCTCGAAATTCGGCTTCTCCGTTTTGGTCCGTGGTCACTCGAAAAGCTTCCGCTACATCTTTGGGAGGAATGCTTGTGAGCCCTGTCGACTGATCTGAGTAATAGACTCCATTTGGCACATCAAAGTAGACGGGCTCAACGATCGCTTCTTCGCATGGCTTGCCTTTTGAATCGTGAACAACGACGACAATCCAATCTTCTTTGTTCAAAAGGACTTTGCAGGGCAAGAATTCCTTTGACTCCATTTGCGGCCGAACGCATTTCAAGTTGTATCCTACTGCATGGACCCAAAGGTACAGGTCCCGGGAAGGAAAAGTCTTGCTATCGTTCTTGGCGGGATAAGATATCTCGAAGTTACCGGACTCGTCTGTTTCCGCAGATATGGATTTTGCATTGAACTCAAACTGAAGAGAAGCTTTCGCGCCGCGGATTGGTTTCTCAAACTCGTCGGTAACTTGCCCCATGATCTTGTAGCGTTGCGGTGTTGACGTATCGGCTTGTTCTTGCGAAAGGACTGTCCCTTCGAGCAAGCAGAGGAAACCAATCAGAAAAACCGATTTTTGTGTTGGAAACAAAATCATGTCCGACTCCCTTCTTTGGCGTCTTGCTCAGAGGACAGCAAGACGTGGCGTGGTAATTGTGACGGGGACAGCATGGCGAATTCTAAAGACTATTAACTCGGTTTGCAACTTTTTATGGTCGCCGCAAACTGTCTTAGAGGAACGGCGCTCGTGGCTTGTTGATTCATTCGTTTAGCAGTCACCCTCCCTTTAAAGTCACCCTCCCTCGGGGAGGGTCGGGCCTTCGGCCCGGGGAGGGTGAACTCACTTATGCAATAGTTGTTGGCACTTCACCCTCCCCTCGCTACGCTCGACCCTCCCAGCGGGAGGGTGCCTAGACCGATCTCTCCCCTACAAGTCTACAAGGGGCGGTGGGAACTTAGTCAAAAAGTTATGGGTAATGACAAGGCTAGCGCCCAATGGCTCATTTCTAACCCGTTCCTAAAGAGCAACGCCCTCTTTGCGTTTCGGTGCACGCACGTCTGCGAATCCCATTTCGCGAAGTTGTTTTTCAAGGGCAAGCATCTGAGGTGGTTCGCCGTGTACGAGGCGGACTTTGCCTGTTGCCTCGACTGCTCCGCCAAGCAACGCTGCGAAGTCCGCTTCATCGGCGTGCCCTGAGAAACCTCGAACCTCTGCCACGTCGATCCACTTGTTCCACTTTTGTCCTTGAAAGGTCACAACAGGAATGGGTGACAACAACTTATGGCCTAACGAATCCGGTGCTTGATAACTTACCAAGACGATCGTACAGCGCGGATCGTCGATGTGAGCTCGCAAGTGCTGAACGATCCTGCCTCCCTCGCACATCCCGCCCGAAGCGATAATGATGCATGGCTCGCGTTGTGTCGTGCACACCCAAGCGTCTTCTTCTGTTTCAAGCCATTCGCAAAGAATCTCGTCGGCTTCAGGTGACAGGTCGCTTTGGTACTGCTGAAATACGAAGTCGATTTCTTGGGCGAGCGGACTATCCACGTAGATCGGCACACGAGGCAATTGTCCACTTGCCATCCACTGCCGGATGTAATGGAGCACTAAATGGGTTCGGCCAAGACTAAATGCGGGTATGAGAACTTTGCCGCCTCTGGCGATCGTCTTGTGAACTATCGCTGCCATCTTTGCGGCCATCGTCTCGAGCGTGTCGTGCGTCTTACCGCCGTACGTGCTTTCGCAGATAATCAGATCGGCGGCCGGGACGGGCGACGGCTCCGCTACGTAGGGAACTCCGCGACGTCCCAAATCTCCAGTAAAGGTAATCGTGTGTTCGCGATCGTCACTCTTCATTCGGACGCAGATCATGGCGCTCCCGAGAATATGACCAGAATCGATAAAGCGGATCTGGACGTCTGGGTTAACATCGATCGGCTGCAAAAAGTCAACACCAACACAGGCTGCGATCGTGTCCTCAACGTCCTCAAACGTAAAGAGCACAGGCGGCTTGCCTCGCATGTTTCGACCACCAAACCGAGCGAATTCGTTTTCTTGAATCCGAGCCGAGTCCATCAGCATGACTTCGGTCAAGTCGCGTGTTGCATGCGTGCAGTAGATCGGTCCCGAAAAGCCTTGCCGCACCAAATTTGGCAGATTGCCACAATGATCCGCATGAGCATGGCTCAAAAATACGGCATCAATCGTCGTCGGATCAAACGGGAAATTGGCGTTTCGCAGTCTGGCTTCTTCGCGAGGGCCACGGAATTGGCCGCAGTCCATTAAAAATCGGTAAGGCCCCGCTTCTATCAGGTGCATCGAGCCGGAAACAGACTGTGTGGCTCCTAGAAAAGTGACGGTCGGCGAGGTTGCAATACGGGCATTGGAAAGCTGATTCATGTCAGCATTGTACCGTATAGTCAAAAGAAAAGTGGCCAGATCGGGCGTATTGACCTTCCATGGCAAGGGTAGCGCGATGAAAATCGAATCTCCTTTCCAAATCCGAGTAGAACCCGCTCTCTTCAAAACAACTATTTTCAGAACTATTTCGTTTTCATCCAAATGACTTCACCTCTTAAACCCGCTGTGGTTTTACTCAGCGGTGGCCTTGACTCCGCCACGTGCTTAGCGATTTGCAAAGATCGCGGATTTGCTCCTTACGCGATCAGCTTTCGTTACGGCCAACGCCATGCGATCGAACTGACAAAAGCGGCGGCCATTGCGAAACAAGCTGGCGTAGCGAAACACGTTGTCATCAATATCGACTTGGGGGCAATCGGCGGCAGCGCCCTTACCGACAATAGCTTACTAGTTCCCAAGCATGACTTGGTGTCGGACATTGGCGCCGAAATTCCACTCACGTATGTCCCCGCGCGAAACACCGTTTTCCTGTCCTATGCATTGGGCTGGGCTGAAGTGCTCGGGGCGCTCGATATTTTTATCGGCGTCAACGCATTGGACTATAGTGGCTACCCGGACTGCCGGCCTGAGTTTATTGCCGCTTTTGAAACGATGGCCAATTTAGCAACCAAGGCTGGGGTTGAGGGTAAGTCGCTCAAGATACACACTCCTCTCATCGACATGACCAAAGCCGAAATCATTAGACTAGGGTTATCATTGGGAGTCGATTATTCACAGACCTTCTCCTGTTATGACCCTGACGAGAGTGGAACCGCTTGCGGCCATTGCGATTCATGCCTATTGCGGCTTCGCGGCTTCGAACAAAACAAGATGAAAGACCCGGCGTTAATGTAAAAAATGCATAGCCGGTAACAATAGCCAATCGTCACCCACCCTAATCCACACGCTGGACCATTACCATGAAAAAACATTCCTTCGTCTTACTCGCCACTTTGATGTCAGTTGGCTGCCAACCAAGTGCAACCGATACCGTTAAGTCAGTTGAAGTCGTACGATTAGTGCCTCTGACGGTGCAGATGACGGCTGGTGCACCTGATTCGCTGTTTGCTCCTCGCTACTCACCACCGGGTAAAGGACTCGAACTGAAACCTATCGAGATTCCGGCGTCTCAAGGATTCGATGGCCTTGAAACCGAAGTCGTCCTGGGGGCGCCCGTTGAGAAACAAGCTCCTATCAAAATGCTTATCGCCCGTGCAGCTGCCGGAGAAGCCTATACGAAGCTTACAATCGACTCAAACGGAGATGGAAAGTACGACGAAGAAGCGACCGTGATCAAAACGACTGAGTCGCGAGGCAATATTTGGTCCAGTTTTTCGACAACGCTTAAGGTCAATTACATCGCCGACACAACCACGACAGAAGACTACCCGGTTAATCTGTGGATCGCAGTTGCTTCGCTTGATGAGCAACCTAAAGTCCTACGAATATCGCGTCGTGGGTTCAAATCCGGAGAGCTGCAAGTCGGTGATCAAAAAGTAACCGTTGTCTTAAGTGACTCAAACAACGACGCCATTTTTGGCGAAGGGGACTGGTGGGAGTTGCGATCCAAGGATGGACCGGCCAAGAGCTCCGAAATGCGGAAGGTCGGCGAATACTCTTGGTTGGGTGACTCCGCTTACAAGCTTGAAGTGAACGATGTCCGTGGCAGTTCGGTCAAACTCGCTTCGTTTGACCCGGGAATAACACGTGAGGAGGACGCGCTTGCCCGAGACCCGTATGGTGCCGACAAAAAGGCCGTTAAGGCAGAAAAGCCGCTTGAGTTCCGTCACGATGTTGACGCCGCGATTGCAGAAGCGGTCGACAAGAAGCAGCGATGCTTTATCAAGTTCGAAACAACTTGGTGTGGCCCATGCCAAATGATGACGCAAAACGTATTCACAGCCAAGGATGTAGTAGATGCGTCCAAGGATGTGGTCTGCGTCAAGGTCGACGGAGACCAAAGGCGCGATTTAGTAGAGAGATATGCCGTCACGGCGTACCCGACCGGACTCATGATCGCAGCAGACGGCACAGAAGCAGCTCGCTTTGTCGGCTACCAAAAGGTTACCGAAATGGCGGATTTCTTGAAAGAAAAGAAAGCTGAACCGGCGAAATAGCAGGTTCGAGAGGATTAGCCGCGGCACATCAACGAGTTGACCACGAAAGACACGAAGCACACGAAAGACAAAATCCCGAAGCTCAAACGGTTCAGCGAGTACCGCAAAGCTGGAGGAATGTATGCGCTTGGTCTGCTCCACCCATCATCCTGTTTTCTTTTCGTGTGATTCGCGTATTTCGTGGTTACCTAAAGGTGAGCTAGCCGCGGTTCTCGACGAATGTCGAGTGTTTTAGAAAACCGGGGCTATCGCCCGACGGCTCATGGACGAGTAACGCAAAAAGCGGTGTGGTTAAAGTCTTTCAACGAGTTGACCACGAAAGACACGAAGCACACGAAAGACAAAATCCCTAAGACCA
>CANHVO010000123.1 GCA_947463915.1 Planctomycetaceae bacterium
CCTGTATCCGGATCTTGAATGGAGATCATGTGACGCAACGCAGCCCGGATATTGCCTCCATACTCGCCGAAGTTTGGATCGACACCCGTTGAAAGGAAAGCCATCACGGCCATGCCCGTTACGCCGCAGTTCCCTGGCTCGGGGTTGTGGCTGTCATTTCCACCAGGCCAATCCCCCTCGGGGTTTTGATTCTTGGCTAGCCATTGGACTGCATTGCTGCTGATGCGTTCCACTTCGACCGGTACCTCGGTGCCAATGCGAGACTGGGCAAAGGTCGATGCAGCGAGGAGTAGCCATGCGGTTAAGCAGATTGGGAAAAAAATCTGGGGCATATTGGTTCTTGTTTCAATTGGCTGTAGCGATTGGCGCTGAACAAAAGTAACCCTCCCTCTGGGAGGGGCGGCCTTAAGGCCGGGGAGGGTGAAGTGTCGATGCAGTCCGTACAGGCACATCACCCTCCCCTCGCTTCGCTCGCCCCTCCCAGCGGGAGGGTGACGCATTTGAATTTCTCTGCGAGTGCCATCGAGTTCAAGAAATCAGATTCTAACTCCATCACTTCGCCTCACCATTTTCCAGATCAACAACCTTGCCATTTCGCTTAACACGTATTCGCACCGGCTCCGTGCCTCTCTTCCCAATCGCCCTTTTCAGCTGAATCGCCGTATCAATCGGAGTCCCTTGAAACTCGTCGACAAAATCGCCAACTAGCAATCCCATTTTGGACGCCACCGAATCCTCGTCGACCGAAACCACCTCGATACCTTGCTCCTTCTCAGCGTAGCTGAAACCAAGACCACTCTGCGTCGAAGGTTCGAGCCCCAATTGAGCGTTCACGGCAGCTGGCATCGCTTTTTGCAGTGCACCAAAAGGACCTTGTGCAGCAACATCCTGCTTGCGTTTGTATTCAGCAAGTTGAACTTCCGACAAGATCGGCTTCAAATCGTCGGCCGCGAGCTCGGTGTTTTGCTGCCCCGCCATCATCACAACGATCCCACCACCACCTCCGAACACCCCAGCAGGCATTTGTATTTTGGCAAGTTCATCACCGATCTTGCGATCGACAACTTCCGTTATCGACATCCGCTGTTCGGGAGTGAACGAAAGAGCCGCGTCAAGCTGATTGACTTTGGTCTCGATTGCCGCGGCACGATGTCGCTTTGCGCGAGCAGCTAAGAAGTTCTCGTACTTGGCCATTTGCTCTGAGGATAGAACGCTCGCAAGCGTCTTCTTCCATATCGCTTCCTCCTTTACTTTCTTGATGTCCAAGACCCGCATTGGTGGAAATGGAAACGCTTGGTCGGTGGCATTCTTGGTGTCCTTCTCTGCACTCTCAGCGTCTTCATCCGAAAGAGTTTTACCCGCTGGCGCTGTGGCTTGGTCGCCATTAAATCCAGGTATCGCCAGCTTGACCTCTTCCGCTTTTTTCACGGCATTTTTAACAGCCGCTATCGCTGCAACCTCAAGCTTCTTCACTCCCGCATCCGGCAACCCAGTAACGCGTCGAATCGTGTCGACCTCGATCCGCATGGAAGCTTCCATTTCCTGCGGATCGCCGCCGAACGGGCCGCCAACCGGACCGGCTATGTTCTGTTGCACTTGAATCTGCTGACGCACCTGTACTTGTCCGTGCACGCTTGCAACGGATAGACAACATGCAAAAACAATCGAAACGATTCTAGTGAGTCTCGTTCCCAGGCTCCCGCCTGGGAACGCACTGCCTCGGAGGCTCCGCCTCCGAAGCTTCGGGAGAGCGAGGCTCCTGCCGAGCTTGCGACGCCACGGTTCGGCAGGAGCCTCACCCTCCCGAGTAACAAATTGCTTGTTATCGAATTCTTTCATTTTTGCGTTCCTATTGATGTAAGTTTGATTGATGTAAGTTTGATGAATCGTTTTTTGCTACTGCGATTTCAATCGCGACAGTTCATTGAAAATAGAATCGAGTCCCTCGCGAAACTCTTCGGGTAACTGCTTTCCTGTTTTACCAACCCCTTCCCCAACCTGCCGCGGCGCAATCTTTGCCCCCGCGTCTCGGCCTGGGCCGATCATATCCATCGGCAATCGGCGCGTCGTTCCGGATGCAATCGAGCCACCGCCATCGTCTCCACCTCCGCCCCCACTTCCACCCCGACGGGCCTCCAACAACGCTTCGATTGCCGCAGTCTGAGCCGCATTCGTTTGCGCCCCGACTTTCAAATCAGTTAACAAAGCCGACGCCTCGTCCATGGCTTGCACGCCCTTCTTGAGCTTGCTCAACTCCTTGTCAAAATCCTTCATCGCATTCGGCAAGGCTCGAATGTCTTGACTCACGTTCAATGTGCGTTCTTGAATATCCATTTGCTGAACGGCCAACCCGGTAGCCCTGTCCTTTAGTTCTTCCGAAGCATCAACCGTACTTTCGCTTTTGACCATCAACTGGTCCAACGTTCGCGTTTCATCCCGCAAATCGATTTCGTCTCCGATGATTCGCATGATCTCTAGCAACAATGCTGGCGGCAAACTTTCTTTCTCTTTGCCACCTCCACCGCCACCACCCGGCTTGGCTGGCCCCGCAAGCTCTTCCGCCCAACGATCCAACGTGTCTGCCCAAAACTCCGATCGGTGCAATACGTCACCCCGCAGATTGCGGTCCATCCGCTCTGGCATTTCACTCAGCTTCACCAACACATTTCGCTCTGCCATTTCCTTGAGTACCGCCTCGCGATTGTTGGATGGAACATCATTTTGGTATGCCGCCAAGTCCGATTGAAGAGCCCGAAGAAAATCGCTCACCGCAGCCAACTGGCCTCGAAGCGAATCGGCTGCTTCTTTCTCGGACGGTTCGAGATTGCTCGGCTTCTTACCAAAGCTTCGCCCGATCATCGAGTTCACTTTGCCCGCGATCTCTCTTTCCATTCTCGATGCAGCTTTAAACCGTTTGATGAAAGTGCTGTTTTCAAAATCACTCATGAGTTCATCGAACTGTTCGCGAGCCTTTCGAAACTCCTCAATCAACTCTGTCTGATCGCGTACCGCTTTTTCCATGGGTTTGTTTTGATTTTCAGCGGGGACATCCTTCTTAGGTTCGCTCGGCTTTTGCTCCAGACCATCTGAACCAAGCATCGTCTCTGGAATCGACAGTCTGCCGCCTGAGGGCTTGCTATCGGACGAGTCTTCGGAAGACTTAGGTTTGACCGGAGACGACTGTTGGTCTCGCAGAGTGGGAGGCTTTGGTTCGCTGTCGTTACCTTGTGCCGCGTTTCCCTGGGCAGCATTGGCGGCTTGTTGCAATTGATCCGCCACAGCAGGCATACGCGTGTCCGCAATTTGATTCAGCCGCTCCAGTGCCCGCGCCCACGATTCAATTTGTTGTGATCGGATCTCTTCGTTTCGCAACGCCTGTTCGAGCAATCGGCGTCCATCTTCAACCGCTGCCCCAAGCTTTTGAGCATTGGCTCGCTCGTCGCTTGATTGCTTGAGAATACGGTCTCGGGTAGCCTCAAGCGATTTCTCTACAGGACCAAGACTTCGCAACTCGCGATTGTCTTCCAGCAATCGCAACTCCTCATCGTAGATCGAATCGGCCCGCCCACGCCACCTGCGCAATTGCTGCGACAGCCATTGCGCATGCTCCTCAGGCGACATCATCTGAATCAAATAAGGAACCGAATAAACTCGCTCTCTTCCCGGCAGATAATCTTCTGTGAAAGCCCGAATCTGCAATAGTTGCGGGGGAACCTTTTCAGTATCGCACGAAAAGGTTGCTCCGCCCCCCAACTGCTTCTGTTTGCTCGATCCGGCGACAACCATTCGTTCGCCACGAATTGGATTCGCATTGGAAACAGAGTCCTTAACACCCATCCATTCGATGCCAATATGCTTAAGCCCGTAGTCATCCTCGGCCGAGACTTCAAATCGCAAAGTGTCGGTTGCAAGCCATACAGGCACCTCAGGCAGTTTGCTGCACGCTACCGTAGGCGATCGATCACTCGCGACCCGAAGTCGAATTTGCATCGGTGCTGCCGCTTTCAAACCATGCACATCTCGCCAGTCCAACAACATGTTGATCGACTCGTCAATGCGCTGCTTGGGAATGCGAATCCCAGCGTCAACGATTGGTAGTTCCTCGCCGTCCCAAGTCGCAGATTGAAGCGGCCGAACACCACGCATGGTCAATTCGACATCGCTACCCTGCAAAATGGTCGCGGCACCGCTTCTCAAGTCGAATTCCATCGGCTCGTCATACTGCAAGTACGAGGGCAGCGAGACGTTGGCTTTCGCACTTGCAAGCTCCGGTCTTGCCATGGGCACGATTCTTGTCGTAGCAAATGCATCGCCGCATTGGACCGTTAACTCCGCTGGATCGGTTTGACCTGGCACTTGGAAGGTAAAGCTCGAACCATTCTCTTCTGAATTGGATTGCCCAGACGTATCGATCGCAGTTGTTTTGAAACCAGCCGCTTTTATCCAACCTCTCGCCATTGCAGGCGAATTGCTCGAAGAGTCATCGACATGAACCGTCAATTCAAATGGTTCGGCATACGCCACAACGGTCTCTTTAGGCAACTCGACCAAGCGAGTAAACGTGTAGCGAGGTATAGCCAACCAAGGTTGCGAAAATCGCAGCCAAACGTTCCATGCAAGCGACGGATAAAGGGCTGAAACCAGAACCACTATCGCAAATGGCACCAGCGTTGCAAACATCCATTGACGATGCCTCGGTTTCGGGATTCCCTCCAATAGGTCCATGCCAGCGATTCGCTTTTCAACTTGTTGCATGGCCGCTGAAATCAACACGGGACTACCGGTTTGAATCTCCCTGCTAGTCGACAGCTCCACAACGCTCAATATCTGCTCGCTCAATCGAGGAAACCCCGGCCGAAGCTTGCGAGCCACTTCCGTCAAACGCCGGGTGCCCCAAACCCATTTATGAACCGTCCACGGTATCGCGAGCAAGCAGCAAAGCGAGCCCAAACACAACGCAAGCGATCGCAGCAAAAAGTGCGTTTCGAAAAACCGTTCGAGAATAAAGACCAACCAATAGGCAACAACGAAAAAGAACAGACTCGCCAAAATCGCTTCCGATAGCTTCGTCCGTCGCAATGCCCTTCGAAAGGCCAACAACGGTGTTTCGATTGCCTTGCTAAGCTGCACTGGCTTCAAATCTGCGATGCTCATGGTTGGACTCCTGCCGTTTCAAACATTTTTGCAAAGCCAAGTCCAGTGAAAAACTTCGGGAGACTCGTGGAGAACATGGGGTGGACTCCTGCCGAACTTGAAACATGATTCGAACGAAGGAAGCTGGCCACATCGCTGATCGGAATCGCATAACTTTGAATACGCCCGGCGCGAGCGATGTTGATCCCAAGCAATCGGCCATCGAGATCGATCAAGGGACTGCCACAATCCTTGGCCGAAATCGCACAGTCATGCTGAATTCCTCGTGCGAAGAACCATCTGCGCTTACTCATCAAGGTCGACTCGCTGTCGATGGCTTGCTCACGTGCCCCAGGCATCGGTGCCAGGATTGATCCATCCCCAAGTTTTATCTGCAATGTTAACTGCGTGTCCCCACGATCAATATCCATGCGCAAGGAATCTCCGGGAACTCGAGCAGCCACGAGAGTTGTCAACTGATCGTTGGTGGTAAGTGGCTCGCCATCGATCCCCTTAATACGGTCTGTCGCTTTCAAGCCCGCGCGGACTGCCGGTGAATTGGGCTTAATATCAACGATCCGAACACCGGCCTCGTCCGGCGCGATCGTAACTCCTAGATATGCTCCAGATTTCCCATCCAGCGAACGCTGAGCGACACTCACGACTCCAAATCCAACCGGTTGGTCCGATGTTCCTACTGCCGCGCATAAGGAGCCCATTTCGTTGACGGCATTCAATCGTTGGCTTGCGTCGCTCCATTGGACCGCATTCAACTTCACGTCGTTCACTTTGATGATCGCAAGATCGAGCGATTCACTCACCGCAATGACTTCGACCGGCCGCAAATCATTGGGTTGCAGCTCTATCGAAACCGTTTTCCCTTTGATTTCGCTGGCTTTGGTGACCAGCAGTCCATCCGCATGAACGGCTGTTCCCAATGCAACAGTTCGACCACCGACAAGGAGCTTGTGTACCGATTTACGGACGGACTCAACGCTTGGCTGAAATGGCACGAACCACTGGCGAGCCCAATCGTCGATCAACCTTAATCCGCCAGCTGGAGCCAAACTTTCGGTACGTGCCGCAAGTCCCTGCCGCATCCGAAGCAACTCTTCGCGACTAAGTTTCAACGAACCGCCATTTCGTTTGGCTTCTTCGGCAAGAGATCGCAACGGCGATGCTCGGCTTGCCCCTTCTCTATTACTGGAGCGTTGAGGTTCATTCTGTGGTTTGCTCGCAGGACTACTCTCAGATTGCTCATTGCGTTGCGCGTCGTTCTTTTCCTTCTGATCCAATGACTGGCTGTAATGAATCTTGTCATGTCGACCTTCTCGCATTGCATCCCAAGCAGCACGAAAACTGGCGATATGCCCATCGCTATTGACGTGCAACTGATCCGAGATGTGCGAATGGATACCGATCACGTTCCCTTGGAGATCAAAAGTTGGACCGCCAGAGTCTCCTCCAATCAGCGCGGTGTCTGTCTCGATGAAGTTCTCATTGATGTCTAAAACGTGTCCGATGCGAAGCGGTGTTCCTCGCTGTTCATCGAAACCGCCTGGATGCCCCAATGCAATCACCGTATCATCAAGTTTGATCTCCTTGCCGGTGGCAACACCGACGAAAGGATGCGGCGCACCCTCGAGGATTTGTGCCATGCCTGCGTCCGCAGGACCATAAGTCCCAAGTGCTTTGCCAGGAAAACGTCGTCCATCGGGGTAAACGATCGTCAGCTCCTGAGCCTTGTCGATAACGTGAGCCGCCGTCAATACGAGACCATCGGCACTAACGATCACACCCGAACCAGAGCCACCACCGCATTCAATGCAAACGACAGCCGGCCGAATCTTGGGAAGAAGGGTATCCAGGGTCGATTGAAGCTGCTGGAAGTCGATCTTGTTCGTTGACGATTGGGTGCTGGGGGCCTGAGCATGAAGTTGGCCAAGTCCAATCGAATAGATTGCAAAAACAAATAACAAACTTGCTAGACAAAGCAAACCAAAAAATCTTTCCTCCCCCTCTCCCTTGATAAAGGGAGAGGGGGCCGGGGGGTGAGGGTTTTGCACTGTAAAGTACTCAGCGCACACCCTCATCCCCCAGCCCCTTCTCCCTCCGAGAGGGAGAAGGGGAGCAAGATCACTGATTCGATAAGCTTCCTTTTCAAGCAACCTAATACCCATCAAACCATCCCCGCAAATTTCCGACTGGCCCAAAAAACTCCTAGCAATGCAATAAGCAACGCTCCCCAAACAGGATGACACCAAAGCTGAAACCGGCTCTCAATCGATTTGGGAGGAGGCATTTCCGCCAAGAGGTCAACGATCTTGTCCCTGTCGCCGATGGCCATGCTCTTGCCATGCGTGATATGTGATATCTCTTTTAGAACATCGAACCTTGCAGGCATCCCGACTCGTTCGCGCTGCACGCTTGCGACCGAGATTTGCGATTCGAGCGAAGCCCCGGTTTCGACACAACGGGTAGTTACTTGATGATCGCCAGACTCCGACGGTCGGAAGTTTGCCGTAAACAATCCCCACGATTCATCTGAGGCCCGTTGGAATTGAACCGTATCGATTCGTCCGCTCGGGCTCTTGATCTGAGCGGTGATGGTTCCCTTTTGAAGCGGTTCACCAGCAGCAGACATCGCATTGGCCTGCAGCGTGATCGAATCACCTTGCTTGGGGCGATCGGGCGAATGGAACAATCGCATCAAGTCGCCATCGGCCATCGTCCGCTGATACGCCATCCATCGAACCACTTGCCCCCAGAATCGATAATGATAACGATCCTCGACCCCTTTCCGCCATCGCCACGCTCCGTCTGATCCCATAAATAAGATCTTACCATTGCCAAACGTCTTAGTCACAATCAACGGAACGCGTCCCGTTCGCGTCGAGTCGCGATCATGCGTGGCCAGAATTTGACTACCGGATCGTACGCGTTCAATCGCTGTGTACCAATAAAAGCCGGGCAGCGAACGCCAGACATTTTCGTTGTCGGTGTCGTTGGATTCAAGCCTCGTCAAAAGACTCGAACGGCCCGACTCAGTCAATTGAAATTGGCCAGGCCGCGATGCCCCAACCCCACGCAGTTGCTGGTTATCAAACTCAATCGGAAACAAATCCGCCAGCGCAGTTTGCATCAAACTAACCTGATTCCCCTTGATGCCTGGAATCAATACCAATCCAGTCGCTTGCGACTCGACCACTTTGCGGATCTTTTTGCATTCTTCTAGTGAGAGCCCCTGCGGGCCTAAACCAACGTCGCCAATAAAAATCACGTCGTAAGCTGCAAGTTGTTCGTCGGTTGGAAAGGATTCCAAGTAGCCGCGTCCACCTCCAAGCTCCCCAAGTTCCGGATGCAGCAAGTAACATTCCACGTCGACACCAGGATCGCGTTCGAGCGCGTTGCGAGTGTAGCGATACTCCCACCTCGGATACGATTCGATCAAGAGCACTCGTAATGACTCTTGTCTTGCTGCGATACCTACCGTTTGTTCGTTGTTGTCCGCCACCGAATCGTTGGCTTCTGGCTCAAATCGCATGGTCAGTTTTCCGTCACCGACATGCTTTGGACGCCATTCAAACGTTCCACTCCCGACCCCACCAGCGGGTACCCTCACAGTTTGCTCAGCAAAGCGATTTCCGTCAACGAGGAATTCGACTTGAATGTCCTTGTCCGCGTTTATGGTGCTTACAATAGAAAAGGGGATACGAAGGGGCTTGCCAACCACCGCAAAGGTTGGCACATCAAACGAGGCAATTCCCAAATCTGGCAATCGCTGCTGGCTACCTACACCAAGCGTATGCACTGGGATATTTCGAATGCGCATCTGTGCAGCGACCGCGTTTGGATTCTGCCCCAAATTCCAGTCACCATCCGATGCCAGCACAACCGCCCGAAGATCCGGATAACGGTCCAAGCACTTTTGCATGGCATCGTGTATGTCGGTTCCACTTTGAGCATCACTCGTAGAAGAGAACGGCTCCAACACAAACTCTGTGTTCTCATTGGGCGTTCGCCACTGGTCCTTCGACGAGATCAACTCAATAGCTTTGCTTCTCGAGGTTAGCTCACCGCCCGACGAATGACTCGGTTGACCACCCGATGTACCACCCGACGTTTCGATCGACGCATCTTTGGTTTGCATACTGTTCGACACATCGTAGAGCACCGCAATCGTCGCTTTGTTTGTTGGTTCAATGGTTCGCACCCACTCAGGCTGCCAAAGGGTGAACAACGCCATCGCAATCAGAATCAAACGCAACGCTTCAAGAGCACCGACCTGAATGGATCGTTTGCTTCGCGTCCAAGCCGCGTAGGCCAGCGCACCAGCGATCAATAAGACCACCAGACTCGCAGCACCATTCAGCCAAGAACCATCGCAATAAAATCGAGCATTGTTCATCGTGGGCCACTTCCCATCGCAAAGGCTTTGGATGTACCGATTTTGTTTGGAAGGGTAAGAAACGCCTCTGCCAACAGCGCAAACACTGCCGCAAAGGCGAACCATCGCCAAACTTCGCGAGTCAAGCCACTGTTGCTTTCGATTTGGTCATTGAGAATCCGGGTGCTTCCACCTGCAACGAGCGATTGGAGCGTCTTCTCATCAACTGCGGTTGGATCATCTTCACCTGCGGAACGATTGATTGCTAACCAACGTTTGCCCGATCGATACGCGGCTGCGTGGTGTGGGCGGTCTGCAGCGACGATTGTTTTATCGCCCAAATCAACGCGTTCCCAAGCTTCTAAATCCGCCGGAACAACACTCCCTGCTACGACCGCATGCACACCTCCAGCGGAACTGCTTCCCTCGACAAGCGCTCGTTGGATCATCGCGTACAACACGACGCCATTGTCTGCGAGGGTCGAGCATTCTACCGTCGGCAGTGTACTACAAAAGTAAACCGCTCCAACGTCCGTCGCAGCCTTGCACAGAAACGATGCGCCGTTGGAAAATGAAGCGAGTTTGGTGGCATCTATCCCATCCACGGCGCAAACGCGGCGGACCTGCAATTCATCGACTGGCAGAATCTCGCCGGATTCCGCGTTGCGAAGCAGATCGGAATCTCTTCGCCAACGCTGAATCGAATAGTCTTGGCTATCTACATCGCTCCAATCCGACCAGCGCATCCCAAACATGGCAAAATTCCCTTTTGCATTGAACTCAGCCGATGGAGGCAAAAAGAGCACTACTCCACCCGTTGCTACAAATTGCTTAATCTGCTCGGCAATTGCGCCTTCGGGCAAAGTCGCTTGCCAAATCAGCAAGCCGACATCGTCGAGCTTCAAACTCGCTAACTTCTGCGTGGATGCGAGCTCACACTCCACCTGCTGTTGCTTGCTCATCGACGTCTTCGTCATGATCTGCAATACCGTCGAAACCTTCTCGTCATCGGAAACGATCAAGCTTCGCATGGTCGACGGTCTCGAAAAAGCAAAATGAAAGTTATTGTCCGCGGCATTCGCATCACTTGGTAACTCGATCGTACCCGCTCCCGATTCGATTGACGAGTCGATCGGCACGACAAAGCCGTTGCGAACCACCTCACGTCCGCTGAGTTCCAATTCTACGACGACTCGACTTTCCCCAATCTGAATCGTAACCGGCAAGACACGCGAAACCAGATTTCCGCTCGTTTGCCGAACGGAAAAATCAAGCAACAACTCGCTGGACCGATCTGTTCGCTTGAGGGCTGTGCGTTGCACTCGAACGGCAGCATTGAATTGATCTCTTTCGGCGTACGACAATAGGGTCAAACGCACAAACGGTAACTCAGCCAAGGTCTCGCGTATCGCGGGCCACAATCCAGATTGCGTATCCCAATCGTTGACCTGCAAATCGGAACAACACCACACTTCCGTTGGTCCAAGCCCTTCCGCTTGAATGTAACGCAAGGCTTGAGACACGAGTTCCGGAATCTTGGCTGAGACATCTGTCGATTGCGTTTCTGCCAAATCGGCCAGTTTAACGTTGCTCGGCACGATCACCGGAGGTTGGTCCGGCGACACAAACAGGATACGTTCCGAGCGATTGCCTTTTTCCTCGAACATCGCATCTAATTTCGCAATCGCAGACGCGCGCTTCGAAAGACCATTGAGAGTATCGGTCATCTCCATGCTGGGCGATCGGTCGAGGACGACAATCACACGAGAAGCAGAATTGCCGACCAAACTCAGCCAACCTGTGGCCAAAGGTCGACTCATGAAAAACAGAACGCATGCAACCGCAAGCAATCGCAGGAGCAAAATGAGCCAATAGCGAATGCGGGCCGCACCCTGGTGCATGCGAGTTGCTTGTCGCAAAAAATGCATAGCTCCCCAATCGATGGGCCGATGTCGTCGCTGATTCAGCAAATGGATCGCGATTGGGAGTAAGACCAACGGCAATCCGAAAAGGATCCAGGGCTGCAAAAACATCATGGCAACTACCTTCGCTTTCGACTTCCAGCCCGAGCGGCCAGAAAGCTAGAAAGAACGTCCGCTAAGTTTTGGTCCGAGCCAATGCGACGGTAGTCAATCTCCAACTTCGATACGATCTCTTTCAGTTGGCTTAAGTAGTCACCGACGATACGGTGATAGTTGTTCAAGATAACGACAGGGTCCGCCAGCAAAGGTTGTCCACCTTCGAGATCAACGAACTTCATCGGTTGCCCAAATGGCAAGTTCAATTCCTCGGCATCGATCAAATGAAAGATGACGAGATCATGTTTACGATGCCGGAGGTGCTTAAGGGAACGGCTCAGTTCTTCTAAATCGACGAAGAGATCGGATACGATGACCACTAAGCCTCGACGTGGGATGCGTTCGGCTAGAGTGTGAAGCCGGGCGGGCAAATCGCAGTCTCCCTCGCCCTTGATAAGGTCCAATTGATCTAGAACCAGCTTCAAGTGCCGTGCACCGCGTCGTGGCGGAATGTCCTTGCCGTTGGTCGGATGGGAAGTGGATAGCCCAACGGCATCTCCTTGTTTGACGGCTAGCCAAGCGAGCGAACCCGCGATCGACTTGGCCCGATGGAGTTTCGAGGAGCCCGAATGGCTTTCCGCATTGCCGTTGTTGAGCGTGCCGCCTTCACTCTTAGCACAATAGTTCATTGAGCCGCTCGCATCGACCGCGAAGCACATTCTCAGATTGGTATCGGCCTCGAACTCTTTGATGTACGACCGATCGCTTCGCCCCCAAACTCGCCAGTCCAACCGACGAGTATCGTCTCCAGGGACGTACTTGCGGTACTGCGCAAACTCGAGGCTAGAGCCACGCATGGGGCTGGAGTGCCGTCCGGAAACGGAGCCGATCATCGCCCTGCGGCTTTCGAGCGTTTGGTGCGCAAGCTTGGCAATGATTTTTGGGTCGAGGAAACTACGAGGCTTCGTCACGGATGTTATCGCCTCTTCTTTAGTTCATCGATCAGGCGTCGGATGATTTCTCGGCTCGTTACCCCTTCGGACTCGGCTTCGAAGGTTGTCAGTACCCGGTGGCACAACACGGATTCGGCAACTGCCTCTAGGTCCTCTACGCTGCCGATGTAATTGCCGAGCAAGGCAGCTCGAGCTTTGGTCCCGAGAATCAAATACTGAACAGCCCGAGGGCCTGCTCCCCAAGCGACCAGAGGCTTCAACCATTTCGGCGCCGTTTCGTCGTCAGGTCGCGTCTGACGCGTTAAGTCGACTGCGAATTCATACACGTGATCAGGAATCGGAATGCGTCGAACGAGCGACTGAAACTCAAGAACATCCGCTTTGGAGATGATACTTTGCAAGGCACCGATCGGATTGCCCGTAGTTGTTCTTGCGATTTGAAGCTCTTCGTCGCGCGAAGGATAGTCGACTGAAATCAAAAACATGAATCGATCGAGCTGGGCTTCGGGGAGCGGATAGGTGCCTTCTTGCTCAATGGGATTTTGAGTCGCTAACACGAAGAAAGGCGCATCGAGCTTGTAGGTCCGTCCGACGACCGTAACGCGATGCTCTTGCATGGCCTCGAGCATTGCGGCTTGGGTTTTGGCGGGGGCTCGATTGATTTCGTCCGCCAAGACAACATTGGCAAAGACTGGGCCTTTCGCGAATTCGAACTCACGCCGCCCCGCATCGTTTTGTTGCAAGATATCGGTACCGGTGATATCCATCGGCATTAGGTCGGGCGTGAACTGAATGCGGCTAAAATCGAGAGCCAGTGTTTCTGCAAGTCGACTGACGAGCAACGTCTTAGCAAGTCCAGGTACCCCCATCAGCAACGCATGTGATCTAGCAAATAGGCAGATAGCCAATTGTTCGATGACGGCTTCTTGACCAACGATTACTTTGCCGAGCTCTTGCTTGAGAGACGAGTAAACTTGACCAAGCCGATCGATAGCCGCGACGTCGTTGGACTGAAGTTGAGTTTCAAGTGTTGTCATGTTTTTTGTTTTGAGAAACGATTGATCGCTGGAAACGGTTTGGGGAAAGCAGGCGCAAACTACGCCTAATTGTTCTTGCTCCCCTCGCCCCTTTTAGGCAACGCTGTGGAGAATCTTGCGCCGACAAATAGGCTTTTGTGTAGCGAAAGTCGTCAAGACTTTCGGCTGAAACGGGAAACAACCGAAACTCTTGACGAGTTTCGCTACGAAATGCTTCACAGCGCCCCCGAAGCGGGGCGAGGGGGAGAAGGAACACAATAATCCGAACACTACTTCCGCTTCTTGAGCATCGCCTTAGCTTGGCTCACAAACTCGCTAACCTTCTCCGAAGGCTTAGCCGCAACATCAAAGTCATAAACGATCAGCTTGCCCAAATCCGCTTCACCATCTGGCTTAGCAGCTTTAGCTTGTTTGCCAGGCCCACCACCGAATTGAACGATGGCGGCGCCACCGCCACCCTTCATGGCATTGGCCATAATCGCTTTCATTGGGTCGTTGTATTGCAGGGAATACTCGATGCCGACAATCTCTTTGGCTGCATTCATCGTAAACGTGGCGGTGAACTCCACCACGGTAGGGATCATGGGGTTCCCGATTTTGATATTGGGCAAGCCAGCGGCAGCCAACCCTGGTGGCAACGGGGGTGTCTCGTCGGGAATGAACTCGGAATCCAATACAACCCGAAACTCCGTGTTTTTGCCTTTGACACTGCTTCGAACCTTCGAAGCCGATTCAACCGCGCTACCTAATGCGTTCCAATCGACCAACTTGGCCAGGTTGCTCATCAGTTTCGCGGTCGTATACGCTTCTTTCGTATGAGCCTGCAGGCACAAGACTTCCTCGCCGGACTTGTACACTTTGATGCCAGGAAGGTCTTCCTTGGACGTAACCACCAACTCGCCACTCTTAGCCGACATCACCTCGACGTCCCCACGGTATTCTTCGGGGGACCCTCCGGACATGCTGGAGATAACGATTCGCTGCATGCCGCCAGCAATACCACCACCAACGTCGGGCTGCTCTTGCAGTTCCTCATCGATGCTGCCCACAAGCGAAACGTCGCGCTGTGAAAGTTTGTTGATGGCTGCAACCAAATCCGATTTTGAGCCCGCATCTTGCGAAAATGAAATTTGGGGCATCGAAAGCGTTGCGAAAGCGAGCCCGAGAAAGAATCGATTCATGTCTTGTCCTTTGTTACGGAGGTTGGAAAAAGGTGGAGATAGGATTAAATGCGAATTCTGGCCTAGCGTTCCTTCAAAATAGAGCAGAAATTTTCGACAATCATCGTTGGTCACCAACGGTTCTTTCGCATTGCCCAAAGAATCCCACAGGTTTACCCTGTGGAAGTTTCGGTTTTTTGCTACTAAACCGTTTCTTCGCGACTGTTCGCTGGGTGGCGTTCAGTGATTAGCGAAAATCCCAATTATCCGCAGAACAAGCCTGCGGGATTTCTAGACAGGGCGACAGTAAAATTACCGACGGTTTTTTTGAAGGGCGTGTTTAGGTTTTTTCGCATGACGATTACAGTCACCTAAGACTTTGAAATGCCGCAAGTTATTTCCTGCGATTACGATCTCCTTGTTTGGGATTTTTGCCAATCATGTCGCTACAACAGCTTTACGACCTTTTTGACCGAGTTTTGGAACTGCCAACAGACGCAGAACGAACCGCTTTGCTCGAACTGGAATGCGGTGACAATCTGGACATGAAACGTGAGCTAACCGAACTCCTTCAAGCCCACTATCGCGGCAACCCAATCTTAGAAGCCCCGACTCATGCCCTCGATTTGGTCAGCGATCCTTCGAATAAACAGGAAGAGGCCGAAGGCTCCTTGGTCGGCAACTACAAGCTGCTCCAAAAAATCGGCGAGGGAGGAATGGGAGTGGTTTTCATGGCCGAGCAACTCCGGCCAATCCGGCGAAAAGTGGCCGTTAAGATCATTCGCGAGGGCATGCACTCCAAGCAGATCATGGCTCGTTTCGAAGCAGAACGCGAAGCCCTCGCTCGATTGGATCACCCCAATGTCACTCGCATCCTCGACGCAGGAGTCGCAGCGTCAGGTCGCCCCTTCTTTGCGATGGAACTGGTACGGGGAACACATATCACTCAGTTTTGCAAGACTCATCGCATTCCGATTCGCGAGCGACTCGAATTGCTAGAAAAGGTCTGTATGGTGATCCATCATGCGCACCAAAAAGGGATCTTGCATCGCGACATCAAGCCGAGCAATGTCATGATCACTTTGCATGATGGCGTCCCCGTACCAAAAGTAATCGACTTTGGAATTGCCAAGGCCCTGGATCGGCCACTTACCGAACAGACGCTGTTCACTCGCTACGGCGATCTGATTGGTACACCGGAGTACATGAGTCCCGAACAAGCTGAAATGAGCGGCTTGGATCTCGACGTTCGGACCGATATCTTCTCGTTAGGGGTATTGCTCTACGAACTGCTAACGGGTTCGACTCCTTTGACCGCTGACCAGATCAAGGGCAAAGGATTGCTAAAAATCTTCGAAACGATTAGGGATAGCGAAGCCGAAGTCCCCTCGCTCCGAGTCACCAAAACGATTTCGGCAGTCGAAACCGTCTCGGAAAAGCAGCTCAATAGTGTATCTTCACTGCGCAAGCTCATCCTCGGTGAACTCGACTGGATCACGATGAAGGCAATTGCGAAGGATCGCAATGAGCGATACGAAAGCGCCGCAGCTATGGCCAAGGATATTCGCAGGCATCTCAAAGGAGAACCAGTCGAAGCGGCTGCACCCACCTTTGCGTATCGAGCCAGAAAGTTTTATCAAAAGCACCGCTCGGTAACACTGGTGGCCAGCGTTGGCACAATGCTTTTGCTGTTGTCGACCGCCTTGAGCATCTACTGGGCAATTACCAGTAACCGCCAGACGGAGTTGGTTCAAAATAAGTCCAATGAATTGCTCGTCAAGACCCGCGAGTTGGAGTCGCAAAAAGAGTTGGCGGAGGCATCGTTGGCCAGGGCTTTGATCGCCGAAACACGGGCGGAAAGATTGGCTCACAACGAACGCTTCAAGGCGATTCGAACTCATATCGAAGCGAGGTTCTTTGGCGAAGACATACGTCAACGTTTTGAAGAGGTCTTCGTGAAAATCAACAAAGCTCAAGACACAGCAATAGTTAGCGCTGCGCCGGTCGCGACCATTGCGATCCAGGCCAACAGATTTGATGAACCTGGTACAGAAATACCAAGTCTCCCGATCATTGAAGGCGTCGTGCAAGGACGCGTGGATGTTCGGGTTGCTGACGAAATCCGAAACCAAATTCAAATCTTTACGGGCGATAATCCCATGTTCCCAACAGTCCGGTCATTCGGAGGGGCACAAAACTCGGTTCAATTCCACGCGGTTTCACGGAAGATGCCTCCACGATTTTTCGAGTTGCTAGTGGAAGAATTGCGGAGTGAATTCGGCAACTCTGACCCGTACGTTGCGGTTGCCCTAAGAGAATTTGCGGCGTCGCTCTGCGAGGCCCCCACCGCCGATTCGCTTGTCCAAGCCGAAAATCACTTGCGCGAGGCCATCTCAATCTTAGAATCGACACCAGACGAGGCCATCGAACGAGTAAGGACCATGATCAGCCTCGGACGTCTACTGAAACAGCGAGGAAAGCAATCCCAGGCCGAAACCATCTTATCCGAAGCAGGGAAAAGTATCGCACGGGAATCGGCAAGCAATCCGGCTATAGCAAACCATGAACAGTGGCACGAACTGCGAGTTGAACTTAACGATGTAAACGAGCTTTCGTCCGACGCAACCGTAAGTCAACCTTACCGAGAGTGACTATGCTCAGAACCGAGAAACTGGTGTTATCGCCCCTCGACGGGTTGCTGCGGTTCCGGAAAAACAACCTTATCATAGACTTCTGCTGCAAGGAGTTGGCACTCCAAGGTATCTAACTCAGCATGGCCCTCTAACGATTGACAGCTACTCAGACTCCAGCTGCCGTCGGGCTTGAGCGAGAAGCAATCTATCGAGTGTCGATCCTGTCGCTTCGATTCGAAGCTTTAAGTCACTAGGATAGACGCGACGAGGTTTTTTCTTGAGTTGCTCTCGCAGGCTTGCGCCGGCATTGAGAACAATCAAATTGTGGTTAGCAGACGCGCCAGCCATGGCGAACATTTCGCCACGAAAATACTCTGACCGAAAGTCCGCATTCTTTTCGCGATGCAGATACTCTTCGGGCATGCTAGGTGCTTCGGGAGAGCGAGGCTCCTGCCGAGCTTGTTAAGCAAAGGTTCGGCAGGAGCCTC
>CANHVO010000124.1 GCA_947463915.1 Planctomycetaceae bacterium
ACTGTCAACAGACTGTATACTCAAGATCGGCCTCCCTGATGTTCCTTAAGTTGCTTCGTAACAACAACTTATACGCAGGAGAGGCCACTTTTGTTTGCGATATGAATGAATAATCCGGGTTAAACGACTAATCAATAAGCCGCTCTGGGACCTGGCGGGCGAAACAAGGGGAGAGAGGATTGTTTTATTGCATTCGCCGTTTGTTGCGACGACCGATCAGCCAACCGAGGCCCGCGACGGCCCTTGCTCTGAATTTTTGTTCCGTCCAGGGAAACCAGGAACGAGTTAGCCACGAAAATGCACAAAAAGCACAAAAGACAAGTAAGAGTTCTTGTTAGGCAAGATCTAAGAAATCGCTACTTCTTTTTGTGCGTTCTGTGTCTTTTTGTGGCCAGAACAAGCCGATAAGGGCTTTGCTCATTTACAAGTCTTCGAATTAGCGTTTTGTTGGGGATGGAATCGAAAGACTTGCCGACCTTCGCTGCTCAAAAGGCGATTTAGGCCAATCGCAAAACTCGGAAAAATGGTATACTGCCGCCTTGCATTTGAACTTCGGAAATCCTTGCGATTTTCGCTTTGTTGCCCTGGATGGAATTCTCAGAAATCGAACATATGAACGCACCTACCGAACCGCCAAACGATCCAAATCTGGAACTCGCAAGCGATGGCGTGCCTCAACACGGCTCGGAATACAATTCAGAAGACCTTAAGCACCTCAGCGACTTGGAACACGTCCGAAAACGCCCTGGCATGTACATTGGCGACACCACCCTCAAAGGCCTGCACCACTTGGCCTACGAAGTTGTCGATAACTCCATCGACGAGGCTATGGCCAAATACGCCAAAGTTGTCTCGGTCACTATCAACGCCGATGGTTCCGTCACCGTCGAAGATGACGGTCGTGGCATCCCTGTCGAAACGCACGCCCAGCTCACCGAGATGATGCAACGTGAAATGAGCACCCTCGAAGGGGTTATGACCGTCCTCAAATTCGGCGGCAAATTCGAAAAGAGCGCCTACAAAACCTCCGGTGGTCTTCACGGCGTCGGTGTTACTGTTGTGAACTTCCTGTCCCAATGGTGCGAGGTCGAAGTCAGCCGAGATGGCAAAGTCTGGACTCAATCCTACGAACGCGGCGTCGCTACCGGCCCCGTTCGCGAAGCTGGCATCACCACCAAACGCGGTACGAAAACGACGTTCAAGCCTGATAGTCAGATCTTCCCGAATACCAAGTACACGTACGATATCTTGGTCAAACGCCTTCAAGAACTGGCGTTCCTCAACAGCGGCGTCCGTATCAAGGTCAAGGACGAACGGACCGGGCAAGCGGACGATTTCCTCTACGAACGAGGCATCGTTGAATTCGTCGAGTACCTCAATCGAGCCAGCGAAGTTGTTCACAAAGACGTGATCTTGATCGAAGGCCAAAAGGACGACCTGGGCTTTACGATCGCATTGCAATACTCGGAGGAGTACACCGAGAACTTGCACTCCTACGTCAATAACATCAACACGATCGAAGGTGGTACGCACGTTTCCGGCTTCCGTTCTGCTTTGACGCGAACTCTGAATGCTTACGGCAAGAAAGAGAACCTATTCAAGGACCTAACACCGACCGGTGACGATTTCCGCGAAGGACTGACCTGCGTGATCTCGGTCCGCGTTGGCACTCCCCAATTCGAAGGCCAAACCAAGACCAAGCTCGGCAACAGCGAAGTCGAAGGCATCGTCAATTCCGCCGTGGGAGATGGTCTTTCGAAGTATCTCGAAGAGAACCCAAAGAACGCTAGGCTCCTGGTCAAAAAAGGTTTGCTTGCTGCCGAGGCCCGCGAAGCCGCCAAAAAAGCCAAGGACATTCTCCGCAATCGAAAGAGCGTCCTCGGCGGCGGTGGTTTGCCAGGCAAACTGCGTGACTGCATTAGCAACAAAATGGAAGAGTGTGAACTCTACCTAGTAGAAGGTGATTCGGCAGGTGGAAGCGCCGAAGGTGGCCGTTTCCGCGACACGCAAGCCATCTTGCCATTGCGTGGTAAGATCATCAACGCTTACAAGAGCCGCGAAGACAAAGTGCTGGCCAACGAAGAAGTCATGAGCATGATCCAAGCCATCGGCTGCGGGATCGGTCTTGACCAAGATGTCGCCAAACGCCGCTACAACCGCATCATCATCATGACCGACGCGGACATCGACGGTTCGCACATTCGTACTCTATTGCTCTGCTTCTTCTACCGGCAAATGTACCAACTAGTAGCCGGTGGCCACGTCTACTTGGCGCAACCACCGTTGTTTCGAGTTGTTCGAGGAAAGAAAGAACGATACTACGTTCAAACCGAAGAGGAAATGAAGTTCCAGCTGCTGGAGCGAGGACTCAACGATAGCTACTTCGTTGGCGATGAAGGCCGAAAAATCGAAGGCGCTGAAATGCGAAAGCTTTGCATCACGTTGGCCTCAATGGAAGACGCAATGTTAACCCTCGAACGCCGAGGTATCTCGTTGCGTGTCCATACCGAACGCATGGAAGTCGCAACAGGACGGCTGCCCGTGTTCCACCTTGATATGGGAACAGAGGACCATTGGTTCGTAACTCGCGACAAGCTGGATGAATTTCTCGCCGCTAGAAAAGTGCTCGTCGATTCAGCCCCCTCACCGACGCCAGCCCCATCTACGACGCCAACGGACGACAACTCTATTGCAAAACCGAATCCGCCAGAGGCCGCTCCGACATCGCACATTTCCGAACTATTCGAAGTACGGACAATCAACTCCGGCCTCAAAGAACTTGCTGCCTTTGGATTCTCGATCGAGGACCTCATTCCGAAGGATCGAACAGGGGCGACCGACTCCCGCTTCTATCTCTATCGCGAAGAGACAGCCATCGGTCTCGAAGACTTGCGAGGCCTACTCCCTGGCATTCGCGAATCAGGTCGACGTGGACTCTCGGTAACTCGCTTTAAGGGATTGGGTGAAATGAACGCGGAAGAGCTCCGCGAAACAACCCTCGATCCTTCGAACCGAACGGTCGTCAAAGTGCAACTAACCGACGCTGCCGCAGCCGACGAAATGTTCCGAGTCTTGATGGGGGACAAGGTTGAGCCGCGACGTGAATTCATCGAAAAGCATGCTCTCGACGTGCGAAACCTGGACGTATAAGCGAGGGGCTTGCCTGCATTATCCCAACCCGAAGCGTAAGGCTTTGTTGATTTAATACTTTTTCAAATGCATTTCGTTTAACAGTCAGCGGTAGGCGTACTGCCAAAGCCGCCAAGTACGCCTTCGGCTGACTGTCAAACGACTAAACCAACAAGCACTCACGTTTCGGGTTATGATTGGTATTTTCCACTCTGCCGCTCGGCTAAGAAAGCTCTACACGAGAAGAATGACGACAAATCGTACAAGCACCGTATCGAGACAAACCGCTGAAACCAAGATAGAGTTAAAGCTGTCCCTGGATGGTTCTGGTCAAAACAACATTCACACGGGTGTTGGATTCCTAGATCACATGCTGGTGTTGCTCGCTCGGCACGCTCTGATCGACCTCGATGTGCATGCCGTTGGCGACCTGCAAGTCGACGCTCACCACACGACTGAAGACATCGGCATATGTCTCGGGCAAGCCATGTCGCAATGCCTTGGCGCCAAGAACGGCATTCGTCGTTATGGCCACATGGTTTTGCCAATGGAAGAGACCCTAGTAACCAGCGCTATCGACTTCAGCGGTCGTCCGTTCTTGGTCTTTCAAGCCCCGATGCCATCGCCGAAAATTGGCGATTTCGATAGCGAGCTCGTTGAAGACTTCTGGCAAGGCTTTGCATCGAATGCGATGTGCAATTTGCACATTCTGTTGCATCACGGGCGCAACACCCACCACATCGCCGAAGCAATTTTCAAGGCAACAGCTAGAGCAATCCGAATCGCCTGCGAAATCGATCCACGACAAACAGGCGTGCCAAGTTCCAAAGGTGTGCTGTAGGAAGTGGGTCGCACCTGCCGGGTGCGACTTTGCATGAACTCGTTCCCTGGGAACGCCGGTAGAGCCCAGGAACGAGAGTGAAGCGTTCGCAATCGTCGCGGAGCGACGAGCGACAATGTCGCCCTTCGTTCCGCGAAGGTAGCGTCAGGCGAGACAGATTATCGAGTGAATGGGCTACTCTGTTCACTAGCTCTCGCGTCGTGCTACTAACACGCCATCAAGCCAAAATCTCTCGGATGATTTTGCCTTCGACGTTGGTCAGTCGACGTTGGATTCCATTGTGCTCAAAGCTCAGCTTGTGATAATCGAGCCCGAGCAAGTGGAGAATCGTAGCGTTGAAATGGTATAGCGGATGCACGTCCTCGATCGCTTTTTGCCCCAGCTCGTCTGTCGCGCCATGGCTTACTCCTGGCTTCACACCAGCTCCTGTCATCCAACAAGTAAAACCGTCGGGGTTGTGATCGCGACCTTTGGCCCCTTGTTGAAAAAAGGGCATACGACCAAATTCGGTGCACCAAACAACGAGAGTGCTTTCAAGCAATCCTCGTTGCTTGAGATCGCGAATGAGTGCAGCGGCGGGTTGATCGAGAATCTCTGCGTGGACATCGTATTGCTCTTTCAAAGCGTTATGGCCGTCCCAATTGAGCTTGCCACCACTTGCATAGGCTCCGTTAAAGAGCTGCACAAAGCGAACTCCTTTCTCAATGAGTCGACGCGCCAGGATGCAGTTCTTGGCAAAGGCCGCCTTGTCGGGATTCTTGGTGTCGTCCGCTCCGTACATCTTCATGATGTGCTCCGGCTCCGTGCTAAAGTCGGCAATCTCTGGAACGCTCAATTGCATTCTTGCAGCCAGTTCATAACTTGCTATTCGGGCCGCCAACTTGCTATCGCCTGGGTTCGCCTCCAGATGGCGCGCGTTCATTTCCCGTAGAAGCGAACGTGCGACTCGATCCGTATCTTTGGAAACGCCGGCCGCTTGCAGATGCCGCACGGGATCCTTGGAACTCATGGTCGTTCCTTGAAATGCCGCGGGCAGGAATCCAGGACCCCAATTGTTAGAGCCATTCTGCGGCACACCACGCGGATCAGGGATTGCAACATAGGCGGGCAAATCTTGACTCTCGCTCCCTAATGCGTACGTTACCCAAGAACCTAGCGACGGAAAGCCATCGAGTACGAAACCGGTCGATAGAAAGTTTTCCGCAGGGCCGTGCGTATTCGACTTGCTCGTCAATGAGTGAACAAACGCGATCTCATCGGTCAACTCGGCCAGATGTGGGATCATTTCGCTCACCCATTTGCCTGTCTGCCCGCGTTGCCGAAAATCATATTGCGGTCGAGCCAGATTCCCAGCCGGGCCTTGAAAGGTAACCGAGGGGCCGCCCGGCAAAGGCCGATCGTCCCATTTGATCAGTTCCGGTTTGTAGTCCCAAGTTTCAAGCTGGCTCACAGCGCCAGCACAAAAGATAACGACAACATTCTTGGCTTTGGCTGGAAAGTGCGATGGACGCGAAGCGTATGGTCGTGCAGGATCGATTATCGTTTGCGTATCGTTTGATGCCAGCAATCGATCGCCACTTAGCAAGCTGGCAAGAGCGACCGAACCTAGCGACGTGGCATTCTCAGCGAGAAAGTTACGACGGTCGAGAAGATGTCTGCCGGTATGGGAAATCGATTCAGGGTTCATGGCTGCGTTGATGTTTCGCTATGGAACAAACAAGAATTCATTGCAATTGAAAAGAACGCGGCAAAGCAATTCTAGGCCTTGCTCACGCACAACGGGCTCGCTCGCCTTGAGTTCATCGACGGTCGCATCGCGATTCAAAGCCAATTGGTAGGCGTGTTGGATCTGTTCCTCGATCTTGCTGCCAGCAGTGCGCGCGACCCGTTCAGCAAATGCCTTGGATACATCGAGAGTGAAGCGACTATTCAAAAGATTTAACGCTTGGATCGGTGTTGTCGAGTGACGCCTCGATGCCGTGCTCTGTCCTGCGTCTGGGCAATCAAAGACTCCGAAGACCGCCTCGGTTTCGCGTCGGATTTTATGGGCGTAGATCATTCGACGTTGATTGTCCGCCGTTAGTTTTTCGATGGGAGCGAAACCGGAAAGTCCTCCACGCTTGTCGAACATATCGAAACCTCGACCGTACATCTTGGTATTCAAGAGCCCACTTACTGAAAGCATCGAATCGCGAAGGCTTTCGGCTTCGAGACGACGGGACGGAAAATGCCAAAGTAGTCTCGCTTCGGCGTCGGCGGTAGAGCCTGCGTTCGACGCATCCGATCGACTGCTCTGGCGATAGGTCGCGCTGAGAACAATTCTTCGGTGCATCTGTTTGATCGACCATCCAGAGCGAATAAACTCCGATGCCAGCCAATCGAGAAGCTCTGGATGGGTCGGCGACATCCCGTTTTTACCGAAGTCGCTCGGTGTATCAACCAAGCCGATCCCGAAGTGTCCTTGCCAGATCCGATTCACCATAACCCTGGCCGTTAGCGGATTTTGTGGATGAGCAATCCATTCAGCTAGACTGCGACGACGCTCCTGTTCGGGTGTCTCCTTGCTCAGTTGAATTTCGCCGAGCGATGAAATGATGGACGGCAGCACCTCTTCTTTAGGTTGTTCTGGATCGCCTCGATTGAGCAATCGTATTTCGTCGGGAGCACGGAATTTACCTGCGAAGACCTGCTGTCCCATTTCGGCAGATTGAATTTGTTTTTCTAGTTCGGCTTTCTGCATAAGCAGAGCACTGGCCTGAGCAGCGTCACTGGGTGAAAGACCAGCCAGCGTGAATTCGGGCCCACGCGGCAGTCCGGCGATATGCGGTTGGCGGTCGGTAGAATCGGCTACGAGCTTCCATTGATCATCGACGTTTACTTCGATGGCATATTCGATCGGCAATCGATCGAGGAACTTGCCCGTTCTGTCTCGACTCCAAAGAACGCGATCGACTTCCTGAGGTTCAGTAAACTCGAGTTCAACCCAGCCCTTGCCCGGCTCGTTCGACATCCAACTTCGTTCGTTTCCGTATTGGCCGTCGTTGATGAAGTTGGGTTGATGACGGTCGGGAACCAAGGTATCGCCAGATGTGGTCGCTTTGCATCCCAAACTGGCTAGTGCGACGTTGGTTCCGGCCGTGTTCAAGACCTCGAGTTCATCCAAGCAAGGTTCCAAGCTGTTGGTGTTGAGTATTTTGAAACGCAGTCGCGAGGCTCGAACGGGATGGATGCGATCGGTGTTAAGCGGACCGGCGCCAGCGGTTGGACGCAATGGAGCCGATTCAGCGACTTTGGTTAGTGAGTCGCTAGCAGTTCCTGCTTCCAAAGTAAACGACGTTGGTAATCGATCGCTGAACTGGCCAGTGCGGTCGCGGCTCCAAACGATTTTTGAGATCTTTGTGGCTCGCGGGAGTTCGAATTCTACCCAACCTCGTCCTTTGGTTGATGCCATCCAGCTGCGTGCGTTGCCGGTTTGGCCGTCGTTGATGTGCACTAGTTTATGCAAGTCCGATTCGTTGCTGCCGGATGCAGTTACTTTTGTCCCGTTTGACGCGAGAGCAATGTTTCGCGGCTCCGGCTCGTCCGTCCATATTTCGAACTCATCGATACAAGGTTCGATGAGTCCAAGTGTTGTATGCAAATTTGAGTCGTGAATCGTGAATCGAACCAGCGTGGCCTCAACGGCGTCGAACGACTCCGTATTTTCTTTTGCGTTAGTAATGCGACGAACGGTTCCAGGTTGAGCAAAAGGAATCAGCGTTGCTAGTTGTTCATTTGCCGCTTGGACTTGTTTCTTCAGCGGAGCAATGGCCAACTTACGAGCCCCCGACTCTTCCGACCGAAGTTCGCGATCCTCGTATTCAACCCCCGCCACAAAGGCTTGCATGGCGTAATAGTCCTTGGCCGTAATCGGATCGAATTTGTGATCATGGCAGCGAGCGCATCCAACACTGAGCCCAAGGAATGTCTGGCCGATATTGTTCACGATTTCATCGAGCGAGTCTTGTCTCGCAAGTCGGATCGAAGCATCATCTTTACCGATTTGGCCAGGTAACAAAACCGATGCCGTAACCAGAAAGCCAGTTCCAGCATCTTGCCCCAACGCATCGCCAACGATTTGTTCTCGAATGAATTGATCGTAGGGCGTGTCGTTGTTGAAGCTTCGGATAACGTAATCGCGATAGGGCCAAGCGTTTGGGCGTTCCGTGTTGACTTCAAATCCATGAGTATCTGCATAACGAACCACATCGAGCCAATGCTGTGCCCAATGCTCACCGTAGCGCTCCGAGCCAAGCAATTCTTCGACGACCCGTTCGAAGGCATCGGCCTGTTGATCGCGAGTGAAGGCTTGTACTAGTTCAGGCGACGGCGGGAGTCCGATGAGATCAAACGAGACTCGGCGCAGCCAACTAACGCGATCCGTTTCAGGTGATAGAGCAAGGCCACGCTCTTTCAGCTTAGCGATGATAAACGCATCGATGGAGTAGCTTTGTTGCGACGGTGTACCTTGCGAGGCCAACGACAGCGGCTTAAAGCTCCAATGGTCGCGAGCATCTGTAAGTTTGACTCGATCCACGCCGTCAGGCCATACAGCCCCTTCGGTAACCCATCGAGTCAGAGTTGCGATTTCTTCGGCTGACATTTTGCCGTCTGGCGGCATTCTGTTTTCTTTGTGATCCGAGGTGATGAAACGGATGAGTGGGCTCGTATTGGGTTGACCGGGAACGATGTCGGGCCCATGATTATCGCCACCTTTCATTGCGGCTTGTTTGACATCGAATCGGAGGCCGGATTCTTGTTCGGTTGCGCCATGGCAGGAGTAACAATGCTTCTCAAAGATCGGGCGAACATCGCGGACAAAGTCGACTGGGCCGTCAGCTTCGGCTCGATTTAAAGTCCCTAAAAATAGTGCAGCAACTAGCAGAGAATACGTCCAAGCCGGGCCGCCGCCTGAAGGCGGTACACCAGCGCCGACGCGAGCGGTTTGATGCAAGTGGTGGGTAGGGTTGATTGCAGGGAACTCCATGTCGGCGTTTTTCCAGGCCACGGAACATTTGGGGGAACTCTATTGTAACTGCTTTTTCAAAAGCAATCGGATGCGCACGCTCAGCTTTCGTGGCTGTACGGTCGCATTGGCGAATGCAGGCCCGCTTGTTTACTATCGCCAAACAAGGAGCCTTCGAGTAAATTCTGGCACGAACCAAAGGTTCAAAACTAGTGTTTTTCAACCAAAAAATAGGGAAAGTAAGCCGGAATGCCACTCGCGACAGGTCCAGTAGATAAACAAGAAAAAGTTGCTCCAGGTGCAATTGATGCGGATGCAAATCAGGAGTTTCTCGTAACCGATTCCGGACTCAAGTATCGAATTCTTCGCAAGACAGACGGCAAGAAACCCACAGCGATCAGCCGGGTAACGGTTCACTACAAAGGTTGGCTGGATAACGAGACGATCTTCGACAGCTCGTATCGTCGTAACGAAACGATCTCCTTCGGCCTAAACCAAGTTATCAAGGGCTGGACCGAAGGGATGCAATTGGTGGGCGAGGGCGGAATGATCGAGCTCGATATCCCCTATCAACTTGGTTACGGCGAACGAGGTAGCCCAGGAGCCATTCCACCTAAAGCGAGCCTTCACTTTATCGTCGAGCTATTCGATGTAAAGTAGAACGAAGCAGATCGCCATGTGTTTTACTTGCAAATTAGCCGTCGGGCGCTAGCCTTGTCATTCCCCACTTCTTTTTGACTTTGCTTCCCTCGCCCCGAAGCGACAACGATGTGAAGCATGTTGTAGCGAAACTCGTCAAGAGTTTCGGTGGTTTAGGCATTGCAGTCGAAAGTCTTGACGACTTTCGCTACGCAAAAGCATGGTTTTGCATGGAGAAATGCTTCAGAGCCTTATCGAAACGGGGCAAAGGGGGAGAGGAAGAATTCGTGCCGACGTGCTTAGACTGCAAGTGCTCACGATTAAAAACTACCGTCGTCCCATTGGTACATGGAACCAAAGACGACGGAGGCGATTTCGGTCGCGGACAAGTCATCCCAATAGACGCCTCGAATCTCAAAGCCGCTTCTTTTCCAAGCCCAATACGCAACTCTGCGATCATTCGATCTGAGGTGAAATGCGCGAAACTTGCCAATAATCATCCAGACAATCCAAGCAATGCGTCGTCCGACCAATTGGTAACTGCGATAATCGGAAGACCAATCGAAACACATTGAGCCGATTGCGTTGGTTCCTCGCAAGATGACTCCCTCCTGATCCGCCAATGTTATGGAAGGGGGATACCCTATACTTGCTAGTCGAAAATGGCTTGAGCCATATACGATCTCGAATTCGCAATCTTTCCCCCGAAGCAGGTCTAGAAACTGAACTTCCGTGCCGTCGTCGAGAGAGAACACATAAAGTTTTCGTGATTCTCGCTTCAATGCAAACCGAGTTAGCTTTCGCGATTCATTCATGGAGAGTCAACTAAAGTCGGCTGTAAGGAAACTAATTCATCATTCATAATAGCCGCCCATGAACCACGACCAAGACGAAACGGACCTCTATCAACAAAAACCGGCAATTGTTTGTCGCGATTTACGCAAGTCGTATCCGGGCAAACCCGTTGTCGAAGCCGTGCGAGGCTTGAATCTCCAAGTCAATCGCGGCGAATGCTTCGGGTTGTTAGGCCCCAACGGCGCTGGCAAGACGACCACCATCGAGATCATCGAAGGGCTACTGCAGCCATCCTCCGGTGATGTTGAAGTGCTTGGGCGGAGTTGGACTCGCGATGGTGAAGCAATTCGACAACGGATCGGTGTCACGCTGCAAGAAACGCAGCTATCCGACAAATTGACGGTCCGTGAAACCCTCGACCTTTTCCGAAGTTTCTATCGCACCGGAATCACCGTCGATGTCGCAATGAAAAGTGTGTCGCTGGACGAGAAAAAAGACGCTCGTATCTCTCAACTTTCAGGCGGTCAAAAGCAACGCCTCGCGGTAGCCACAGCCCTCGTCGGTGATCCTGAGTTACTTTTTTTGGATGAGCCGACCACCGGACTCGATCCTACGTCAAGACGACAGCTTTGGGAGATTCTTCGAGCGATTCGAGATCGGGGCAAGACAATTCTTTTGACAACGCATTACATGGACGAAGCCGAAAGGCTCTGCGATCGCGTTGCAATCGTCGATCATGGGCAAGTCATCGCGTTGGGAACACCTCGAGAACTTATTGCCAGTGTTGGTGGTGACCATATCGTAGAATTCTCTGTCGTGGCCGAACAACACTCGCGCGCGGATGCCTTCAGGCTCTTGGCGTTGGCCGATGTCACCAGCGTACGCGATGAAGTCGATCGATGGTCGCTAAACTCAAAAATGGCTCACCATACGATCCCGGCGCTGCTGTCCTATTTGGAGGCCGAGAATCTTGCGTTGGCTGGTCTAACGACACGACAAGCTAGCTTGGAAGATGTCTTTGTAAAATTGACGGGACGCAATTTGAAGGAAGAACAAACAGCATGACCCAGCCCTCAAGTTCATCATCGTCGCCCCAACATCCTATTTACCATCTAACCATGGCAAGGATCATGGAGTTCCTGCGACAACCGGACGCGGTTTTTTGGAGTTATTTCTTCCCGGTGCTGATGGTTCTTGCGCTCGGTTTGGCGTTTAACAAAAGGCAAGAACCACCAGTGCTCGTGGATATCGTCGATTCACAACTTCATGAAAAGCTAAATGAGGCATTAAAGGCGAACCCGCGAATCCAACTAAAGGACGCCTCCATCGAACAAGCAACTTTACGTTTGCGAACCGGCCGAACCGATTTGTTGATCGAGAAAGCGACCGAGGGCTCCGGTCACGTTTATGTTTTTGATCCGCTACGACCGGAAAGTGTTTCGGCGCGTTCCTTGGTAGACGACAGTCTGCAAAGATCGGCTGGTCGCAAGGACGCAGTCGAGGTCAGCGATCGATCAACGAGCGATGCTGGAGGTCGTTACGTCGACTTTCTCGTTCCTGGAATTCTCGGCATGAACATCATGGGAGGCGGACTCTGGGGTGTTGGGTTTGCCGTGGTGCAAATGCGGATTCGTAAAGTACTCAAACGCCTCGTGGCCACACCGATGAAGAAGAGCCATTTTCTTTGGTCCTTGCTCGCAAGTCGATTGGTCTTTCAAATCCCAGGCGTCGTTATCATTCTGGGATTCGCATGGCTGACCTTTGGCGTTGCTGCTCAAGGTAGTATGATGGCAGCGCTGGTGGTTGTTCTTTTGGGAGCTCTGACCTTCTCCGGAATCGGAATGCTCGTTGCCTGCCGAGCCAACTCCATCGAGATGGTATCTGGTCTTATGAATCTGGTTATGTTGCCTATGTGGTTGTTTTCAGGCATCTTCTTTTCTACGGATCGATTTCCGGATGCGATGCAACCGATCGTACAAATCTTGCCGCTGACTCCATTGATCAGCGCCTTGCGTGCCATTACTTTGGAAGGCGCTGGATTGTTCGAGCCAGCACAACTCATGCGAATTGCCATCCTTGCAACGTGGTCGTTGATCAGCTTTGCTGTCGCCCTAAAATGGTTTCGCTGGACCTGAGTCGACGTAGCCGGACTGGCCACAGTTCGGTGTAGTAGCCGGACTGGCCACAGTTCGGTCGCCGTCTTGTCCCCAAGTCTGGCGACTCCGGCTACGAAGGTAGTAGCCGGACTGGCCACAGTTCGGTCACCGTCTCGTCCCCAAGTCTGGCGACTCCGGCTACGATGGTAGTAGCCGGACTGGCCACAGTTCGGTCACCGTCTCGTCCCCAAGTCTGGCGACTCCGGCTACGATGGTAGTAGCCGAACTGGCCACAGTTCGGTCGCCGTCTCGTCACGAAGTCTGGCGACTACGGCTACGATGGTAGTAGCCGGACTGGCCACAGTTCGGTCGCCGTCTTGTCACGAAGTCTGGCGACTACGGCTACGATGGTAGTAGCCGGACTGGCCACAGTTCGGTCACAGTCTTGTCCCCAAGTCTGGCGACTCCGGCTACGATGGTAGTAGCCGGACTGGCCACAGTTCGGTCACCGTCTCGTCACGAAGTCTGGCGACTCCGGCTACGAAGGTAGTAGCCGGACTGGCCACAGTTCGGTCGCCGTCTCGTCACGAAGTCTGGCGACTCCGGCTACGATGGTAGTAGCCGGACTGGCCACAGTTCGGTCACCGTCTCGTCACGAAGTCTGGCGACTCCGGCTACGATGGTAGTAGCCGGACTAGCCACAGTTCGGTCACCGTCTTGTCACGAAGTCTGGCGACTACGTCTACGATGGTAGTAGCCGGACTGGCCACAGTTCGGTCACCGTCTTGTCACGAAGTCTGGCGACTACGGCTACGATGGTAGTAGCCGGACTGGCCACAGTTCGGTCACCGTCTCGTCACGAAGTCTGGCGACTCCGGCTACGATGGTAGTTCGAAGACCCGGCGAACTTCAACGGCCCCCAGACGAGCCCCGGAATGCTGGGCAGCAATGGCCATCGCTGCCGCCCGATCTTCTGCCAATACGATGTAATAGCCACCAAGCACTTCACGGGTTTCAGCGAACGGGCCGTCGGTAACGATTCGCTTGCCGTTTCGTACTTGAACACTCGTTGCGGTCGAAGATAGATAAAGTGGAGCGGCGCTAAGATAGTGGCCTTTTGCGTCCAATCGATGAGTCAAGGAAACAGCGTCTCTAATGGCTGCTTCATGGGCGGCTGGACCAGCCTCAGCCCAGGCCTGCTCGTCGTCGTAGCAAAGGAGCATAAATTTTTCGAGCGAGTTCGCTGTTTTCAGTTCAAGCTTTTCGCTCGGCAGTCCATCTATGTTTCGAATTGGTCGAATCTCAACAGTTCCTTTTTGGGCAGGCGGCAATCGACAAGCGATCGCAATCGCCTCGTCGAGATTCTCGACGTCGATGATATAGTACCCACCTAGCTGCTCTACTGTTTCAGCAAACGGCCCAACCGTAACGATCCTTTGACCTTGGCGCACACGAACTGTTTCGCCTGTTGTAACAGGATGAAGAGGAGCAGCAGATAGAAGCTGTCCCTTGCTGGCAAGTTCTTGGCAAATCCCCATAGATGTTTCCACGCACTCTTTCCACTGCTCGGGGGTCCAAGCATCTTCAGGACTATACATCAGAAACATGTACTTCATTTTCCATACCTTCTTTGCAACAAGGACTCAAACGACGCGAAATATTTTACCTGGGTGGTGCTACAGACTGGTCGTTGGGGACATAGCGAAATCGACCTTCGGCTGAAATTTTTTAACAATTTTCGGAAGTCAATTCGGAAGATTCGCTAATCGATTCTGCAGGAATCGGCGTTCTGGCTCCTGCTTAACCAGAGCAAGTGCTTTTTCATACGCGATCTTGGCCTCTTGATTTCGTCCGAGGCGTCGAAGCAAGTCCGCCTTAGCGGCGTGTGCTAGATGATAATCTTCCAGATGGCCTTGGTCGAAAATAGATTCAATCTTTTCAATTCCCGCTGCTGGTCCGTCCTTCATTGCGATAGCGACAGCCCAGTTTAATTCGATCACTGGAGAGGGATTGATTGCAAAGAGGGCGCTGTACAACGCTACGATATGAGCCCAGTCCGTTGTCTCCGTCTGTTTGGCACTGGCGTGCACAGCCGCGATAGCAGCTTGGATACCATAGGCTCCGAATCGCCGAGTCGAAAGAGCGTGCGAGATGAGTTGCAATCCTTCCGCAATCATCTTTGCGTCCCACTGCGATCGATCTTGGTCTTCAAGCAAGACAAGGTCACCATCCGGATTCGCACGCGTTTTGTGCCTAGACTCTTGAAACAACATCAGAGCCAATAAACCAATAGCTTCCGGGTCGGGCAAAAGTTCGACCAGCAATCTTCCCAGCCTAATCGCTTCGAAGGATAGCTCTGCACGAGTCAAAGAATCGCCCGATGAAGCCGAATATCCCTCATTGAAAATCAAGTAAACGACCGCCAAAACAGAATCGAGTCGCTCTTGAAAGTCACTCGCGGATGGTATCGCAAAAGGGATCCCAGCCTCACGAATCTTGGCTTTACCACGAACAAGTCGTTGCGCCATACTGGATGGAGTGAGGAGGAACGCGCTAGCCACTTCCTCGGTTGTTAGCCCGCAAACTTCTCGAAGCGTCAATGCTAATTGCACCTTTGGATCGATTGCAGGATGACAACAAGTAAAGATGAGACGCAAACGATCATCCTCGATGTCTTCGCTTTCTCTAGCAGCGTTCAATGTTGCAATTTCATCGATTCGCTTCGCAACTTCCGAAGCCGAGTTGCCAAACCGCTGACGGCGGCGAATCGAATCGATCGCCTTGAACCTACCTGTCGAGACCAACCAAGCGCGAGGGTTGGCGGGGATACCGGTCTGCTCCCATTGCGTGAATGCGGCAGCAAACGCCTCTTGCATGGCCTCCTCCGCTGCGTCAAAGTCTCGCAAAAGTCGCACTAGGGATGCGAAAATGCGTCTCGAATCGACACGGTAGATTTCTTCGATCTCATTTTTGAATTGACAAGGATTCTGCTTGGCGGGAAGTAATGTCTGGCCATTCATCGATGATGTCATTGCGAGTCAATGTTCATTGCTGTCGGAACTGGATTCCGTATTCTACACTTTGAAGTTGGAAACCATACCTACCCAATTGAACTTCGTTTAACAGTCAGCCGTAGGCGTACGGCTGAATACAGCGATGTACGCCTACCGCTGACTGTTAAACGAGCAAATCAATGATACGCAAATGGGCGAGGTGCAGCACGAAATCAATGGCGGTGTTTGCCGCTTCGGGATTCCAATTGCCACGCTCAACTCCACTTGCACAGCGAATGGATGTACTCAGCCGACCCATCGCGAACCCATCCGTCCAATTGCGCCGGGTCTTTCATTTGCTGACCTCGCATCGTCTCTACGGCGATATACTCGCACCGAATTTCGGACAACGTACTCATGTCACCCCAAAGTTTTTCAAACTGCGTCACAGGGAACACATCCTCTTGCCCTAATCCCCACCGTTTTTTCACATCCTTAATCGTAATGTAGGTTGGTAGTTTCGCCGCCATAGTCCTTATCGAGCTTTCGACTATGGCCATGTCGCCTAAAGTGGTTCGATCCAAACGAAATGCCCTCAAGAGCTGATCGACATCAATCCAGGTGGTCATCGACGAGTAAAACGTCAATCCAAACTCATCTCGATCGTTTGGCATTCCCATGCCCTCAAGCAGTCGGCGCTTGCCATCAACCACCGCCAAACCTCCGCCACGATCTTCCATACGTCTTCCAACCACTTCGAAACTCAAGCAAGCCCCGGATTCAATATGTTTGCTTAAGACCAGCGGGTTCAAGCTGGCTCCGAGAGTATCGATGTTGTGCAACAACAAATACTTCAGCGATGGCCTTTCCTTTAGCATTCGATGCAACAGGCCATTGCGAAGCATGTTCGGGATCTCATACCAATGCCCAACGGGATGCATGCACTGCTGTGGTAGGTTGTCTGTATAGTCGCTCGCTTCACCGACCGACTTGGCCCAGCCTAGGATGGCCGCATGTCCGCTCTCTCGCACTTTCTGTTGCTGTTCGTCGAGAACTTGATGAGCCATTTCCTCCCAAAAGAAACGCAAATCTCTGGCTGTTGGAATGGTTCGCAATCCGACCGACATTCCTTTGGATAAGAGCACTTGGCCTGGGTAATCGTAGTTGTTTACGCTGGCTAAGTGCTTCTCCATCGGCGCGTGCGTCATGTAACCGGTCGTGAAGACATGCGGAACCGGACACTGATATAGTTCGGACGTTAAGCGACTTTTGGCCAAATGCACTTCGATGAAACTACGATGTTTGCCTGCGAACTTAGCAAACGGATGCAATCCCTTCACAACGCCTGCACCACCGGTCCACCTCGAACCAACTCCCGCCGCCAGCGAAACCACTGCGACTTGTCCGGATTCCAACGCTTGCCTACCGCGCAATGCATCGTCCGAAGAACGCGAATGACTTGTTCCAATTTCCCGAAGATCGATGATGTCGTCGAGTGAAACATCTTCGATCACCGTTTGTCGAGGCAGACGATTCTCCGATAGCCCAATCCTACCCGACAACAAGTCAGTTCGAATTTGTTCGTGTTGCGTCCTGTCGAAGCCATTGATTCGCAACATTTCCGGCAATAGCGATTTGGCATCGTTTTCGGTTTGCGCTTGTGGCAAAAGCCGATCGAGCAACCAGCGTGCCCGCCCGTCCCCTTCTCGACACGAACGATTCAATCGCATCAGCTCGCGTTGCGACTGCTCGCTCAAGTCGCGTATGTCTTGCCGAATAAGCTTAGGTGCCACAATCGCATAGTAACCATCCGGCATCGTCGCTTCGTCGGAACGAAGCATCTCGCACCAAGATCCACGATCATTGATCGCAAAGTCGTAAACGACTGGATCCATGGCAAACGGCAAACGCGTTTGCATTTCGCGTTTGGTTGCAACGAGTGCCTGCAACAACCATTGTCTTGCCTCCGCTTGAACCGATGGTTCAAAGAAGAACCCCATACCCCCGCCCGACATCCCACCGAGCATTAAGAATCCCCAAAACTGTTCGCCCCATCGCTCCCGACATTGTTCGATCATCGAGTCGGTGAAACGATTGGTGCACCATGGTATGATGGTTTGCAACGGGCCTGTGAAATTTTCTGTCGTCAATTTAGCAACCCGGCGAATGTCACCATGCTCGAGTGCATCGACAATTTGTTCAAAGATGCGTTGAGCGTCGAGGCGAGCTTCCCATTCTTTTTCGGCTCGAACCAAGTACTTTTCGGTAACCATTTCTAGGATCGGCCCA